>SUXD01000019.1 GCA_015061145.1 Bacteroidales bacterium | reverse complement strand
ACCGCTCACGACGAGTTTTGACCATAAAAAAATAACTTTGATGAAACATGTTTCATCAAAGTTATTGTATCGTGTTGAATTTTAAATATTTACAAGGATTTTACCAACCATTTTTGGCAACATTACCAAATTTGGTGGTGGAAATGCAGATACAAAAAAAGACTTCCTAAAAAAGGAAGTCTTTAAAAAGGGTGAATGATGGGGGTCGAACCCACGACCTTCGGGACCACAATCCGACGCTCTAACCAACTGAGCTACAATCACCATTTTTTTGTAATGCAAAGGTAATGCCAAAAAATGTATCTTGCAAGAGAAATAAGAAGTTTTTTGTTGTTTTGTATATTGTTATTTAAATACTATATTTGTAAAAATATAAAAGAGAAAAATAATGAAAAAAATGAAGATGTTTTTGTTGCTGACGATTTCATCGTTGTTATTCGCAGCGTGTGCTTCGCATCATTGTCATAACCGTTATGGCAGGTATAAGCATTCAGAAGTGATTATTAAAGTTGAGCAAATGCAGGAAAATGCGTAGCAAAAAAAACGGATGCAAACGCATCCGTTTTTTTTGCTTTGTCTTATTTATTATTGTTTGTCAATACACTCTTCGCACCATTGGATAGCGATTTCACTGTTTGCGTCAATCATTTCTTTTGGTAGCTTAGGTATTTTTATGACAGTACCTTTCTTTAAATCGTTTGGTGAGGACATAATGTCGCGATTTGCTGCGTAAATGTATGGCCAAAATTGGTATGAATCATAGTATTTGGTCGAGTACCATGCCAGTCTGGCACCTTCAGCAACTTCAACTTCATACAGCGTTTCGCAGTTGTTGATGTCGAAATCGGAAAAATATTTCTGGCATATATCGTCATTATCTTCCGACTCGTAGCTTTCTGAATTTTCCATTTCTGTCATTTCTTCTTCTGCAGTCTCGTCAATTGGCTCATCCTCCTCTGTTGTGACTTGTTCTGCATTGCCATCATCTTGAATTTGGATGTTTGAAGCAGGCGTTGGCGGTACGCTTATGCTGTTGGATTGTATGTAGTGATATGTGCCTAACGCAATTAGTATTAGTGCAATTAATATTAAGATCCAGAGCCATCCTCTTTTTTTCTTCTTTTGTGGTCTATCTTCGCTTTCGGTGTTTGTTGTCTCTTCCGTTGTCGTTTCAGCAAGATTGCTGTTATTGACGCTTGAAGAAGCAACTTCAGTTACATATCGTTCTTCTTTGTCGTTTTTGGCTGTAGGAATTGCAACTGGCTCAACGACGGGTTCATCTGAAACGGCATGTTCGGCGCTGTCATTGTCTTCGCTTTGAGCAGGAACCGGATTGACCGGCTGAACATCATTGATGTCGGACAATAGAGATTTGATCTCTAAGGCTTGCTCGGCAAGTTTGTTGATTTGCTCTTGTTCTTCCGCGGCATTGGGCTCGGTTGCAAGAGCGTCAGATGTGTCGAGCATGATGTTATCTAGGTGTGCGAAAGGTTGGTTCGCAAAGTCTTTCAGCGAGTTTTCAGGAGTGAAGTCGATTTTGTAGTGACCGGAAATCTCGATAACTTCGCCTGTTTGCACATTCACGCTTTTTCTGCTTTTGTTCCATTGCAGTTTCAAGGTGCCTAGCCCTTTGATTTTGACAAGACCTTCACGCAAAAGCGTCTCTTTCAGAATTCTTGAGAATTCTTTGATATACACCTCTGTTTCTTTCTTGGTGTATCCTGTTTGAGCGGATACACTGTCGATAAGATATTGTATGTTTAGTTTTTCGTTATTCACTTGGCGGAAGTTCTTTTAATTGTTCTTTTAATGTTATGCTAGGTTTGAATTCCACTACTTGCTTGGGTGGAATGAGCATTCTTTGCTGTGTCTGAGGATTTTTGACAATTCTCTCTTCTTTCCTTTTCAACTCAAAAATGCCGAAACCTTGGAAGGAAACGGAGTTGGAGTCGCTGAATGCTTCTCGCATGGCGTTGGTGATGGCGCTAACAATCATGTCGGCGTCTTTTTGAGTTTTGCCTATTTGCGAGGAGTATTCGCTTATGAATTCTTTGTAGTTCACAGTCTGAAAATTTTATTTTGGCAATTATAAGACTTTTCGATGAAAATTTCAAATAACTTTCCCGAATAAATCAAAATCTTCTGCATTTTCGATATTTACATCGTAGAATTGACCGATTTCCAGTCTCCTGTCTTTATTAATCAGCACTTCTTGGTCGACTTCAGGGGAGTCGTATTCGGTGCGTCCGATATATGAATCGGCCTCTTCTCTGTCGATGATTACTTTAAAAGTTTTTCCTTTTTTCTTTTCGTTGTGTTCTTTTGAAATGTTTTGCTGCAAATCCATCAAGATGTCCAAACGCTGTTGTTTCACGTCAGGGGTAATGTCATTCTTGTAGTGGAGGTTGGCGTAGGTGCCGTCCTCGTCTGAGTAAGTGAAAGCTCCCATCCGCTCGAAGCGAATCTTGCGTGTGAAGTCTTTTAGCTCTTCGAAGTCTTGTTCGGTTTCGCCAGGATGTCCAACCATGAGCGTTGTACGCAAGTGAATGCCTGGAACCTCGGTACGGATTCGGTCGATGAGTTCGTAGGTCTGTGCTTTAGTTACATTGCGTCGCATCTTTTTCAGCATGTTGTCGCTGATATGTTGGAAGGCAATGTCGAGATATTTGCAAACATTCTCGCGTTCGCGCATAACGGGCAGTATGTCGAACGGAAATCCGGCAGGGTAGGCGTAGTGCAGTCTGATCCATTCCACGCCGTTGATGTCAGAAATTTTGTTTATCAAATCGGCGAGTTTCGATTTTTTGTACAGGTCAATGCCGTAATACGATAAGTCTTGTGCAATAATTTGAAATTCTTTTGTCCCTTTTTGTGCCAGCATTTTCACTTCTTCCAGAATGTCTTCTTCAGGGCGTGAAATGTGCCGACCTGTGATGATAGGAATAGCGCAATAGGAGCATAGGCGGTTGCAGCCTTCCGAAATTTTTACGTAAGTGTAATGTTTTGGCGTGGTGACAGTGCGCTGCAGTCTCAACGCTTCGTTGTATTCGTTGGAAAGGTCGAGCACCACTTGCTTGTACTCGAATTTTCCGTAGAATTTATCCACTTCTGGTATTTCTTTGCTCAGTTCGTTTCTGTATCGCTCGGAGAGGCAACCCATTACAAGGAGTTTTTTCAGCTTCCCTTGTTTTTTTCGTTGTGCAAATTGCAGAATCGTGTCTATGCTTTCTTCTTTTGCGTCGCCGATAAATCCGCAAGTGTTGATAATGGCTATAGGCGCTTTCGGAATTTCAGGGTCGTGGTGTACGGTAAACCCGATTGCTTCGAATTGCTTGATGACAAATTCGGAATCGACTAGGTTTTTGGAGCATCCCAGCGTTATGATGTCTATCTTTTCTTTCGTCATATTATTCGAACAAAGATTCTACGAATGCTTGTTTGTCAAAAATCTGCAAGTCTTCGATTCCTTCGCCTAATCCGATGTATTTGACAGGGATTTTGAATTGGTCGGAGATACCGATTACGACGCCGCCTTTGGCAGTTCCGTCGAGTTTTGTGACAGCCAAAGCCGTGATTTCCGTTGCGTTTGAGAATTGTTTGGCTTGTTCAAAAGCGTTTTGCCCGGTGGAGCCATCGAGAACGAGCAGAATCTCGTTTGGGGCGTCGGGAAGCACTTTTTTCATCACATTCTTTATCTTTGCCAATTCGTTCATCAGGTTGATCTTGTTGTGCAATCTTCCAGCGGTGTCGATAATTACAACATCAGCATTGTTCGCTTTGGCTGACGACAGGGTGTCGTATGCTACAGATGCAGGATCGGACCCCATCTGTTGCTTGACGATGGGCACGCCTACGCGTTCGGCCCAGATAGAGAGTTGCTCTACTGCAGCTGCCCTGAAGGTGTCGGCAGCTCCAAGGAAAACTTTGTTTCCGGCTTTTTTGAACTGATGCGCAAGTTTGCCGATGGTAGTGGTTTTCCCGACTCCGTTCACGCCGATGACCATTATCACGTAGGGCTTTTTGTTTTCTGGCACTTCGAATGATGCCGTTTCGCCAGAATTGTTTTCGGCGAGCAAAGCGCCAATCTCTTCGCGGAGTATTTTTTGCAGTTCGCCCGTGCCCATGTATTTGTCGGCGGCCACGCGTTTTTCAATTCTTTCGATGATTTTCAGTGTGGTGTCCACTCCCACATCGGAGGAGATGAGTATGTCCTCGAGTTCGTCCAGCACATCGGCGTCGACGGTGGATTTACCCACAATCATGCGGGATATTTTTGAGAATACGCTTTCTTTTGTTTTAGAGAGTCCTTTGTCAAGCGTTTCTTTTTTCTCTTTTGTGAAAAAATCTAAAAAGCCCATAGGGTATGTGTTTGTTTAAAGAACAAATATAAGCAAAAAAAATCCTTTTGCTTCATTATTTTGAAACAAAAGGACTTTTTCAAATCTGTTTTATGCTTATTTAGCGAAAAATTCTTTTACTTTGTCATTGTGGACAATTTCTTCGTGAAAAACATAAGCGCCAGTTTTAGGTGATTTCACCATTTTGATAACTTTTGCGTAAGAACGTCCTTCACCTTTTTGGATGGTTGCAACTGTTTTCTTTGCCATGACTTATTCTTATTTAATTTCTTTGTGAACTGTTACTCTTTTCAGGATGGGATTGTATTTTTTCAATTCCAAACGCTCTGGTGAGTTTTTGCGGTTTTTGGTCGTGATGTAACGAGAAGTGCCCGGCATTCCGCTTTCTTTGTGTTCAGTACATTCCAATATTACTTGAACTCTGTTTCCTTTACTTTTCTTTGCCATTTTCTGTTCTCCTCTTAATTAAGCATTTAAATAACCTTTTTCTGCTGCGTTTTTCAAAGCGGCGTCCAAGCCGATTTTGTTGATTACGCGCAAACCGGCTGCTGAAACATTCAGCGAAATCCAGCAGTCTTGTTCTCCCCAGTAGAATTTGCGAGTGAACAAGTTTACATCAAATTTTCTTTTTGTTCTTCTCTTTGAGTGAGATACGTTGTTCCCGCCCATTGCTGTTTTACCGGTAATCTGACAAACTTTTGACATTTTTATATACCTTTTTATTGTTATTGTTCTATTTTTGAGTTTGCAAAGTAATAACATTTTATCGGAAAAACCAAATTTTTTAATCTGCTTTTCATATTTTTTTTGTTGAGTGACTTCCTGAGCGGCGAAATGGGAAACATTTTTGTAATTTTGTGGCAATAAACAGAATAGATATGGAAGAAGAGTATTTTCCCGTTGTGGACGAGTCGGGCACGGTGATAGGGCGCGAAAGCCGTCAGGTATGTCATGCAAAGACATTCATTTTGCATCCGGTGGTGCATCTGCATGTGTTCAACGACCGTGGTGAATTGTATTTGCAAAAACGCTCAGAAACCAAGGGTATTCAGCCGGGGAAATGGGATACGGCTGTTGGCGGTCATGTGAGGTATGGCGAGACGATAGAGGACGCATTGGTGCGTGAGGCAGGTGAGGAATTGTCGATAAAGGATTTTGAAGCGAAAAAACTGATGTCGTATGTGTTTCGTTCGCAGGTGGAGCGCGAAGTGGTGAACGTGTTCACGACCATCTACGAAGGTACGATAACGCCCGACCACGACGAGGTTTCCGATGGTCGTTTCTGGCGCTTGTCGGAGATAGAGGACAACTTGGGCAAGGGCGTATTCACTCCGAATTTCGAAGGCGAATTCCTGAAACTGAAGGCTGCGCTGGGGATGTGAGGGTAAATGGAATAAAAGAGTTATTGACATAAATTCAGTGTCACCCCATAATCGTGCAACCAATCCTCACATTCTTTATAGTTCGGCATTACCGAAAAAACAGAATCCCAGAATTGACGGGTATGCTGCGGATATTTTAAATGAGTGAGTTCGTGAACTATCAGATAATCAATAATTTCTGGTTTCGCCATGATGCATTTCCAATGGAAATTGATGGTGTGTTGCGGGGTACACGATGCCCAATGCCCGCCTAATTCAATGAGACGGACAGATGTGGGTGTGCGGCCGACTAATTTTGAAAAATGGGCAATTCGTTCCTGCAAATAGGGCAGACCTTGTTTCTTGTAAAACTTGATGAATGTTTCTTTTGCTTTAGGCAGACATCTCTCGTTCAAAACGAATTTGTCATCAACTATTTCAAGCGATTTTCTGGCGGTTTCGGAAATAAGCAGATTATACGATTTCCCCATAAAAAGGAATGCCTGTCCGTTGACAAAATTACGGTTGATGTACGCCTTGTTTACGGCCTTACGGTGAGCCACGTGCTTGCAAATCAGATATTCGCGGGCTTCGAGTTCCTTGCGTATGGTCTCATCATCGCAGTCGGTTGGCGCCACCGCATTCACTGATCCGTCACGCTCAATGTTGACAGTGATGGTTTTTCGCCGCTTTGAGCGTTTGATTTCTATTTCCAAGTCCCCTATTTTCATGCAATGTATGGTTTGAACGCTTTTCTAAACAGCAATACTTCATTTATTACGCTATTCATCAATGCATCATAATTGTCTTGTTTGTTAAAGTCCAAACCCTCTATAAATGTATAAGCATAAGCAGCTTTTTTATCGTCAAGTTTATCCCAGTTTATGGAATGACCAATCTCTTTTTCAATTGAATCTTTGTTCGAATAGAAAGTGTCATACAGACTCTTGTTGTCAGGAATCCACATTGAAATTCGTATTTTGTGTTCGCGGTTAACCAAATCAATGGAAATATGACATTGCGAAGAACCAACGGCAACAGAATACCAATGGTCTGTTGTTGCTTTTCGCTTATTGAATGGTTTCCCATTCTTTTCTAATACATCATTAAACCTATTCCAAAACTCTAAACGACTGTTTTGAGAATCATTCAATTCTGCGTTTTTAGTAATGTTTTTAACTTGTTTGACAAAATCATTGGGCTGTTGGATTATTTTGAAATAAGGCGCAGGTTTTGATCCTTCAATGGTATATGCGTGAACCTCAATAAGGAAGAAAGAAACATCATCATCTGTATGCTTGTTTAGCCATTCTATTGCACTTGAATGTTCTTCTTTTGCTGATTCCACTATCCAAATTATTACAGAAGCATCCAATCCAGAAGCGTATGTGATAATTTTACCTAAATGGTCGTGGTTAGTCGGTTCCAATTGGTTTTCTATAAGGACATTTTTCCCTGTTATTTCATCTTTACAAATAATGTCACATCTATAACTCCCAACAAATTTTTCAGTCTCAACATCCGTTAAGGAAAGATTTAATGTGTTTCCTAATTGCTGAATATTATCTTCTTTTGATAACCAATCAGAAAAATCATATTGTTCGTGTGCCCAAACTTTTCTGATGTCAATTTCTTCTAATTTGCCTAATTCCATATGAAAAAAATTGTTCATTATTAATTGTTAATTGTACATTTCCTCAGCACGCTTTCGTTGCTTTTAGCTAACTTAATCAACTCAGTAACAATGGATTCGCTGTTTTCTTTCAGTTGCTGAATGCCCGAGAAACGCAATGCTGTGCCAATATTTCCTCGCAGTTTTTCAACATCGGTTGGTTTTGTCCAGATGTTCGGGATGGTGATGGCTTTCAGAATAAAAACCATCACATTGTCGGTGATAGCGATGATATTGTCGTGGCGCTCCTCAAAATCCACGCCTGCGCATTGGCAGAGTTTGTCGTAGAATGGCTCCTTTTCTTCCGATACCACAGCAGGTTTCGGATTTGCCAATTCCTGACGCAGACGCTCCAATTCGCTTATCATCTCCGACCAGTTGCCAGCGTATGTGGTGAGAATGTTTTCCATTCGGTCTTTGAACTTCTGATAAAGTGCGGTGTTCCGTCCTTCGCCCAATTTGATAATGATACGGTCGCGGATTTGATGCTCCATAGCCGAAGCAACAGTCTGCGGATTGCCGTACATATTGCTAACAATCTTTGGGAAATCATCCGACAAGATGTCCACTTCGGGAACAGTCTCGCGCACACCATCTGATTTCAGGTATTTGTCGAGCAGGCGGCGCACTTTCTCGCTCGCCCATTTCAAATCGAGCGTCTCATCTTTGTAGTGCCAACGTATGAGTGCCACAATGTAGGCCATTCGTTTGGCGGGGACATAATAGCGGCTGCGCGTTTCAGGCTCGTTGAACAGCAGATCGAAGATGTCGAAGAACAGACGGAACAAGGCATCCAACTCCGAACGGAATTTGATGCTTTCGGCCACTTCCACAATCTTTTCACAAAGTTCCTTTTCTCGCTCCCTGCTTGTGCGTTGCTCAAGAAAATCGTTGATGTCGGCAATGCCCTCGTTCTCGAACCGCTGAACAATCTTGTTGTAACGCATCTCCAACTCGGGAATCTCTTTTTCGATGGCGGAAAAATAGGTTTCGAACTCTGCCAAATCTTCTTTCGCCGCTTTCTCTTCGTCGGCATTGTAGATGCCCAGAGCCTTGTGCAGGTTTTTGGTGACGCCGAAGTAATCGACCACAATGCCGTGCTTTTTGTTCTTCTTGGTACGGTTTACGCGGGTGATGGCCTGCATCAGGTTGTGCTCCGACAGGTTTTTGTCGAGATACATCACCTGCTCAATTGGCGCATCGAAACCCGTAAGAAGACGGTCGCAGACACAAAGAATGCCAATGCCCGAAAGCGGATTCTCTGCATCGAAATCCTTTTTGAAGTTGGTGATGGCATCGTCGGTGTCGGCTTCTACTCGGGCGGTGCGGATGATGGCGGCCTCGTTGTTGCCCGCACTCGACACTACAGCCCGCACCTTCAGCATACGCAGGCGTTGCAGCATCACATCGTCGCGTACGTCATCCGACTTTTGTTCTTCTGTCGCAATAAATTCAGGAATCAACTTTTCGAGAGCGATTTTGTAACGCACTGCCGCCATAATTGACGATGCCACCACTTGCGCTTTGAATCCGTTTGGAAGGATTTCCGAAACGTAATGCGCAAGCATATCGCGGGCGTTTTTCATCACTCTGTCGGCACTCTCAAGGTAGGCAATCATTGTGCCGTAACGTTTCTGAATCTCAATGCGCTCCTCTTGCGAGCGGTTGGCGAATGTGCGTTCAAATTCGGCATCGAACTCGTCTTTGAACGGTATGCTGTCGTCGCTTTTGCGACCAATGTATTTAATATCGACGGTGGCATTGTCGCGCACCGAGTCGTTCATCTTGTATGTATCGATGAAAACTCCCGCTTGCTGACCGAAACGCTCGCAGGTGGTTGCCTTATGGCGCGGCGTAATGAGCGGCGTGCCCGTGAATCCGATGCGTGCCGCATTTGGAAAGGCCTGGAAAAGGTTGTCGCCCATCTCGCCGCCCTGACTGCGGTGCGCCTCGTCTATCAGCACCAGAATCTTCGGGCTTTCGTTGATGACGGGGAACGACTCGTATTGCGGCACAATGCCTGCATTTATCAGCGATTCGAGCGAGTACTCCTTGTTTTCGCCGAACTTGTGAATCATCACCAAGTTAAGGTCGGCGGTGTCGCCTTCGAGTTTCACCAGCGCCTGGCGGTTCTCCACAATGTTCTGAACCTTCTTCGTATGCGGGTCGTGGCGCAACTCGCCTGTATATTCGGCGGTCTCGGCCAACTGGTCTTCCAAGTCGTGGCGGTCAACCACCATCAGTATGCGGTAGTCGCGAAGGTCGGCAATGCGGCGCATCTTCTTGACCAGAAACACCATTGTGAGCGACTTGCCGCTGCCCTGCGTGTGCCAGATAACGCCGCTTCGGCTGCGCCAGTCGGTACCGCTCTGCAGTCGGCGAATCATTTTGCCCACAGCGCGGTATTGCTGATAGCGGCAGATGATTTTCACCGTGTTGTCGCCTTTCTGCATAAAGAGCGTGAAGTTGCGGTAGATGTCAATCAGAATCTCGTGGTTGAACATTCCCTTGATAAGGATTTCCTGACGCTCGGCGGGATTGATGTTGGTGCCTTCGGCGTACTCCTCGGGAAAGATGTCCTTCCAGTTGAGATAAAAATCGAAATCGGCCGAGATGGTGCCGCAACGCGCCTCAACGCCACGGGTGATGACGCTGAACAAGTTGGTATGGAACAGCCGCTCGCAACCTTCCGATATGCCGTCGGCAAATGGGTCGTCGATAACGCGCTGGTTGGCGTAACGTTTTATCTGGTCGTAGGCCTCGCTCATCGGTTCCGACACATTCTCGTCTTTGCACTCAATCACCACCAGCGGCAGACCGTTCACAAAGCATACAATATCAGGAATGATGAAGGGTTTGGTATTGTGGGTATCGACTCGGAACTGGTTGATGGCTATGAAAGAGTTTTTCTTGTAATTGTCGAAGTTTATGATTTTGGCTGTTGGGTTTTCTTCGCCCGTCTGCTCATTCTTGGTGAGCAGATGGATGCCTTCGAGCAGCATATTGTGAATCTCGCGGTTGGCATCGGTCAGCGGTTTGTCGATGTCGGTGATTTTGCGGTAGCAGTATTCCTTTTGCTCCGCGGTTATCCACGGGTTGAGTTCGCCCAACTTCTTGAAGAACTCATCTTTGAGCACCACCTCGCTGAACGACGTGCGCATACTCTCGGCAGGGTCCTGCGGAATGCCGCCGCTACCTTTGTCTATCACTTGCCAGCCAATCTCGCGCAGTTTTTCGAGAAAAGGGTGTTCTACGTTGGTGTATTCGGACATAATCAATTTACAATTTACAATGAACAATTATTTTGTATGTGCTAACTTGGACATCGACTTGGACATTTTTCTTATAATCGTCTCAATATCTGCAAATTCGACTTGGACATGACTTGGACATTCTTATTGACAGCATTATTTCTTAATTATTTGCCAGCCCAAATCCGTGCAGATGTATCGTTGGTTTCTTGCTGTTGGCTTATCTGGCTTTGTCATTTTTAATAATTTCATCTCCAACAATTTATCCAAATACTTTCGTTTCCTTTGCTTATACGATGTAGTATCAATACCGTCAAGCATATCACGCCCTGAAATCTCTTTTGCGCTCTTCAAAAGACAAAGAGCCAATTTTTCAATATCCGACTTGGACATAACTTGGACATAACTTGGACATAACTTGGACATTTTTTTTATAACCTGCTCAATATCTGTAAGTTCCTGAATGTCAACTTGGACATTAACTTGGACATCTCCGACAAAATCAGGGTGGCAGGGAATGTCCATCAGGAAAAAGGTTCTTCCTTCATCGGTTTCAATGGTTGCCTTGGGCGAGCCGTTGTCTGCCAACGCTTTTTGAATGGTCGGGATGCCAGTTGCACGACCTTCTGTCAAATCCAGTTCTTTTAGGAATTCACCCAATCGACGATTGCGATATCGGCGCGAGCGCAGTGATTTGGCTTCTTTGATGGCCTGAAGGCTGATAGACCTATCTGGTCCTGAATAACTCAAAATGCTTATTCGGTCGGGTTCGACGGTGATTTCAACAGGTTCACGTTCTTGGTAGTTGCGGTGGTAAAGGGCGTTCACCACAGCTTCTTCCAATGCTTGAAAAGGATAGTTGAAATATTTTTTTGATCTTTCTGTGTCCGCAGGCTTCAAAATGCGCTCTTTGATAACATTGGTGCGAAGATAGCTGAGCGATTCTGCTATCATTTTGGGGACGGTTCCTACAATTGGCGGTATTTCGATAATGTTGTCTGGATTGTTTTCCCGACCTTCGGGGAACATAACGATTTCAACCTGAGTCTGTTTGAAAAACTTGGAAGGATTCTCCGAGAACATCATAGCGGCCACATTTTTTATCTGCCGTTTTTCGGTTGGACCGTCAAGCAGGTCCATCTGCTCCAAAATAGTATCGAGTTTTTTTGTGAAATCGCTCGAAGCAAGCCGACTTCCCACTTTATTAAGATAGTCTTTTAGCAACAATGGGGAAATGTCGTCCAAAGTCAAGTTTTCGTTGCCACGATCGTCGAAAGGAACGCGATTAGCCATATCGCGCAACTGATCAAGAAACTCACCTTTTGCCTCGATTGACGAAGAACCGTATCGGATATAAAAGACAGGCTTCTTCTGTTTGGCATTCACATCCGACGGAACGGTGTAAGGTCTATTGTTGCCCGATGGCACCCAAAGAACAAGTATCTTTTTTTCGTCAATATCCTCTATCGACAAACGTGGGGCATAGAATGGTTCAATCAGTTGATTGAATTGATGGATTTCCCTTTGTATTTTGTCCAAAGAATTTTCAGGAATACCACACACGGGGCGTTTCGCGATGCCGTTTTCCTCTTCAACACCTATAATGATGTAACCTCCTCCAATATTATCGATATCATTGGCAAAAGCGCACACGGAATGATAGATGGTTGTCGGATTCCATCCTTTCTTGAACTCGATTCTGTCGGATTCAATTCTGTTCTTTTTCAAAAGGTCCTCTATGTTGATGGGTAATGCCATAAGCAATTAACAATTAACAATTAACAATTAACAATTTATTCTCTTCTTTCAATTTGCAAAAATACACTTTTCAGATGAAATGAATTTTTCGAGAAAGGGGTGCTCAACGTTGGTGTATTCGGACATAATCAATTTACAATTTACAATTTACAATTTACAATTATTGGTTTCGGGTGGTTTTTAGGATGCTTGTAAGGATTTTTATCAGTTCCTTATTGTCTGTATAAATGCTGGTGAAAGCATTCTCTTCAATGTAGTCGCTTTCGTGTAATAGTTCAAGCCAATACTCTGTTTCTCCTGCCTCTTTGAGTGCGATAGATAGCTTGGCAGCGAAATCGGCTTTCGATTGTGCCAACGAGCCCTCTTTGACATTTGCACCAATGCTTGTACCACTTCGAAGCACCTGCTTTGACAAAACAAATTCTTTCTTGTCGTCGCACAAATATTTGTACAACTTAATGATTCTCAAAGCAAATGTCTTGCTTTTTACCAATATTATGTTTTCATCGCTATTTTTCATATTTCAAATTGTTCATTATACATTGTTCATTGTTCATTTAACAACCTCTCCATCAACCCCTTCTTCACCTTTTCGTATTTCTCCAGCACTTTTTCCTCCGCCGCTATTTTTGCATCTATGCCCGAAAGTATGGCGGCAATACGACGCTGCTCGGTAAGGTCGGGCTTGTCGTTTTTGAAAGGAATTGAAATCAGGTAATCTTCAAGAAATGCCGTTGGCACCCTTTGTTGACCAGCCGACCCAGTCATTTGCATTTCGGCTCTTTGTCTGAATTGCTTTGAAATGGTTAATTGGTATATGAAATCAATGGAAACATTATCGCAAGCTCTTAATACGTGAAATTCAGTACTACCCATACAAATTTTGGATTTCATATTTCTCACAAGAGCCCCTTTACCATTTTCCATACAAGGCGTAATTTTTGCAAAAATCACATCGTCATTTTGGAATATTGTAAAACCTTTTTTCTGCAATGATTTATAAGGTCTTTCAGAGAATGAAGCAATAAGTCCATCATTACTAACGTCTTCCATTCTAACAAATGTAACAAAATCATCATCAAGTACTTTTGTCGTGTCCGTTTTAGGATTAACAGCACACACTTCCCCTAACCTCACCTTCCTCCATTGTACATTGTTCATTGAACATTGTTCATTGAGCAAGTCTTCCATCATTCCCTGCTTTATCTGCTTGTATTTGGCTATGATTTTCTGCGTGGCGACTATCACCTTGTCGGCAGAAGCGAGTATGGCGGCTATGCGGCGCTGGGCGGAAAGGTCGGGCTTGTTGTTTTTGAAAGGAATAGAAATTAAGCAATCTTCAAGGAAAGCCGTTGGTACCCTTTGTTGACCAGCCGACCCAGTCATTTGCATTTCGGCTCTTTGCCTAAATCGCTTTGAAATAGTTAGTTGATATATGAAATCAATGGAAACATTAGCGCAAGCTCTTAATACGTGAAATTCAGTACTGCCCAAACAGATTTTTGATTTCATATTTCTCACAAGAGCTCCTTTGCCATTTTCCATACAAGGTGTAATTTTGGCAAAAATCACATCGTCATTTTGAAATATTGTAAAACCTTTTTTCTGTAATGATTTATAAGGCCTTTCAGAGAAAGAAGTTATAAATCCATCATTACTAACATCTTCCATTTTAACAAATGAAACAATATCATCATTTTGAACTTTGGAAATGTCTGTTTTGGGATTAATACTGCAACAATCCCCCAGCTTCACCTTCCTCCATTGTACATTGTTATGTTCTTGCTCGGTCATCATTGTTCATTGTTTATTGAATTTTCAATTTCCTCAATACTTGGCAGCGAAGATTTGAATTTTTCGGGGATGAGTTTCGACAGCGTATAGCCAGATATGCCTATGGGCTGGCTCGAAGACTCCAATGCATATTGTGCTTCAACCTTGTCCAAGCCTTTGCACACCAAAATGCCAATGGTGGCGGCATCTTTTTCGCCTTTGAGCTGATGATTCACTGCCACCACATAGGTGCCGAGCTGTCCCGCATACTCCGATTCAAACGGTGTCACCTTAACTTCGAGCACCACATAGCAATGCAGCTTGATGTTATAAAAGAGCATATCAATAAACTTCTCCTTGTTGCCGACCATAATCCGCACTTCGCGCCCCACAAAGGCAAAGCCGTTGCCCAGTTCGAGCAGAAATTTTGTGATGTTGTCCATAAGCGCGTCCTTTAGCTCTTTTTCGTTATAACGCTCGTGTATGGAAAGAAAATCAAAATTATACGGGTCTTTGGTTATCTCTTGAGCCAAGTCGCTGTCTGGTGCGGGCAACTGATTCTTAAAGTTCGATATAGCCCTCCCTTGCCGTTCAAACAAGTCTGTATCCATAAAATTGAGCAAAACAGCTCTCGACCAGTTGTTTTCCAATGTCTTGCTTGCATAGTAAATCGCTTTCCGTGGGTTGTCTTTGCACTTGTCAATTATATATCGATGATGTCCCCACGGTATTCTGAATAACTTTTCAAGTTGTATTTTTTGAGATTGCTCCACAACTTGTGGAGTGATTTGCACCGACTCATTTTCTGATTGCTCCACAAGTTGTGGAGCGTTTATAATATATTGATAATAAAGAGTATAAAAGTTCTTCATGTAGAGCAGATTGGTCGGTGAAAAAGATTTCACATCAGGCAGTTCAGACTGCAAATCCTTGCTGATTTTCTGCAAAACTTTGTCACCATAGGCCGAAGTCTCCGACAGTTGTAGAACATCCTTCCCCAGTTCCCAATAAAACCGAAGCATTTCTGCATTTACCTGCGTAGCAGCCTTAATCTGCGCCTGTTTGAATCTGGCGGCAATGCTTGTTATCCAATTTTTATAGTTTATATCCATAACTGCAATTGTCCATTAAATATACCCCAATTCTTTCAAATACCCGTCTAACTCTTTCGTAGCCTCGTCACGCTCTGATAGCAAATCGGCGAGCGTGACGGAATACTTGTCGTGAAGCAGTTCCACGCTTTGCTGCAAGTGTCGGGCGTGAGCTTCGAGATAGACGGCAATGTTGTCGTGCAGGGTGGCAAGCCAGCGCTGCGTAATCAGTCGGCGGGCATCGTCGTCGGAAATCTGCTCGCGGGCTTTGTCGGTAAGCGCCTCTTTCGAGAGTTCAATCTCACGGATTTGCTTGCGGCAGTCCTTCAGTTCGTTTTCCAAAGCCACGTGGTGGGCAATGCCTGCTTCCTTGTCGGCAATCTGCTTGTCGAGTGCGACAATGTCGGCGGCGCATTGGGCAATCTCGTCTGTCACAGCTCCGCCTAACTTGCGGCGTTTCTCCAAGGCTTTCTGCTGTTTGGAAAGTTCGCGTTTCTGCGCTTTCAACTCTTTGATTTCTGCTTTTATGTCCGAAATCACACTTTTGGGCATCACCTCGTACTGCTCGGCTTCCCACTCTTCGGGGTCCATTTCGGCAATCTCGGCAAACTTGGCATTGAGTTCGTCGCGGCGGTTTTCAAGGCGCTTCTGGTCGGCCAGCACTTCAGGGAACTCATTGGCTATCAGTTCATCGTCGGGAATCAGTTCCGCCGTCCAGCCGCTTGACTGAACACTGCGGAAGTCGCTTTTCAACGTATCCGAGAAATGGGCGAACGAGCCGCGAACCTGATATTGGTCCAACACGTTCAGGCTTGTCAGAGTTGCGACAAAGCGGTCGGTCAGATTGTTGTTGAAATCGAACAGACTGCCGCCGTGCAGACTGTCCAAATCGGCATCCGAAGCCGTCCAGAAGGTCTCGATTGCCTTATGGTAGTCGTCGGCAACCTGCTGTTTGCCTTTGCTTTCGCCGATAGTGGTTTTTATGTCGGCTTTTTCCTTCACGGCATCCGCAAAATGGGCATAACCGTTGGTTGCTGCCGTAAAGAGTTTGTTCTGCAAACCGTTGTAGCAGTCGAAGTCGGCTTTCAGTGCCAGTATTTCCGCTTCGGGAATTCCGCCTTGCAGGTGCGCTTTCACGTCCTGCGGTGTAGGCGGCTCCGAATTGTCCACATAACGTCGGATATTGCAGTTGTAATCCTCGGCTTTCAGTGTTTCTTTGGTCACCAGACGGCTGTAGCCCGTTATCTCAATCTTGTTGTGATAGACGTAGCTGATTTTCTCAATGTCCTCGGGACGCAGCGAGTTTTGGTTTTTGCCTTCCTTGTACTCTCGGTCGGCATTGATAAAGAACACGCCTTCGCGATTGGTGGCATCTGCCTTATTGATAATCAGCAGCGAAGCAGGAATGCCAGTGCCGTAGAACAGCCCTTGCGGCAGTCCAATGACACATTCCAGTATGCAAGAAGGGTGGCCTTCGCTGCCCATAATCAGGCGTTGGCGCATCTTTTGCTCCTCGCCGCCGCGGAAAAGCACGCCGTGCGGCATCACCACAGCCATACGACCGTTGTTTTTCAAAACCGAAATCATATGCTGCACAAACATAAAGTCGGCTTGTTTCTTCTTGCTCATCCAGTTCTGAAAACGCTCCTTGAACTGCATATTGGCGGTGGTGTAGTTCTGCGAGAAGGGCGGATTGGCCACCACAATGTCGTATTGGTTGAGTGTGCCGCCCGTCACTAATTTCGGGTTCAGCAGCGTGTCACCCTGTTCAATACGCGCATTGCGGATGTTGTGGAAAATCATATTCATCTTGCACATCTGATAAGGGCTGTCGAACTTTTCCTGTCCGTGAAGGGTGAGCCGTTCGGCACTTCCGTAGCGGTTTTCCACGTAGTTATGCATCGTAATCAGCAAACCGCCAGAGCCCACGGTTGGGTCGCAGATTTCATCAGTTTCTTTTGGCTGCAAGATTTGCCCCATCAGATAGACCACCTCCGACGGCGTGTAGAATTCGCCCGCCTTCTTTCCCGCGCTTTCTGCAAAGAACTTTATCAGATATTCGTATGCCGCGCCAAGCAGGTCGGGGAACTCGAAATTCTCGTCCTGCAGTTTCGGAAAATCGTTGAAATCCTTGAGCAGTGCGCTGAGCGTTTCCTCATCCAACACACGCTCACCTTTGGTATTGAGTTCGTTGAATTTGGTCTTGCTCAACACCCCCGACAGCAGTGCCGAGTTTGATTTCTCCACTTCGGCCAGTGCCGTGGTGATGGCATCGGCATAACTAACGGATTCGCCCTTGTCGTCAACAGGATGGAGCACGAATTTCCAACGGGCCTTGTCGGGCACGTAGCAGATATATTTTTCAGGGATGTCCAATTCCGCTTCGATGTCGGCTTCAGCGGCATTGGGATATTGCTTTTTCAGCTCGTCTTTCAACGCCAAACGATCAATCTCAAACTGGTCGTTGATGCGTTTCAGGAACAGCAGCGCGATGATATAGTTCTTGTATTCCGCCGCATCCATACTGGTACGCAGGCGGTCGCATTGTGCCTTGAGAAACGACTCTAGGCGCGAAAGGGATATTTTTGTTTTTTTCGGCATTTGTAATTTTTTTTAAAAATACTAAATTTTATTAAAACATATATTGTTGACATTATTTTTTTTGTTGATTGTTGCAGAAAACAAAATGTAGAGTGGAAAGTTGAAGCAAAGTAAGAGCTTTTTTCTTTGTAAAAATAGCTTGTACTGTTTTGAAATTTGTTCAAAAAAAATATCATCTGCGCAAAAAGATTGCGTATTAAGATTATATCTTTGTGGATGCAGATTGATTGATAACAATAAAATATAGATATATGAAGGAATTGAAATGTCCCAATTGCGGAAGTGTGTTTCAGGTGGATGAAACCGATTATGCCTCCATTGTGAGTCAAGTGAAAAATGCCGAGTTTGATGCAGAAGTGGCCCGTCGGATGGAAGAGGTGCGTGCGCATTACAAGAGCGAAGAGCAGTTGGCGGCCGTCAGGGCAGAGCAGCGGCATCAGAGTGAGCTGGGGAAGAAAGACCAGACGCTGGTCGAAAAAAACGCGGAAATAGAAAAGCTGCGTGGAGAATTGCGCATGGCTGAGGAGAAGAAAGCTTCGGAACTGGCTTTGGCGCTGGCGGGGAAAGACAAGGAGATTGCCGCATTACAGTCGGAGGCGAAGGAGAGTGACGGCAAACTGCGGATGGCGGTGATGGAAGAACAACGCAAAAATCAGGATAATCTTCAGAAAATGAATGACGAGATTGTCCGATTGAAGATGGCTGCGCAGGCGGAAAAACAGCAGACGATTATTGCAACGAATGCCATTAAAGAGCAATATGAGTTGAAACTGAAAACGGCGCAGGAACAAATAGACTATTATAAGGACATGAAAGCCCGCATGTCGACAAAAATGATAGGCGAAACGCTCGAGGTCCATTGTTCAACCTTGTTTAATCAAACGATGCGTTCGGTGATGCCAAACGCTTATTTTGAGAAAGATAACGATGCCTCCGGCGGCAGCAAGGGCGATTTTATTTTTAAGGATTATGCCGACGACGGGACAGAGTATGTGTCTATTATGTTTGAGATGAAGAACGAAGCGGACGAGACGGCAACCAAGCACAAGAATGAAGATTTCTTTAAGAAACTGGATGCCGACCGCCGCGAGAAAAACTGTGAGTTTGCCGTGCTGGTGTCGCTCCTCGAGCCCGACAGTGAGTTGTACAACGGCGGCATTGTGGATGTGTCGTACAAATATGACAAGATGTATGTCATCCGTCCGCAGTTTTTTCTGCCGATAATATCGCTGCTGGTACAGACTTCGAAGAAGAGCCTGGAGTACAAGCGGCAATTGGCTATTGCTCAGAGTCAGTCAATCGATGTAGCCAACTTTGAGAACCAACTTCTTGATTTTCAAGATAAGTTTGGCAGAAACTACCGCATTGCAAGCGATAAGTTTAAGACTGCCATCGATGAAATTGACAAATCTATTCAGCATCTCCAGAAGATAAAGGATGCGCTCATTGGCAGCGAGAATAACTTGCGACTTGCTAACGAAAGGGCTGAAGCTTTGTCCATCAAGAAACTGACTCGCAACAATCCGACTATGAAGGCGAAATTTGAAGAAGCTAAAAAATCAACATTGTCAGAAGAGCAGTAAGAAGTGCTGCTTATTTTTGCTGTCATGCAAACATACAATAAAAGCCGTAACCCAATCGGGTTACGGCTTTTATTTGCGTTTTTTTTGTTGTTATTTGACCTCCTCGAAGTCGGCGTCTTGTACATTGTCGCCTTGGCTGTTGCCGTTGGACTGGCCGCCTTGTTGTGCTCCGTCAAACGGGTTGCCTTGCGCGCCGCCTTGTGCACCTTGTGCGTTGGCTGCGTTGTACATATCCTGACTTGCTGCATGGAACGCGTCGTTCAACTCTTTCATGGCAGCATCGATGCCGTCGATGTTTTGAGCCTTGTGAGCGTCTTTCAGTTTAGCAAGTGCTGCTTCGATAGGCGCTTTCTTGTCGGCAGGGATTTTGTCGCCGAGTTCTTTCAGTTGTTTCTCGGTTTGGAAAATCATGCCGTCGGCTTGGTTGAGTTTGTCGATACGCTCTTTTTCCTTCTTGTCGGCTTCTGCGTTGGCTTCAGCTTCGGCTTTCATGCGTTTGATTTCGTCTTCGCTCAGACCAGAAGATGCTTCGATACGGATTTTCTGCTCTTTGCCAGTCGCTTTGTCTTTAGCCGATACATTCAATATACCGTTTGCGTCGATGTCGAAAGTTACTTCGATTTGAGGAACGCCACGCGGTGCAGCAGGTATTCCGTCGAGGTTGAACATACCGATTTGTTTATTGTCGCGCGCCATAGGACGTTCGCCTTGCAATACGTTGATTTGTACGCTTGGCTGGTTGTCGCTTGCGGTAGAGAACACTTCCGATTTTTTTGTCGGGATGGTGGTGTTGGCGTCAATCAGTTTCGTCATTACGCCGCCCATTGTTTCGATACCCAACGAAAGGGGAGTGACATCAAGCAACAGCACGTCTTTCACTTCGCCGGTCAGCACACCGCCTTGTATAGCAGCTCCTACGGCCACCACTTCGTCGGGGTTTACGCCTTTTGAAGGTGCTTTGCCGAAGAATTTCTCTACAGCGGCCTGGATAGCCGGGATACGGGTTGAACCACCTACCAGAATCACTTCGTCTATATCTGAAGTGCTGAATCCTGCATTCTGCAATGCCGAACGGCAAGGAGCGATGGTACGTTGTATCAAGTCGTCAACCAATTGTTCGAATTTGGCACGTGTCAGTGTGCGAACCAAGTGGCGTGGCATGCCGTCAACAGGCATGATGTACGGCAAGTTGATTTCGGTTGAGGTAGTGTTCGAAAGTTCGATTTTAGCTTTCTCTGCAGCCTCTTTCAGTCGTTGCAATGCCATCGGGTCTTTGCTCAAGTCCACGCCGCCGTTTTCGTCTTTGAATTCCTGTACCAGCCATTCGATGATTCTCTGGTCGAAGTCGTCACCGCCAAGGTGTGTGTCACCGTCAGTTGCTTTCACTTCGAACACGCCGTCGCCAAGTTCCAGTACAGATACATCGTGTGTACCGCCACCGCAGTCGAATACGACGATTCGCATGTCTTTGTTCTTTTTGTCCAAACCGTATGCCAAAGCGGCTGCTGTAGGTTCGTTCACGATACGGCGCACTTTTAAGCCTGCGATTTCGCCGGCTTCTTTCGTAGCCTGACGTTGTGAGTCGCTGAAGTATGCCGGAACGGTGATGACAGCTTCGGTCACTTCGGTGCCAAGGTAGTCTTCGGCGGTTTTCTTCATTTTTTGAAGGATGATGGCCGAGATTTCCTGTGGTGTGTACAAACGTCCGTCGATGTCTACACGCGGAGTGTTGTTGTCGCCTTTCACCACTTTATAAGGCACGCGGGCAATCTCTTTGTCCAAACGGTCGTAGGTTTCGCCCATGAAACGTTTGATAGAGAACACCGTTTTGTGCGGATTGGTGATAGCCTGACGTTTAGCAGGGTCGCCCACTTTACGTTCGCCGCCGTCAACGAAACCGATAACAGACGGGGTTGTGCGTTTTCCTTCGCTGTTTGCGATAACGACTGGTTCGTTACCTTCCATTACTGCCACACATGAGTTGGTAGTACCTAAGTCAATTCCAATTACTTTTCCCATGATATTTACTTTTTTAATTGTTTGTTCAAATTTGTTTGTTTTGGATGCTTTCACGCATTCGAAATGATTACTTTCAATTTTTGTGCCAAGCGGTAGAAAGAGAAAAGTGCGGCTGCTCGTTCAGTGAAAATGTCAGTGATTCACGATAAAACTATCCTTTTTTGTCATACTGACTGACTTTTTGGCAGAGTGAGGAGTTTTATTATATGTAATGTATTAATGTATTTATGTGTGATGTATTGTTGGGTTGTTGATTTTGTCAGCGTCAGAGTCGATGTTGTCTTGCTTCTCGTTTCTGCCTTCTCGCTTCTTGAATTTAATTCATAATTATCTTGCTTCTAATTTGTTTGTTTTTGCAATTGTTTGTATTTTTGTGCGATTTTTAGAATCTTTAATACAATAAATATTATGCAAACAATTGACAAATTCAATTTCGCTGGCAAAAAGGCGATTGTTCGTGTGGACTTTAATGTTCCCTTGGATGAAAATGGTAAAATCACCGACGATACTCGTATCCGTGGCGCACTTCCTACGCTGAAGAAAATTCTTGCTGATGGCGGAAGTCTGATTATCATGTCGCACATGGGTAAACCCAAAGGCAAAGTGAATGCAAAATACTCGTTGAGCCAAATTGTTGACGAGGTTTCTAATAAACTCGGCGTGAAAGTGGCTTTCGCTCCCGACTGCGCAAAAGCTGCAGATGCTGCCAAAGCATTAAAACCGGGCGAAGCGCTGTTGCTCGAAAACCTTCGCTTCTATGCTGAAGAAGAAGGCAAACCTGTAGGCATCGAAAAAGAAGATCCTGCTTACGAGGCTGCAAAAAAAGAAATGAAAGCAAAACAGAAAGATTTTGCCAAAACTTTGGCTTCATACGCTGATTGCTATGTGAACGACGCTTTCGGCACCGCTCACCGCAAACATGCTTCTACTGCTGTTATTGCTGATTATTTTGACACTGACAACAAGATGTTGGGTTATTTGATGGAAAAAGAAGTGCAGGCTGTAGATAATGTGCTTTCAAACATCAAACGTCCGTTTGTTGCTATCATGGGAGGCTCTAAGGTGTCTTCAAAAATCGGTATTATCGAAAACCTGCTTGGCAAAGTTGACCGTTTGGTGCTTTGCGGCGGTATGACTTATACATTTGCTAAAGCTCACGGCGGCGAAATTGGCAATTCAATCGTAGAGTTGGATAAACTTGATGTTGCTCTTGGCGTAGAGGAATTGGCTAAAAAGAACGGCGTGGAACTCGTGCTTGGTACAGATTCAGTATGCTGCACCGATTATGATTTCGCTTCATTCTCAGTGAAACCGGGCGCTAAAATCGAAGTTTTCAATTCGAACAACATTCCTGCCGAATTTGAAGGTCTGGATGCAGGTCCTTTGAGCCGCGAGAAATTCGCAAAGGCTATTGAAGGCGCAAAAACTATTCTTTGGAACGGTCCTGCAGGCTGCTTCGAATGCGATGAGTTCACTGCAGGTTCGCGCGCTATTGGCGACGCTATTGCAAAAGCAACTGCAGAAGGCGCATTCTCGCTCATCGGCGGTGGCGACTCTGTAGCTTGCGTGAACAAGTTCGGATTGGCAGACAAAGTTTCTTATATCTCAACTGGCGGCGGTGCTTTGCTCGAGGCTATCGAAGGTAAAGTGCTTCCGGGTGTAGCTGCTATCAAAGGAGAATAACCTTAAATACGATACATATTATAAACATTAAAAGTATTATTAATTATGTTGAACGCTAAATTTGGAGAAGACGCAGGAAAAGTATGGAATGCGTTGTGTGAAGGTGAAATGTCAGTGAAGGCTTTGAAAAAAGCTACTAAATTGACAGACAAAGATTTGTATGCAGCCATGGGATGGTTGGCACGCGAAGCTAAAGTTTCTTTCCGCGAAGACGGTGCAGACATCTTTGTAAAACTTATCTGATTAAGAGACTGAACAAATGGAAAAGCTTTCCTATCTTTGTAGGAAAGCTTTTTTTTGTGAAATAAAAGTCGAAAATGAAAAAAGTGGGTGTATATTCCGGTTCGTTCAATCCGGTTCATGTTGGTCATGTGGCGCTGGCGGAATATCTGCTTGCGCATACCGATCTGGATGAGATATGGATGGTGCTTTCGCCGCAGAATCCGCTCAAACAGAATGCCGAACTGCTTTCGGACGAATTGCGATATGCCATGTTGCAGCTCGCTTTGCACGATGTGCAGGGTGTGTTTCCGTCCGATGTGGAGCTGAAGATGCCTAAACCGTCGTACACGGCTGACACGCTGCGTCATTTGTCGGGGGCGTATCCCGATGTGGAATTTTCGCTCATAATAGGTGCGGACAATCTGGATATATTCGACCGTTGGCGCGATTACCAGTATATACTCGACAACTACCGTCTGTTGGTTTATCCTCGTAGAGGTTGCTTGGCGGATGTGAAAAAATATAATGGGAATATTGTGCTGGTTGATGCGCCGCTCTTTGATGTGTCATCTACGATGATTCGCCGTTGCCTTAAAAACGGAAAGGGAGCAGAACGCTTTCTTTTGCCGGAGGTGATGGCGTTTATTAATGAAAATAAATTATACAGATAGAAACAGAATGCAAAAGGGGAATGAAAAACAAACGGTGTTTCGTGTGAAGCAAGAGGAGGAACTGATGCCGTTTCTGATGCGCATGATGTCGGGCATCAGTCGCAACAAGTTGAAATCGATACTCTCAAACAAACTTGTGCAGGTGGACGGGAAAGTCTGCTCGCAGTATAATTATCTTTTGCGCGAAGGCATGTCGGTGGCCGTATCCAAACAGTCGCCGCTCCGCAATTTTCACAACCCTTATGTGCGTATTGTGTTTGAAGACAAGTATCTGATTGTGGTGGAGAAGCGCGAAGGCATTCTCACCAATGGTCCTGCCGTGGCAAAGGAAACTGTGCAGACTGTGCTGAACCGTTATTTCCGTCAAAGCAACCAGCGTTGCAGCGCCCATGTGGTGCATCGGCTCGACAGGGAGACTTCAGGACTGCTGGTTTTTGCCAAAGACAAGAAGACGGAATTGATATTTGAGGAAGATTGGAAAGGCTATGTCACCGACCGCCGGTATGTGGCTGTGGTGAGCGGTGTGTTGGAAAATCCGCAAGGTACGGTGCGCTCGTGGCTGAAGGACAACAAGGCGTATGTCACTTACTCAAGTCCTACGGACAATGGCGGTAAACTGGCCATAACGCATTACAAGACCTTACGCCATACAGATGATTTTTCGTTGGTGGAATTGAAACTCGATACGGGTCGAAAGAATCAGATTCGCGTGCACATGCAAGATTTAGGGCATCCTGTTGTGGGCGACCCCAAATATGGCGGTGTGCCGAGTGCGATGAATAGGATGGCGTTGCATGCCTACCGCCTTTGCTTTACGCATCCGGTGACGCACGAAGAACTGAAGTTTGAAACAGATATGCCGTCGTCATTCCATAAACTGGTGTAAAATAAACAGCCTCGCTTTCGTTCTTGTATAGAAAGTGAGGCTGATTTCTTATAGATCTTCAAAAAGTTTTAACCAATTTATGCGTTTTGGGGCTTTTGATGGTCTTGTTGTAAAATTGCTGATGCATTTTATGATATCGGATATGAGGTTGTCTGCACTTTCGAATGCGTGGCTTAACGGAGTGTCTTTTTTATCCCGCATAAGATATTGATTATTGAAAAGGAAAATCGCATCGGTGTGTTTTGCCATCTCTCTCACTCCGTCCAGAGCTTGATTAAATTTGTGTGTTCCTTCGAAATCAAAAGGCAAGACAATGATGCCTATTGTGTTGAGGTCGAGTTTTCTTGATTCGCACGCAATGATGGGGGCCGCCCCTGTACCGCATCCGCCGCCAAAGCATGAAACAATGAAAACAGTTTGAGGCGCGTTCTCTTTTAATATAGATTGTATTTCTGAAACGGCATTCTCTGCCGCCTCTTTTCCTGCTGATGGCACATTGCCGCTTCCGAATCCATTTGAACCGAGCTGTAGTTTTACCGGTATTTTGGAACGGTTCAATACCATGGCGTCCGTCTCGCATACGGCGAACGAGTTTTTTTTGTATCCTAGTTCGTAAATATGATTGACGATGTTGCATCCGCCGCATCCTACGCCGATAATTTTAATTTTTGACTCATTGAACATATCCTTGTTGTATTTTGATTTATGCAACAAAGAAAAAAAACACCTCCGCCAAACGGTGGCAGAGGTGTTTTAAAAAAAGATTTAAGACTTTATTTTATCCAATATTGTTTCAAAAGGTGTTCGAATTTCTGTTTGCCATCTTCGCTTTTGCTCCAATTTGGAGAAGCAGGATGAATGACAAAGTCAATTATAATGTCAGTTTCAAAACCAGCAGAAAGTTTAAATTTTTCAAATTCGTTGAAAGCATATTTACTTGCAAAAATAACAATATCTGGTTTTTCTCTTTTCAAAATTCCACATAAAGCGGCACCTGCCACTTCGCGGTCTAATTGAGTGCAATCTTTCTCAAAAGATCTGTTTGCCCCTAGCACTGTTGCTGGTCGAAGAAAATAGTTGTAAAAAATTGCTTCTTCATAGACACTATTACATTGAAGACCAGATATCTCATTCATAGACTTGCATAATTTGCTGAAAGTTTTATACTCCTTCCAGTTACTTAAACTTTTTTTCTGTTTTTCAAGAAATTGTTTTACAGGCTCATCTTCTCCCAAATACCAAGTTTGAGGATCCTTATAAATACTATCAGTTCCATCTTTGAAATAGTTGCTTTCAGCTACAATCATTAGTTTGCGGTGTTTGGGATTATTCCAGTAATTGTCTAAAAATGCAGGCCGTAGAATTTCAAAACGGTTAAAAATACCGTCTTTGACAATACCGTCTTTGCCGATGTTTGAATAGTCTATCATAGTTTTAGGTTTAAAAATTTTAAAAAATACATTTTTTCATAAATATCATCTCTAATTTCACTAATTCGTAACGTACACAATTGTTTGTAACAATTTTCTTTCGTGTTCTTTCAACAGTTAACCTCTAAATGTACAATTATTCAAATGTATACATTTTTTTTAATACAAAGAAATAATACAAAGAAAAAAGTAACGGCAAAGCAATAATGCCTTGCCGTTACAGTCCTACTTTTTCGGTACGAAAACATAGGTGTTGTTACCTATGTATCTTGCTTCGCCACCTAAAAGTCGCGCCGCGGTTTGCAAATCACCTGACGAATTGTACGTTTGAACGTTTCCGTTCGGAAAATTTAATTGATACATAATACAAAAGTTTTAGTTTCCGCCTCCACTTATGGCTATTGGCATCTCCACTACATTCGTAAAAGAAAAAGGAGAATGTAGAATCCTTTGAGGTGTTTAGCTGTTAATTTCATTGTTGTTTGCCGCTTTGTTGTATTCCCTTAGGAAATTTTTAGCGAATGCGTCTATCTCTTCTGCTATATGACCGATGTAAGTCGCGCGCATTCTTGAGTTGTTTAATTGCTTAAAACCTTCAGAATTTAAATTCCAAAAGTCCAAGTCGTAACTTGCGGAATGGCGCCAGCCATACCACCATGGAGTTTTTATGAATCCGACCATCTTTTCAAAAGTCTTGCATATTTTTTCGTCTTGAAAATTTTCGGAAGGCCTTTTTATGCCGAAATAGTAGTGATTGTCTATTTCTACGCGGAAAGTTATTCCAGAAAGCATAAAGTCGAAACCATACCATCTGTATCTGTTGCGGGCTCTTGCGTAGTATTCGTTTATGTCTTGCGTAAAGTCTTTGTCAGAGTCTTTTATGTCATACCCTTTGACTGCAAGTTGTTTTCTCAGTTCATTCCAAAAGTATAGTTGTAACTCAACTCTGTCAAGATTGGAACGCTCTATATACAGGTCACATTCTTGTAATATTGATTTCATTTGGTTCTCATCAATAGGTTTGCTCTCCTCATTGTACAAATCCTTGCGTAGGATGGCTGTAATGCAAAAGAGTGAGTTGGAAAAACGAGAATAGAATTCTGGAGCGTTCTTTTGTCTGTATTCTTCGGAAGAAGAGTTGTAGTCGTTCAAGGCTTGTATAATATCCACTAACTTGTCAAGAACTTCTTTGATGGTGTCTTCGGAGGTGTGCAGTTGAAGAAAGCTTAACTGAAAGATAAGGTCCTTTAATTCGTCCACACTGGTGTCTATCTCTCCGTTTTTGTCTTTGCTGCCAATAGTGATTTCGCCGTCTTGCAGTATTTTGTGCAATTCTTCTAAGAAATGATGATACACATCCTGTTTCTGATTGAATACTGCCATGTTTCGGTCTTTCAATTCTTCGCTTTCCGACTGCTTGTTCAAGAGTAACATTGTCATAATTGCGGCTATAATGGCACCTGCTATGGCGGCGAACAATTGAGAAGCGATCTCGGTTTCGAGCCAAACGTGTGAAATCCATGCCAAAAAGATGAATGAAATCAGCAATATAGCACCAATAAGATATAAACCGATTTTTTTATTTGATAAGTATTTTCTCATGATTTTTGAGTTAAAAAGGTTAATGTAAGTCCAAGTAGTATGGACTTATATTTTTTCTTGAAAAGTCACCTTCTTCGTGACCAACTGCTTCCTTTGCTGGTTGAATAATATAATCCGCCTTTGCTTGTGGAGTACTCAACCCCTTTTGCTGAAATGCGTAGCATTTCATTTCCATAATTAATGATTTGTGGCATAAATGTAAAGTTTTAATTTTCGCTTCCGCTGTCGGGTTTCCGCGTTTCCGCTGTGCTCACGAATAAAAAAGGAGAACACAGAATCCTTTGTTAATTTTCTCGGTTAGGCTCTGGTATGCCTTTGAAGCGAAATAAACAAAGCGGTCTGCGCCCTCCATATAGAAGTGCTACAAACCTGCCATGACTTATTCGTGCTTCAAAAGTTGAATTTACCAGATTTAACCGAGCCGAAATGTCAGCAAGTATGTATATGTCAACTCATGCAGTATATAATCGTTGCATGAATGTTTTGTAAAGATAGATAATTTTCTGAACAGAACAAATAATGTTGACATATTTCAGACCGCTTTGATATAATTATGTCACAAAGAAAAAAAACACCTCCGCCAAACGGTGGCAGAGGTTTATGGAAATTTTAGTGCAGAAATGTGATTTGTTTAAAAATCGTATACAGATAGCAAGAATTGTCTCTCTTGGATTAGACTTGTATTTTTGGGCAATTTGTACGAAGTCTGCTTTTCTAGTTTTTGCAAGATTTCTATAAAATCATCTGGCAGACGCTGCCATATTTCTGTAACAATAGGTCGCGGAATCTGTTTGTAAAATGCTTCGGCAATGCCGCCGGTTATGCATGCCAAGGTGTCGCTGTCGCCGCCTAACGAGAACGCCAGCCGAACGGCGGATTCATAGTCACTGCTGTCCAAAAATGCGATTATGGCTTCGGGGCCTGTCCCTTGGGTAACTTTGATGTTGTTACTTTATTCGTGACCAGTTCCTTCCTTTGTCGGTTGAATAATAAGATATGCCTTTTTTTGTGATGGCACGAATTTCTGTACCGCGATTGACGAGAATGACAAATTCTTGGCATATTGTACTCGTGCAGCGTTTGTCCCATGCTGCCCCCTTGTACTTCCAGTTTGAGTAGTATATTCCTTTTGAGGTTAAGGCAATCGCTTCGTTGTCGTAGGAGAGCAGGTCGAGAAATGTGCCGCATGAAGTGTCGGAGTAGCATGTGTGCCATGATGAGCCGTAGTTTTTTGAGTATTCAATCATCCTTTTTGCTGAAATGCGTAGCATTTCATTTCCATAATTAATGATTTGTGGCATAAATGTAAAGTTTTAATTTTCGCTTCCGCTGTCGGGTTTCCGCGTTTCCGCTGTGCTCACGAATAAAAAAGGAGAACACAGTATCCTTTTGTTGTCTTTATCTGTCGTTTTCCACCTTTTTGATACACTCCTCGATGTCGGCAATCAGTTCTTTTAAGAATTCTATTTTTACGGCTTTGTCGGGGAAAATATCCGGGTAGGACTCGAATTCCGCATCAATCAAATCTTCAATTGTGAATTCCCATACAGAAGCCTCGCCAGGGTTAACACAAAAATAATAATTGTTCATGTCTGCTGTTTTTTCCATTTTCGTCTTTTTTTATAGTTTTATAATAAATTGATTTTCCTGAATGTTCTTCAGTGCCATTTCCACACCTTGTGCAACGGAATAATTATTGTCAACGAGTTTGACTTTTATTTTAGTTTTTCTGCTTAAACGTTCCGCAAGACCATATAGCATTGACCCTCCGCCTGAAAGATAAATGCCATCAACAGAAAAATCGTTGAATAATTCAGGTGGAACACGCTCCAGAACATTTGACAGTGCATTTTCAATCTTTGTCAAAGGTTCGTTTAGCCATTCGGCTATTTCATTCGGAGAAAGTGTTGCTTGGATTTGTTCATCCGTGCCCGTATTCGGTCCGAAGACAATATGCTCTGCTTGTGGATTTTTCATGTCGCTAAGCGCCGTTCCGGAAATCCTTTTTATTTCTTCTGCAGTATAATCACTAACTTTTATATCGTGATTGATTCGTAATCCTTCCTGAATCGCAGCTGTTAAAGTTTCTCCACCGATAGGTATGCTTTTGCTAGAAACCAATCCTCCCATGCAAATCACTGCAATTTGTGTTTTCTCGCCGCCAATATCTATTATCATTTTGCCGCGGACATTATTCACATTCAATCCTCTGGCAATTGCCACGGCAAAAACAGATGGAATCAAATACACATCGTTATATCCAAGGTTTTTGAACGCTTCGCGAAAAACAAGGCGGTCGCCATATGTGAAATCCAGAGGTATGCCAATTCCTATTTTCGTTTCCGCAGAAATGATACATTTTTTCTGGGCTTCCAATGCCAATTCCATAACTAGAAGTTCAACGCTATTGTAAAGCATACTGTCATTTTTCATTGGTTGGATAATTTCTATTGAAGGAATGCTCCGACCTTTCATATTCATAGCCTTGTCCCACTTGCAGCAAATCTTAGGAGGCTTACTTCCCATTTCAATACCTAACCACGATGGCTTATCTACAAGAATGTTTCCGCCACCAGCGACAATCGAATTTACCGTTCCCAAATCAAATGCAATTTCGGAAACGGGGTTTTGTTTAGTTTCATGTTCCATTTCGTTTATTTTTATGTTTTCTGTTGCAAACATATACATGAGGTCTGCTAAATGGTGGCAGAGGGTAAAGAAATATATTGGTTTTTGATATAAATTATTTGATTGGCACTGAACAGAAATCACGACGTTTACAAGTTTTGTCCGTTTAAATCACAAAAAGGTCTTGGCTTTCGATCTATTTTGTTCATGTGCGCCATATTCTCCGGGCGTTTGGAATGCGTAGCCGACAAGAAACATACATGTTTTGCAACATCGGTGAGTGAACGGAAGAATGCGCCACGTTTGCTATTGCCTGCTGCCGAATGGCTCTCGTCGAGTATGAGTATGTTATCCTTGGCAATCTTTCGTTGCGGCATCACCACCAAGAGAGTAGTCGAGCGCATGAAACCACTCATGTGCTAAGCTTCCAGCGCCATATTTGCGTGTCAGATTAATAACGTTGCGCCCCGGTTCGTAGTGCGCAGTCGCCTTGCCACCATGCCCGCGCGAACCGAAGCATATAGCTAACCGCCCGCCCATAGCAATAGAACTCGGACTGAAACCCAGTGCATTTGCCAAATCCATAAACGAGTCGTAGGCGCGGTTCATGTGTTGCCAACGCTCCTTTTGTGGCATCGTGCGCACACCAAAATTGCGGTCTTTCACCGAATCGCCAAGCTTCTCGCCGAAATCGAATATCTTGTTGTCGTTTGCCATAGTTCACTTATCTTTTTGCAAAATAAACTACAACCTCCGCCAAACGGTGGCAGAGGTTTTTTTAAATTTAGTTTTTTTAAAAAACTATACAATAGGATTGGGGCAGAAGTCTTTGCGCTGACAGGTTTTGCAGTGTTTGCCTCGCCATACGTTGTCAAACTGGTTGATGGCTTGCGCCACGAGTTCGGGCTCGTCGGTGAGTATGCCGGCTTCGAAGTTGCGTTTGTTGTCGTTTTTCATGCCAATGCCTGCTCCAGTCAGGTTTGCACTGCCGATATAAACTGTCTTTCCGTCAAAGACAAGCAGCTTGAAATGAACACGCGGGCAGAGGAGTCGCTTCAATCCTCCAAACAAAATAGGGTGCTTGTCAAAATCCTCACGAAAGTTCGGTCCCGGCTCTTTTGCATGGATCAGCCTCACCTCCACACCCCTTCGGATGAGTTGAGCGATAAGAGCCAGAAACGGTTTCTTTTCCCTACCCACATTCACATATAAATCTTTTATGTCAGCCGTTCCAATCCAAAGAGTATGCTTCACGGATTGAACCCGAGAAAGCACTTCGGTGTAGTGGGAAGAGTTGGAGATGAAGATGAGCCTCTTTCGATAATCACTTGAATCCATATCTATTCTCAAATCTATCTACGACAGTACGTAATGCCGATGGTAAGGAGTTAATTCCATACTTGCGCATGTCATCAGGAATCCCATAGAGGGCTTCAGCAATAGAGCCAGTAATGCAGCCGATGGTATCCGAATCTCCGCCAATGCTTATTGCATTTCGAATGGCATCTTCAAAATCGCTTGCCTCAAGGGCACATGTGATGGCTTGAGGAACACTTCCCTGACATGTTCCGCCGGATATTGCGCCGTCCAACCCTTCCCATGAGTATCGGGGACGGATTTCATTAACGGTTAAAGACAAGTCATAGCCAAAATCACGCTGAATCCTATTCCTTATTTCAGACGAGGTTTTTCCTTGTCGTGCAAGGAAAATGCAAAGGGCTACAGCTTGGGCACCCTTTATTCCCTCAGGGTGGTTGTGGGTACACTCTGCCGAAACCTTTGCCGTTTCCAGCGTCTTGCTCTCCGTATCGAAAGCCCATCCTACTGGTCCAATGCGCATGGCAGACCCATTTCCGCAACTGTTATATGGCTGCATGATACCACGGCGAGAACGATGTACCCATTCCACGAACATTGTGCCATAGCTTCCCATAGGGTATGGATAATCTGTGGCATACTTGAGGTAGTAGTTGCCTATTTCCCCACTATTAAGCAACCAGTCGGCAGTAGCAATCGTAAGAATGCTATCGTCAGTATATTCCTTTCTTTCATCAAAGAAGGGAAACTCCTTGGTCTTGATGTTGTCGAACTCATATAATGAGCCGACTATATCTCCTATTATTGCTCCTAACATATTTCAATATTTTTTTATCAACTTCACCTACATATAAAGTTCTTTAATGTCCGCACTACCCATCCAAAGCATGTGCTTCACGGACTGCACCCGCGAAAGCACTTCTTTGTAGTGGTCGGTGTTGGAGATGTAGGTGGTCATTTCTGAAATAACCAAAGAATAAAGTTATATGCAGATTCAATGTAGTCACATGAAGCGTCTTTTATGATATAATGCACATTTTTTTTGTGATGATTACATTTACCTGCCAATTCTCTTAACATATATATTGGAAGGTGGCGCATTTTGCCATCATTAGATATCGATCTGAATGTTATAGCCCATCCATTATCAGTACACGACATCTCAATATTGTAGTCGTCAAAAACTATTTTTGCTTTATTTTTATCTTTGCCTGTGTAATTCATTTTCGCATAAATATCAGGATGAGCATTTTTTAATTTTTGAGCAACCGAACAGGCATACGGGTCTGTATGATAACCTAGAAGGGGATTGCTGCTAAAACGCGGAAGCGTTATGATGTCATGTTCAGTATTGATTGCGAAGAAATGGTGGGCATCGACCAACTTTGGGTCATCCTTGTCATCCATTGTCCACGAAAGCGCACTATTCGCAAACGCATCATAATTCAGGAAATAGTAGGCAAAACTATCTTTATTGACAGTATTCTTTTTCGTGTTGAGAATAGTCTCTATGTTCTTTTGTTTATTGAAATCTGACACAAATGAAGAAAAAGCTTCTTTCAAAACCTGTGACTCAGACTTGTATCTGAAAATCACATTCCACCGATCTTTATAACCGAAGAAACGTCTTTTACCATGTGCACACATTCCAAAATTAGTCCCTTGGTATCCGTAAGCAACGAGTATTCTCGCGCGATTCATGTCTTTTGCCCTCTTAAAGGCAGTAAAAGCTTCTGATAATTCATTGTGATTCATGCTTAAATCAAAAGCATATAAGCTTCCGTGCGTATAGCCGGAATCCTCAAGTTTATAGATGTCTGCATCCTTGACAAGATAACACTTGATGACTCGAATTACCGCTTCTGTATCACCCATCCCGGCATTCAGTTTTTCAACTGTACTATAATCTGCTATTGAACAGAGGTTATTTATCGTGGCTATGTATTTCGGTAATTGGGAAAGTCTGACATTGGAATGTATCTGCATGTCTTTTGTCAACCTCTGATTGATGGATTCAAGAAGATTTCTGCAAATACGCATATATATCTTTAATTCATCCGTGATGGTATAGCATTTCTTCTTTATGCAGTAAACAATGAGACAATATAAAAGGATCTGCTCGTCGACGGAGGCTTTGGATGTTATACAAGACTCGAAAAGATTGGTTGTCTTAGAAGAAAAAAGCCTTATACGACCGTCGGTCTCTTGCCCTTCCAAATAGAACAAATTGTCGAAGAAGTCACCAATCGTGTTGTTCTCCTTCATGATGTATACAAATGTGTCTAAAGACTGATACAGGAAACTAATGTTTTCATTCTTTGAAAACAAATCCATTCTTGTTTTTTCTGTATCATCTATCACACTATCTTCCTCTTCACTACCATCCTTCCGTGATATGAAATACTGCAGGCTGAAGATATAGTGATAGAAATTAAGGAAATAGTAATCAATCAAGGGATTGATTACTTTAGGTCTTTTCAATTTTTCTTCTTCTGGAAGTACGTCATATTCAGATTTGCGTTGTATGTAATCATTGACGGCATATGCCCAGAACAAGTCAGTCCATTCATGCTCTATGGAATGGGTAAAATAGTTTTTAATGGTTTTGAATTCATTGCGCTTCTCGTCAATATAATCGAATTCGGAGTCAGCATAAACCTCTTCTAAAAATTTTATGAATTTTGCCTTCCAATTTTCGAATTCAGTTAATTGCTTGCCACGGGCATTCATCTTAACGTAAAGAGAATCGTTCAATTTGAATTTACCCATATCCAACTTGTCAAAATTGATAATCTTGGAAGAGAGCATCTTTTCCAACATTTGAGCTGCCACATGCATCTTTAGTCCATTGTATTTATTTCCAATGGCATCAAGCATATCCATCATGGCATTGACTGTTGGGTCAAGATCCCAGCTTTCAGAATACCAAGATTGCTGCTTGATCTCTTCTGACATAGCCTCATTCATTTTTTCTGGCTGGTATGACCTGAGTTTCTCGGTGAACACCGTAGAACTTCTGCGGGTCTTATAACTGAACTCACAAGCGTCCCATTTGATTTCCGCCATGATTCTTTTATACTCATTAGGATTTTCCAATCTGCATTTATTAATCAGATACCAATGTAAAAGGAATAGTGTCGTGAGCCGCTGCTGACCATCCAAGGGAAGGAATACCTCATTGTTTTCCGTTCCGTAGATAAAATCCAGTTCACATGGCTTCCCATCATCTTTTAATGCTTCAAACAAGGAATCGATAAACTCGTTACGTTTTTTGCTTTGAAGATTGCTACCTTGAACATAGTCCCTTTGTATCAAGGGAATTTCTATCTTATGTCTCGTGAAGAATGTTATAAAATTGGAATTAACTTCTTCATTGGCACTTATGTTTTGATTATTTTGTTCCATATTGCATATAGATATTTTTCTTGTTAATGAAATAATGATAAGCCTCTTCTATCTTGGCAAAATATGCTTCTCTGTCATCTTTGTTCCAGAACTTCATTTCTGAAATATGATTAGAGAAGTGTTTGTTAAAAACATAATTTGTTGCTATGGGAACATAAGTTTCACCTTGCTCTTCTCTCTTTTGAAGTATCTTTCGTTTTACGTCTATGAGATTATTGCTTAAGGCGGCATTTGTATCTTTATCAACCAAAGTCAGGTTGTATAGGGTATGCATATGACCAGTGTCCATTTGGGCATGTTTGTCAAAGAACCTGTCAATTTCCTCTACGTTCTTCTGGCATTCAGCGATTTGCTCCATAAACTTCTCTTCATCTTTCAGAATGTCACCAAGAAGATTGATGGCAGTCTGCATTTGTTCGTTTTTGCTGTATTCTGGATCGGAGCTGATGATATTAAAGGTGTTATTATACCAATCTTTAACATCCTTATACTTCACATTGTCGTCAAAATTGAGGTGCTGGGGATGAATATGTTCAAGACTTGTAACCTTTTTATCCTTATTATCCTTTATACCCTTGAAGTTCTTGAAATTAAATCTAAACCCGAGATGTTTGTTTGTAATGTGCAGATAGATATTCAACGCCTCCAGGATCTTAATGATTCTTGGATTATGAATGCCATATTGCAAATCCCGCAAATCAACAGTTATCTTCTTACCCAAGTTGTCGTCAACTTTTTCTTGTATCTCAATAAGTCTGCCAATCTCACTTTCAAGATACAGTCTGAAGGATTCTTTGTTAACTGAGCAATATTTGTTGTATATGTCTGTAATCAGCGGTATAGGATTCGAGCCTCCTTGAATTAACACATTCAAACCTATCAGGTGGTAGAATGTTTCATTCGTGTACCAGTTGTATAGAGAAATGTAAATATCTCTTATCATACTCCACAGATGGTCTACGCTTTCTGAATATTGTGAAGGCAAAACACTTGAATTGACACCTAAATAGCTGGCAATAATGTGGAAATCCCTCCTTTGATGGTCAATGATTCGATATCCCTTTTCCTTTTGAATCTTTTCAGCCACAAATCTCAGAATAAGTTCCAAATGGTTTGCGGGCTTATAGTCTTCGGGGGTAAGCATTCCCCAAAAGAGGTCATTATGCAGTCCTTTCTCGATGTCATCCCACTCCGTTGCAATCCTGAACAAGTGTTCCCTCATGGCATTTCTGCCTTTTTCGCTGTTGTCGTCAGGATAGATGTCACTCTGGAGTATGAGCGCTTTAATGAGTTCTGTGTCAGTAAGGGCAATCTTGCCGTAGTTAAGCCGAGAAAAGACCTTAATAGACGATGCTTGTCTGCTTTCTTCGCCTTCTGTATCTTTATCAAATTCATACCATATGATTCGAACATCGTTTGTGTTTTCTGAAGACAACTTAGGAACGATTGTCTTGATAACTTCTACCTTGTCGCCATCCCATTCCGCAATGGTATTATATGCATTTTTCAGATAAAACAGATCGATGTTTTCATACATGTCACTATCCTTATCTATGGCTTTGTCAAACAAGTTTGTGCGACTTTCATATTCCATAGAATAAAGATCCGCGTGGTTTCTGTCCATATTGTTCCACAGCGATTTAAAATCATCTTGGTTTAATATCAACCATAGTGTCGTAAGTCGTTGTTGACCATCAAGAAGGTCATATACAGTAACAGGATTTCCCTCCGCAATGGTTCTTTCTTCAGACAACTGTTTGTTGACTCTTACCACAACAGGTTGCAAACAATAGAACTCACCTTCCTCTTTTTTTGTTTTTGTCGCAAACTCCTGGAAATCATTGAGTAATGCTTCAACGTTCTCCTTCTCCCAGCGATATCCTCTTTGATAACTTGGGATGTTAAAGCTCATTCCCAGCAATTCTTTAAATGGTCTTATTTTGAACTCCATATCTATAATATTTGATATCAAACTTAAATTGTCATAATTTATAGTTTTAAAATTATAAGATTTCTCTTGCTATCCAAGCACAAGCTTCTGCATCGGCTAATGCATGATGATGATTCTTCATGTTAAAGCCACAAGCAGCGGCCACAGTCTGAAGTTGATGGTTTTCAAGTTCTGGCAATACTCGTCGTGAAACACAAAGGGTATCGTAAAACTCATAGTCAGGATAGTCCATCTGATAAACACGGAATACAGCTTTCAAACAACCTTCATCAAAAGGCTTATTATGAGCAACGAGTGGTAAACCCTCTATCAGAGGTTCAATCTGCGCCCATACTTTCGGGAATACTGGCGCATCGTCAGTATCTTGCTGGAAGAGGCCATGAACTTGGCTGCACCAATAGTTATAATAGTTCGGCTCTGGTTGGATGAGAGAGTAGAACGAATCCACTATCTCACCATTACGTACAATGACGATACCTACAGAGCATACGCTGCTACGCTCATTGTTAGCCGTTTCAAAATCTATTGCTGCAAAATCTTTCATATCTTCAATAACATCAATCCAATAAATCTGTTATCTTTTCCCATTTGTCCCGTGAGGTTTCTGATAACGTACTCTTATACTCCGGATGTTGTATCTTGGCATTCGGTTTTGATGCGGCAGATGAATTACCTTCCAACCAATCCACCTCAATGCCAATCATTGGTTTGCTTTTCAATTGGCGGTTCCATTCGTTCACGTACCAATTATTGCTAGTCTTTATTAGTTCTACTATTTCTTCCTTTGTCAGAACATAAAAGTTCATTGTTTTAAAATTCTTGTCCGTTTTGACAAAAACCCAAGGACCAACCACCTTTTCCTCCAGGTTTGGAATGGTTCCATCAAGTTCTGAAACAAATCCTGTCATTAGGTTCTTTGTGCTTCCAGTCTTAACTTGTATTGTTACGCTCTTGCCTGTTTGAGGGTTAATACAGAGTAAATCAATATTCTGGTAATTATGACGCAACGTATTTAGATTTATTACGTCATAACCCATTTTCATCAACTCTAAAGAAACAGCGGTCTCACCGATGAGCCCCAAATCAATAATCTTTTTCATTGCTATATATTTTAAATTAGTCTCTTCCAATCATATCCCATCCTAAAATGTTGTTAAAAATCCAAAAGGGCATAATGACATTGGAGATATTGTATTCATACCACTCCCAAAATTGCAGTGCTGTCTTTTGTTCTTTATATTTGTTAATCTCCAGAGCCTCTTTGAAATCGCACAAGACAAATGTCTTCTCGGGATTATTATGTGCATATTGCAGGAATTCATGAAAGGCAGTTTTAATTGAATTATAAAAGTTATCAGCTGTCGCTAATTCAATGGAGTGCTCTTCGCCAGTATAATCATCTGGGATATTATCAGCGCACTGAATAATGCCAAGATGTTCCTCGCCTTCTATCATTTCTTTCGCTAAATAGCATAGAATATCGTTTTCTCGAAGAACTTCAGACAATTGTTGATATATGATTTTACGACTTCTTCTTTGTGGCTTAAAATCATCAGTAAAAAGTGGCTTGCTCTTCGCTTTTGATGCTCTCTCAATCACCTCGTCACGACTAATTCCATAGGGTACATATTGGCTTTTCAGCCAGTATAAATTTTCTATTGTAAACAATTTGAATAGCGTAGGCTTAATATTCGAAAAAACTGTACCTTCCTTGTGCATATCACCGTTTCTTTCAAATTGTACCTCACAGTTATCTCCGGCAAGACCAGGTACCAAGGAATCGAAGAGATAGCGCACGAATGATGTATCTCCTTTATACGACACAACATCACCAGTGAAAATTTCTTCATGCTGATCGTCCTTAAATCCTGTATCTACACCAGCAAAGATTACAGGCACCATCGACCATAAGGTAGAAAGGTGTAAGGGTTTGTGAAATTTCGTGTATTTGAGGTCTTTTGTCAATAGTATCATGACATCACCATCAAAGGTGAACTCACCAAAATAGGCATAGTCAAATTCACCTAAAGGATTGATGAATCTAACACGCCTGCCGTCGAGTACGAACTTTAAGTTGTTCTCGTCTGGAGACGCAACAATTTGCCTGTGATATTTTCGGCATAAATCCTGTATGCCACGAAAACTGTATTTGCTGAAATTAAATATCATAGTTAGTCCTCCTTGTATTTTGATAATATAGGCTACACTCGACAAAGATCAAACAAGTTTGTCTTTGTTCTCGCTTGCACTATATTTGTTCCACATTCTTTCGATCTTACCAGCCATCTCCTTACGGAGCCATTCGGGTTCCAGTACTTCCATATCCTCGCCGTTCCAAAGTATTTCCTGCTGGAAGTCGAAGGAGGGACGGAGGTTATAGCTGAAAATGCTGTATTCATCGTTGCGCTCTATTTCTTCTTGCGATTCGTGTATTTTTAGGTCGCGGATGTAGTTGGCTTGTCTGGCCGCCACTTTCAGTTTCACGGGTTGAATATCAATGTCGTGTCCCACAATGATGCCAAAACATCCGTCAAAGTATTTCTCTGCATCCCAATCTTTCGGCATTTCAAATCGCTCGTTTGTGATGTTGAGGTGTTTGATACGGTCGAGGGCGTATATGATTGGTCCTTTCTCGTAATAAGACGGATGCGTGCAGCGGGCAATCATGTACCATCGTTGCCGGAACAATTTTATGCTATAAGGTTGTATGTTGTAGCAGTATTCTTTTTCGTTGCGGTAACTGCGGTAGGACATATTAAGCACCTTGTTCTCTTTCATCGCTTCAATAATTGGCTGCAGATACTTTTGCCCAGATGGTACGTTTTCTAGCAAGATGCGGTTCTTGAGGCTTAAACTGTTAGATAAAGTGTTGCTTACACTGAATGCGTTGTAAATCCACGAACTGATGCCGTTCTGACGGATGTCTTCTTCATTTTCTATAAAGTAGCGGTATTTGCCTCTGCCTTCGTTGGTAATTATGATGCCGAACATATCAAAAATGGCGTCGCACCAGTTCTTGAAAGTTCGCTTAGGGAGTTCTATGCCGCGACTGATGTCCGTGTCGTCGAGCCACTTCTCGTTCAGTTCTTCGAACGAGATTTTCTTTGCGCGATTGATGGTTTCAATTACCCAAACGTACTTGCTTGTAAGGTTTTGCCCTCTTTCATTTTTTGCCATGGCGGTTTTAATTTTTTTTGTAAAAATAATCAAAACCTCTGCCAAATAATAGCAGTGGTTTAAAAAAAATGATAATATTTCGTTTTTTAATGGTAAATTGCTTTGTATATGGTGCGATTCGAAATTGGTGTTGTTCTTTCGTATGTCTTGTTGCATAATGAATCAGGAAAAATTGTATTTTTGTAAAGAATTAGAATTTCTGAATAAAAAACGGTTATGAAAAAGACGAGGTTGATATTTTTTGCGTTGCTGCTTTCGTTGTTATCGGGGTGCGGCACTTCATCTACTGTGCCTATCACGGGGCGCAAACAGCGCTTGCTGGTTTCGAACGAACAGATTTTAAGCTTGAGCGCTCAGCAGTATCAGCAGTATCTGAAGGAGTCGAAACTGTCGACGAATGCGGCAAATGCTGCGATGGTGAAACGCGTAGGACAGCGATTGGCTGACGCTGTAGTTCTGTATTTGCGTCAGCACGGCCGTTCGAACGAGGTGTCGCAGTACAAATGGGAGTTTAACTTGGTGCAGAACAAGCAGGTGAACGCTTTTTGCATGCCTGGTGGCAAGATAATTGTTTACGAGGGCATTCTGCCTGTGACAAAAGATGAGGCGTCGTTGGCCATCGTGCTCGGACACGAAATTGCTCATGCGGTAGCCAAACATTCGGCTGAACGCATCAGCAATGCCTATAAGCAGCAAATCGGGCTGAATGTGATAGGCTCGGTGGCGCAAGGCGTGGGTGTTAATTCGGGCATAGTGCAACTCAGTACCGCAGTTCTTGGTGTAGGCGCTCAGGCGTGGTCGTCGGGCTTTTCGCGCAAGCAGGAGAGCGAGGCCGATCGCATGGGACTTGTTTTTGCGGCTATGGCCGGTTACAATCCCGAAGTGGCAGTAGCCTTCTGGCAACGGATGTCGCAGGCTACGGGCGGAGGGTCCAACTCTATTTTCAGCGACCATCCGACAGATGCCACTCGAATAAAACAAATAAGGGGATGGCTGCCCGAAGCAAGACGGTATTACAAACCGTCGTCTGCGGTGTCGGTTCCCAAAAACAAGTGATTTTTTTATGAAAGAGTATCTTCAGGACAAAATTTTCGGAATAATATCCGACTGCGCCGATCGGCAGCACAAAGAGTGCTATGTGATTGGTGGTTTTGTTCGTGACATTTTTTTGCAACGCCCTTCGAAGGATATTGATGTGGTGGTGGTGGGCAGTGGCATAGAACTGGCTCAAGAGGTGGCGCGTACGTTAGGGCGCAAGGCGCATCTCTCTGTCTTCAAGAATTTTGGCACAGCGCAAGTGAAACTAGGTGATATGGAAGTGGAGTTTGTGGGAGCGCGCAAAGAGTCGTATCGTGCCGATTCGCGTAATCCGATAGTGGAGGACGGAACATTGGAGGACGACCAGAACCGTCGCGACTTTACGGTGAATGCCTTGGCGTTGTGCTTAAACAAAGAGCGGTTCGGCGAATTGCTCGATCCGTTCAACGGACGCTTCGACATGGAGAATAAGATTCTCCGTACGCCATTAGATCCTGATGTGACTTTCAGCGACGACCCTTTGCGCATGATGCGCGGTGTTCGTTTCGCTACGCAACTTGGCTTTTATCTCGAAGAATCCACTTTTGCGGCCATCAGCAGGAATAGTGAGCGCATCCGTATTGTTTCGCAAGAGCGCATTGTGGACGAGTTGAATAAGATTATGAAATCGGACGCCCCTTCGCGTGGATTCCGCTTGCTCGACAAGTGCGGACTGCTTCAACTCATACTGCCGGAACTTTCGGCATTGAAGGGCGTGGAGACGAAAGAGGGGAGAGGGCATAAGGATAATTTTGAGCATACGCTCACCGTGCTCGAACGGCTTGCCGAAAAGTCGGATAACCTATGGCTGCGCTGGGCTGCGCTGCTGCATGATGTGGGAAAAGCGCGTACCAAACGGTACGATTCAAAGATAGGGTGGACTTTCTACAACCACAATATCGTGGGTGAACGCATGGTGTATAAAATTTTTCAGCGCATGAAAATGCCGCTGAATGAGCATCTCAAATATGTGCAGAAAATGGTTTCACTGCACATGCGTCCTATAGTGTTGAGCGAAGATGAGGTTACTGATTCGGCTGTCAGACGTTTACTATTTGATGCTGGCGACGACATCGACGACTTGATGACCTTATGTGAGGCCGACATCACTTCAAAGAACAAAGAAAAGGAGAAACGCTTTCTGGCCAATTTCCAGTTGGTGCGCGAAAAGTTGAAGTTGATAGAGGAGAAAGACCGCATCCGCAATTTTCAGCCGCCTATTTCCGGACAGGAAATTATGGAAACTTTCGCTTTGCCGCCTTGCAGTCTGGTGGGCGACATTAAAATGGCTATTAAGGATGCAATTCTCGATGGTGTCATTCCCAATGAATATGAACCGGCTCGTGCATTTATGATGCAGAAGGCGAAAGAACTTGGGGTAGAAAAAGCGGATTAAGACAGTTCATACTGTGATATAATAAGCGGAGCCGTAATCTATATTACGGCTCCGCTTATTTATAAACTCGTGGTACGTTTATTTTATCATGTCGCAGCCCATGTAAGGAACCAGCGCTTTCGGTATGCGGATTCCTTCGGGTGTTTGGTTGTTTTCGAGCAAGGCAGCCACGATGCGCGGCAAAGCCAAGGCGCTTCCGTTGAGGGTGTGGCAAAGCTGCGTCTTTTTGTCGCTCTCTTTCTTGTAGCGGCATTTCAGACGGTTAGCCTGATATGTGTCGAAGTTTGAAACTGAACTTACTTCCAACCAGCGTTTCTGCGCTTCGCTATACACTTCAAAGTCGTAGCAGATGGCAGCAGTGAAGCTCATGTCGCCACCGCACAAGCGCAAGATACGGTAAGGCAGTTCCAGTTTCTTCAGCAGTCCTTCTACATGGTCCAGCATCTCTTTATGCGATTCTTTGCTGTGCTCTGGGGTGTCGATGCGCACGATTTCTATTTTCGAGAATTCGTGCAAACGGTTCAGTCCGCGTACATCCTTGCCGTATGAGCCAGCTTCGCGACGGAAGCATTGCGTGTAAGCGCAATTCTTGATAGGCAGTTGTTTCTCGTCCAGAATCACATCACGATAGATGTTTGTTACCGGAACTTCGGCTGTAGGAATCAGATAAAGGTCGTCCACTTCGCAGTGGTACATCTGTCCGTCTTTATCGGGGAGTTGGCCTGTGCCGTAGCCCGATGCTTGATTTACTACAGTCGGGGGCATAATCTCTTCGTAGCCGGCCGCGCGGGCTTCGTCGAGGAAGAAATTGATGAGGGCGCGTTGCAAGCGTGCGCCTAAGCCTCGGTAAACAGGAAATCCTGCACCTGAAATTTTTACGCCAAGGTCAAAGTCTATCAGATTGTATTGTTTTGCCAAGTCCCAATGGGGCAGTTTCGCTCCAGAGTTTTCGGGGACAGTTGTCCAGTTGCCAACTTTGTCGCCTTCGTGGCATTCGCGCAGACTGCTTTTCACTACAAGGTTTTCTTCTGCAGTTCCGCCTTCTGGCACTTCGTCGTAAGGTATGTTCGGGATGGTGAGCAAAATAGCGGTGATGCTGTTCTCCAGTTCGCCCAGTTTGTCTGACAGTTTCTTTGTGTCTTCTTTCAATGAAGATGTTTTCTCTTTGGCTGCGTTGGCTTCGGCTGCTTTGCCGCTTTTAAACAGTTCGCCGTCTTCTTTCGAGAGCTTGTTCATCTCGGCAAGTTCCGAGTCGAGTTTTTGTTGCGTGGCGCGGCGCTCGGTGTCGAGTGTCAGCACTTTCTCGATGAGTTCTTTGCCGTCAAAATGCTTCTTTGCAAGTTTTTTGATGACTTCCTCTTTATTTTCTGTGATAAGTTTTAGTGTTAACATAATGTGTGTTTGAAAAATCTCACAAATTTATAATTTGTTCTTTACAGAAGCAAAAAAAAACTCCATCTAAAAGAGATGAAGTTTTTATTTTTAGTTTAAAACCAGTCTGATTTTTTAGTTTTCAGCGATAGGTTCAACAGAGATGAAAGATTTGTTGTCTTTTTTCTTTCTGAAAACCACTTTGCCTGTCACCAATGCAAAAAGGGTGTGGTCTTTTCCCATACCTACATTTTCGCCTGCATTGTGAACTGTACCACGTTGACGAACAAGAATGTTACCAGCTTTTGCTATTTGTCCGCCGAAAATTTTTACGCCAAGTCGTTTACTTTCCGACTCACGGCCGTTCTTTGAAGAACCGACTCCTTTTTTATGTGCCATTTCTTGTTAGTTTTTTTAGGTTAAAATGCGATGTCGTTAATTAAAAGTTCAGTGAAATTCTGACGATGTCCGTTGCGTTTGCGGTATCCTTTTCTGCGTTTTTTGTGGAATACGATCACTTTTTCGCCACGTGGGTGAGAAAGCACTTTGCAACTGATTTTTGCTCCGTCAACAGTTGGCGCGCCAACTTTAACATCACCGTCGTTGTCAATCAACAACACTTTGTCAAACTCTACTGCAGCATCTACATCTGCTTCCAAACGATGAACGAACAATCTTTTGCCTTTTTCGGCTTTGAACTGTTGTCCTGCAATTTCTACGATTGCGTACATAAAATTTAAATAAATTTAAGTGAACTCATACGAGGTGAGATGCCTTGGGCAGCGCTACTTGTTCTAACCTGCATGAAAAATTAGGTTGCAAATTTACATATTTTTATTTGAATTGCAAAAGAAGCGGGATTTTTTTCGCCTTTGTTTGCAATAATTACGAGAAAAAGTGTTTCAACTTTCCCAAATGTTCCATGCTGCGACAGCTTGTCCGTGCAGCATTTCCAGTCCGTTTTGTATGGCGCATCCGCGTTTTTCGCCTTCTTGCAAAAATACAGTCTTTTCAGGATTGTAAATCAGGTCGAACAGATAGTGCTCGTTTGTCAGAAACTGATAGGGGATGGCCGGACATTCGTCGGAGTGCGGGAATGTGCCCACAGGCGATGCGTTGACAATGAGCAGATGATTGCGCATCATTTGTTCGCTTAACTCGTCGTACGTAAGGCCGTTTTCCTTTTTTTTGCGCGAGACGAAAGTGTATGAAATTCCAAGTTTCCCTAGTATGTACGCCACAGCTTTAGATGCACCTCCTGTGCCTAAAATCAAGGCTTTTTGATGGTGTGGTTTCAGTTGCTTTTTCAGCGAGTTTTCAAACCCGATGACATCGGAGTTGTAGCCGATAAGTTTCCCTCCTTTGAATTTGATGACATTCACGGCGCCGACATTTCGGGCTGTTTCGTCTAGCTCGTCGAGCAGCGGAATAATTTTCTCCTTGTAGGGGATGGTCACGTTCAACCCGCTGAGGTCTACGCTTTTAGTCAGATTGGCAAAGTCGTTCGTAAGGTCGTCCAACTCATACAGTTTGTACTCTGCGTCGATTTTCTCTTCTCTGAATTTCTTGTTGAAGAAATCAGCGGAGAATGAGTGAATCAGTGGTTTTCCTATCAGTCCGTAATGCTTCATCGCCTTAAAAATCTACGGGTCCCAAACCTTGCCTTACGAGTGTGGGCTCTTCGTCGGTGCAGTCGATGATGGTTGAGGGTTGCACTTCGCCGTATCCGCCGTCTATCACAATGTCCACCAACTTCTTGTATTTTTCGTGGATAAGTTCGGGGTCGGAGATGTATTCAATCACTTCGTCGTCGTCGTTCTTCACTGAGGTGGTCATCATCGGGTGCCCCAATTCTTTTACAATGGTTTGGATGATGTTGTTGTCGGGGATTCGAATGCCGACGGTCTTTTTGTTCTTGAATAATTTAGGAAGATTGCTGCTGCCGTTCAGAATGAATGTGTACGGTCCCGGCAGACAGTTGCGCATCAGTTTGAATGTGCGGTTGTCCACCTTTGCGAATTCGCTTAACTGACTGAGGTCGTTGCAGATAAATGAAAGTCTGTTCTTGTTTGGGTCGAGACCTTTGATGCGGCATACCTTTTCCACGGCTTTGGTGTTGAAGATGTCGCATCCGATGCCGTAGATGGTGTCGGTGGGAAAAATAATGACTCCACCGTTGCGCACGATTTCTGCAATTCGCTGAACGTCACGCTCGTTAGGGTTTTCCGGGTAGATTTTCAGTAGCATTGTGATGAATTATTTTTCGAATCCTCCTTTGTTGTATTGTTCCATAGCGCTCATGCTCATGCCCATGCTTGAGAATCCGCCGTCGTGATACAAATTCTGCATGGTCACTTTGCGTGTCAGGTCGCTGAACATGGCAATGCAATAGTTTGCGCAGTCGTCGGCATCGGCATTGCCGAGTGGCGAGATTCTGTTGGCGAAATCCACAAGGTTGTCGAATCCGCTGATGCCCGAACCGGCTGTTGTCATGGTGGGCGATTGCGATATGGTGTTGATTCTCACTTTTTTCTCTACGCCGTAGATGTATCCGAAGCTGCGTGCAATAGACTCAAGCAACGCTTTGGCGTCGGCCATGTCGTTGTAGCCGAACATGGTACGCTGCGCCGCCATGTAGGTGAGGGCTACGATGGAGCCGTATTCCGCAATGGCATCTTGTTTTTTTGCCACTTGCAGCATTTTGTGGAAAGAGATGGCGGAAATGTTCAGTGTAGTGTCGAGCAGGCGATAGTCGATGTCGTCGTAAGGCTTGTTTTTGCGCACATTGGGCGACATGCCGATAGAATGAAGGACGAAGTCGATTTTTCCGCCCAATGTTTCTACTGATTCCGAGAAAACTTTTTCAAGGTCTTCTACTACGGTGGCGTCGGCTGGAATGACTTTGGCGTTGAGTTTCTCGCTCAAAGCGTTTGTTTGTCCCATGCGTACGGCAA
>SUXD01000018.1 GCA_015061145.1 Bacteroidales bacterium | reverse complement strand
TTGCCAAAACTATGTCAAATGGTATTTGTTCTTCAGAAACAAACACATAAAAGATAACGGGGAATAGCTATTCCCCGTTATCTTTTATCTAATGCCACCAACCATTTTTGGCAACATTACCGAAAAAAACGAAAGGCGGTTTCATTGAAACCGCCTTATTCTTTTGCATTTTTGCTATATTATTCTTCTTTTGTCGGATTGCGATAGTAAATCTTTTTCTCGATGTATTCTTGTGTAGCAATCAGCGTCGGTTTTGGAAGTTTTTCGTAATAGCGTGAGATTTCGATTTGTTCGCGGTTTTCGAACACTTCCTCCAAATTGTCGTTGTATGTGGCGAACTCTTGCAGCTTTTTGTCGAGTTCTTGTTTCAGGTCAACAACAATCTGGTTTGAGCGTTTGCCGATAATGTTCACGGTTTCATAGATGTTGCCGGTGTCGGCGCACAAACTGTTCATGTCTCTTGTGATGGTGTTGGTTGGCGCATTTGTTTTTTTGTAATCTGTAGCCATAGTTTCTTTGTTTTATTTATTCGTTTATGTGTTTTTTGCTAATATTGAAAATGTGTTCGGCTTCTTTCTTGTTTTTCCCGTCGGGGAATTCTGCCGAATATACATAATATTCATCAATCGTGTCGCGGTAGCGGTCCTCTTTTTTGTCGAGGATGCTTTTCTCGGCTTGCATAAACTTAGATTTGAGCACGATGAAAGCAAATTCTTCGCGATATAGGTTGAAAGGGTAGTTCTTGACGGCATTCTGCGCCACAATGATAGCGGAGAGGTAGTTGTTGCCGATGTAGTTTCCCAGTTTGTAGTATAAGCGTGCGTTCAGCAGTTCCTTGTAGGCGAGTTTGTTTTCAAGCTCCTCTACAAGCTGCGCGGCTTCCGAGGTTCGGCTGTCAAACGGATATTTCTCCAGGTACAAGCGTAGTGCGTTGAGTGCCGAGTAGGTCTCTGTCTGGTCGAGTCTTGCGTCGGCCGACTGTTTGTAATAGCAGTATCCAATCATGAAATGGCAGTCTGCTGTGTATTTGCCGGTCGGAAAATTGTTGTTGTACGCATTGTAATAGTTGATGGCCGTTTGATAATTCTTGTTCTTGAAATATGAGTCGGCAATCATGTGCAGCACATCTTCGCCTTCGGGGGTGCCTTTGTATGCTGGCGAAATGTCTTCCAGCAAGGTGTAGGCTCTAAGGTAGTCCCCTTTGGCGTAGTATTCTTTTGCCTTTTCGTATTTCATGGCGTTGTCGGTGCTCTTCATCAGTTGCTGAAATTTGCAGGAAGAGAGCACAAAAGCGCAGAAGAATATGAGTCCGATGGTGCGTTTCATTTATCCCAGATAGCTTTTCAAAAGTTTGCTTCGTGAGTTTTGGCGCAAACGGCGGATGGCCTTCTCTTTGATTTGGCGCACGCGTTCGCGTGTGAGTCCGAATTTGTCGCCAATTTCTTCAAGCGTCATTTCTTGGCATCCGATGCCAAAGAACATCTTGATAATGTGGCTTTCGCGCTCGGTGAGCGTCTCGAGGGCGCGGTCAATCTCTCTCGATAGCGATTCGTTGACGAGCGTTTTGTCGGCCATTGGCGAGTCTTCGTTCACCAGAATGTCGAGCAGACAGTTGTCTTCTCCTTCGACAAAAGGCGAGTCCACCGATATGTGTCGTCCTGACACTTTCATGGTGTCGGCAATCTTGTCAACGGGTATGTCCAATTCGTCGGCCAGTTCTTCGGGCGAAGGCTTTCTTTCGTTCTCTTGTTCGAATTTAGAGAATGCCTTGTTGATTTTGTTCAGCGAACCCACTTGGTTGAGCGGCAGACGTACGATACGCGACTGTTCGGCCAAGGCTTGCAGGATTGATTGGCGAATCCACCATACGGCGTATGAAATGAATTTGAATCCGCGAGTCTCGTCAAATTTCTCTGCGGCTTTTATCAGTCCAAGGTTTCCTTCGTTGATAAGGTCGGGAAGGCTGAGCCCTTGGTTTTGGTATTGTTTTGCCACCGAAACCACGAAACGCAAGTTGGCACGAGTGAGTTTCTCCAGTGCGAGGCGGTCGCCTTTGCGGATGCGTTGAGCGAGTTCCACCTCCTCTTCAATGGTGATGAGGTCTTCGCGACCGATTTCCTGCAGGTATTTGTCTAACGAAGCGCTTTCGCGGTTTGTGATGGATTTTGTAATTTTTAGTTGTCTCATTGCTTTTTCTCGAGAAATTATATTAAGGGACGCAAAGATAGCATTTTTTTCTTATATAACATAAGTAAAAAACGAAAAAATGCAGTTTTATTGTGCGTTTTTCTTGAAAAAAAGCAATGGATATTTCAGAAACCGCATCGCAAGCCGAGTTTCGCGATGCCTTGCACGCCGAATCCTAATTCGGCAAAAGCACGAACTCTCGGATTCCCTGCTTCGATGCCAATTGGCGAAAGCTGAAATCCGAAATCGTTCAGCATTTTTTTCTCTTTGTGTGTGTACGGATCGCTAGTGGGGATGGGGTTGCCGTTGTCGTCCCTGACTAAATCTCCGTTCTCGTCGGTCTTGTAATCTACGTAATTCTTGTATTTCTGTGTCTTCTGGTCGAGTGTGAAACCGACGGCAATTTTTGAGTACATGCTCACCGATTTTTTGTTGAACCAGCGTATCTTTGCGGCGGGCATAATGCTGATGTAGTCGTTTGTTTCCGTTTGTTTCTCTTTGCTGCTGGCGATGTTTGCAAATTTCCATTGCCCGTTTTGATAGAAATGCTCGTATGTGACGATGGCGCCGAATCCGACAGTCTTGTTCATGTTGCGGAAATATTCGACACTGATGGCGCCGGTTTGAGACTCTTCTCCGTCGTAAATGGTAAGCATTGCCGCACAGAGTATTTTCTCGAAAATGTTTAGAATTTCAGGAGTGGTGCCAACGCCGTAACTTACGGCCAACTCGTTTTTAAACAGGTAGTTGCTGTCGTATTTGTTGTTACTGTTGCTGATGTTGTCGAGTGATACGCTGGTCACTTCTGTGTTGTTTTCTTGAGCGTTCAGGGCGCACAACGAAAGTAAGGCGATAAAAGTCGCAAAGATTGATTTTTTCATGTTTTTTTGGCATTTTTTTTCTGTGCAAATATAACATTTTTTTGCGTTTTGTTCAGCTATTCATTTTTTTTGCGTGATGACTATGTTTTTTTAATAAAGTTTTTTGCGAGAGTCTGCCATTTCGTCAGATAAAATTGTTATTTTTGTCAGATATTTGCTTTGTTATGATTGTTGCGCAACAGAAGAAGAAGGAGAATACGGCGGAATATCTGCTTTATATGTGGCAAGTAGAAGATTTGATTCGTGCATGCGGCTTTGATATGCAGCAGATTGATGCGAATGTAATCAGCCGTTTTGCGGTGGACGATGATGTCCGTCGTCAAATTTATGAGTGGTATGACAATCTGCGGCTGATGATGCTTAACGAGCATTTGGAGAAAACCGGTCATTTGCAGATAAACAAAAATGTGCTGAATGAATTGGAAGAGTGGCATTTGTCGTTTCTGCAGTCAGATTGGGAGTATCAGGCGAAGTATCAGAGGGCTCTGCCTGTAATTGCAGAATTCAGAACGAAGAATGCTGCAGATGGCGCTCAAGATTCGGATATGGAACTGTGTTTCAATCTTTTGTATATGACGATGTTGATGCGTATGCAGCAGAAGCCGCTGTCGGCATCCACAGAGGAGGCAATAAAAACAGTGTCAGACATGTTGAGGACGCTTTTGCTGAAAATAAAGAGAAAAGAAGAGGAATCAATGGAAAAAACAGAATAAAATGAAGGGTATTGTATTAGCAGGAGGTTCGGGTACACGTTTGTATCCGATTACCAAAGGGGTGAGCAAACAGTTGCTGCCTATTTATGACAAACCGATGATTTATTATCCGGTTTCAGTGTTGATGCTGGCGGGAATACGTGAGATTCTGATTATCTCCACACCGCACGATTTGCCTGGTTTCAAACGATTGCTGGGCGACGGCAGCGATTACGGCGTTCGTTTTGAGTATGCCGAACAGCCCAGTCCTGACGGTCTGGCGCAAGCTTTCATCATTGGCGAGAAATTTATTGGCGACGATGCCGCTTGTCTGGTGCTCGGCGACAATATTTTTTACGGACAGTCGTTCAGCGCAATGCTGAAGAAAGCTGTGGATGAGGCGGAGAAGAATGCCAAGGCTACAGTTTTCGGTTATTATGTGGACGATCCTGAGCGATATGGCGTTGCTGAATTTGACGCAGAAGGAAATGTGATTTCGATAGAGGAAAAGCCGCAGTGCCCGAAAAGCAACTATGCTGTTGTCGGTCTTTATTTCTACCCCAATAAAGTGGTGCGCGTGGCAAAAAACATCAAACCTTCGGCAAGAGGCGAATTGGAAATAACTACCGTAAATCAAGAGTTCTTGAAAGACGGTGAATTGAAAGTGCAGCTGCTTGGACGCGGTTTTGCTTGGCTCGATACGGGCACGCACGACTCGTTGAGCGAGGCCTCAAATTTTGTGGAAGTGATAGAGAAACGTCAAGGGTTGAAAATTGCCTGTTTGGAGGAAATTGCATTTCACCATGGATGGATTTCGGCTGAGAAACTCACCGAAGTGGCACGCCCGATGCTTAAAAACCAATATGGGCAATACTTGATGAAACTGTTGAAAAAATAAGTTGATAAAAATGGAAGTAATAAAAACAGAAATCGAGGGCGTATGCATTATAAAACCTCGTATTTTTGGCGATGAACGAGGATATTTTTTCGAATCGTATTCTCAACGCGAGTTCGATGAGAAAGTCCGTCCGGTGAATTTCATTCAGGACAACGAGTCAAAATCGAAATATGGCGTTTTGCGTGGCCTGCATTTCCAAAAAGGGAAGTTCGCTCAAAGCAAATTGGTGCGTGTAGTGCGCGGCAGGGTGCTTGATGTGGCGGTTGACATCCGTCGCGGTTCGCCTACTTTTGGGAAGTATGTGGCTGTGGAATTGTCAGAGGAAAATAAACTGCAGTTTTTTATCCCGCGAGGGTTTGCGCATGGCTTTTCGGTGCTGAGCGAAGAAGCGGTTTTTCAGTATAAGTGCGACAATTTCTACGCGCCGCAAGAAGAGGGTGCCATCGCGTGGAACGATCCTGCTGTGGGCATAGATTGGAAATTGAATCCGGGTGAAGTGATACTTTCTGATAAGGACAAATGTCACCCGTTGCTGAAAGATGCGTTGTGTCTGTTTGACTATAACGAGGATTTGTATAAATAGTTTGAATTATGAAAATATTAGTGACTGGAGCTAACGGTCAGCTGGGGTCAGAAATGCGCGTCGCATCAGCTAATTATCCCCAGCATGAGTTTGATTTTACGGATTATCAAGAACTGAATATATGTGATGCGGATGCCGTAGAACGCTATTTTGCCGAAAATTCATTTGATTTTATTGTGAATTGTGCGGCTTATACGGCGGTGGACAATGCCGAAACAGACGAGGCGAATGCAAGAAAACTGAATCGCGACGCTGTAGGTGTGTTGGCCGAAGCGGCGCAGCGGCATAATGTGAAGATGATTCATGTTTCGACTGATTATGTGTTCGACGGAAACGGTCATCAGCCGTATAACGAAGACGATGCTATTAGTCCGAATACGGTTTACGGAAAGACCAAAGCCGAAGGCGAGCAGGTGCTGCAAAAAATATTGCCAGATTCGTCGGTGATTATCCGTACAGCATGGCTTTATTCCTCTTTCGGGAAAAATTTTGTGAAAACAATGATGAAATTGTGCAGTGAACGCGATCGTCTGACGGTAGTGTTCGACCAGATAGGTTCGCCTACTTATGCGGCTGATTTGGCGGAAGCTATCATGAAAGTGGTGTCGTCAGAGAAGTTTGTTCCGGGTGTCTATCATTTTTCTAATGAAGGTGTTTGCAGCTGGTACGATTTCACGCGTGCCATTTGCATGGTGTCGGGCATTGCGGGATGCGATGTGCAGCCTATCGAGTCGAAAGATTATCCTGCAAAGACGCCGCGCCCCTTCTATAGTGTGCTCAACAAAAGAAAAATAAAGGAAACTTATGGCGTAAAAGTCCCTTATTGGTACGATTCGCTTGTGCGCTGTGTGAAATTGCTGAAAGCATAATTTTTTTATTACCTAAACTAGAAGCGAGATGCCAAAAGTGGATATTCAATCGATAAAGCAGCGTTTCGGGATCATAGGAAACTCCGAGCTGCTGAACCGTTGCATCGACATAGCTGTGCAAGTGGCTTCCACCGATTTGTCGGTGCTGGTTACGGGCGAAAGCGGAGTCGGGAAAGAAAATTTCCCGCAAATTATACACCAGTATAGCTACAGAAAACATGGCCCTTACATTGCGGTGAACTGCGGCGCCATCCCCGAAGGAACGATAGATTCTGAACTTTTTGGCCACGAGAAAGGTTCTTTTACTGGCGCCTTGTCCGACAGGAAAGGTTATTTTGAGGTGGCTAACGAGGGAACTATCTTCTTGGATGAGGTAGGTGAGCTTCCGCTTTCTACACAAGCTCGATTGTTGCGCGTGCTGGAGTCTGGAGAGTTTATCAAAGTCGGGTCGTCCAAGGTGCAAAAGACAAATGTGCGCGTGGTGGCTGCTACTAACCTGAATATGCAGCAGGCTGTGCGCGACGGCAGGTTCCGCGAAGATTTGTACTATCGTTTGAATACAATTAATATTCAAGTGCCATCTTTGCGCGAGCGTCGTGAAGACATTCCGGTCTTGTTCCGAAAATTTGCGGCCGATTTCGCACAGCGATATAATATGCCGACTGTCAGACTTACGCCCGAAGCGCAGGATTTGCTGCAGGATTATTATTTTCACGGAAATATTCGTCAGCTGAAAAATATAGCGGAACAAATTTCTGTCATAGAACAGTCACGCGAAATATCAGTAGATATTTTAAAAAACTATCTGCCAGATAACGAGGTGCGTAAGATGCCGGTTCTGTTTGGCGGACACGAGCAGGAGTCGCGTTCGTTCAATAATGAGCGTGAGATTCTTTATCAAGTGCTTTTTGACATGAAAAAGGATATGGACGAGTTGCGCAAGGTGGTGCACGATTTAATGAATAGAAATGTGAAATACCAGCAGATGCCGCAGGATGCCAACGTGCAATATATTCCGAATGTCCCGATGACAGAAGCAACACCTGTTGCTCATCCGGTAGTGGCTATTTCGGAGTACCCGAAAAAGGAAGATCCTTCAACTCGTGATAATGCGCATATCGAAGATACTGAGGAGTATGTGGAGGAAACGCTTTCGTTGGAGGATATGGAAAAGGATGTTATCAAAAAAGCGCTAGAGAAACATCGAGGCAAACGAAAAGAGGCGGCGAACGAGCTGAAAATATCTGAGCGAACATTGTATCGCAAGATAAAGGAATATGGGATAGAGTGTTGAGAAAAATAACGGAAGGTGAGACAGACAACAAAACTCATGGAAAAAAGAAAATTGATTGGCGCAATGCTGTTGCTTGCGCTGGCGTTGGTTTCGTGCAAGATTCAAGTGAAATTGAATGCGTCATCCATAGATTATACGAAAATTAAAACGATAACAATAGCCGATTTCCCGAATCGCGCGGCGTTGGTCTATTCTCCGCTGAGCCAGATGTTCACAGAGGAACTTCGTGATATATTTTCAAGGCAGACCCGCCTGATTTCGGTGACTCGTAACGGCGACTATCAGTTGGAGGGCGAAATTACAGAGTATGCGCTTACGCCAATGGCGATTCAAAGCGATGCTTACGCTGCGGAGACCCGTCTGACAGTGACTGTCCGTGTGCGTTTTGTCAATAATCAGAACCACAATGAGGATTTTGAATCGAACTTCTCAGCCTACCGAAATTTTGACAGCAGCAAAATGATTACCGATGTGCAGGACGAGCTGATAGGCGAAATCATAGAAGAGATAACGGACGCAATATTTAACAAGGTGGCTGTCAATTGGTGATGGATGCGGTGACGGAAATATTGAATGGAGCGTTGCCTTCGGAGCAGACGCTGGAGCAGTTGGCAGAAAAAGTCCGAAAGAATCCGTATTGCGCCGCATATCAGATGGCGTGGGCAAAAATGCTGTATCATTATCGCCCGGACGAATACGAGGCGCGCTTGAGCAAACTCTCGATTTACGCGCCTTCGCGCAGATGGCTGTGGGAGTTTGTGCACCAAATGGCCGAAAATGTACCAGAGGAAATGCCATTGTCGCTTGAGTTTGCCGACAATTCGGAAACGGTGGCCAATACGGCGGACATTCAGCCTGTTGCCGAAGAAAAGAATGATGAGGAAGATAAACATTCTGCAACGGAAGAAGGCGAATTTTTCAGCGAGACCTTGGCGAAAATTTACATAAAACAAAAGAAATATGAACGCGCCATAAAAATATTTGAGAAGTTAAGTTTGAAATATCCAGAAAAAAGTATTTACTTTGCAGACCAAATCAGATTCTTAAGAATCATTATTGAAAATAATAAATAATAGAAAATAAAATGTTGTACGTTATTCTAACAAGTGTAATTGTTTTTGCAGCCGTAATTCTTATCATTTTGGTGCTTGTCCAGAATTCAAAAGGTGGCGGTCTTGCTTCGGGATTTGCTTCGTCAAATCAGATTTTAGGCGTTCGTAAAACAACAGATTTCGTTGAAAAAGCCACTTGGGGCTTTGCTGCGTTTATCGTGTTGCTTTGCGTGATAGTTTCCATCTCACTCTCGTCGGGCTCGAAAGAAGAGGCGGTGGATTCGGCTATCAAAAGTGAAGTTGAAAATGCGACTTCCACCAATCCTAATGTCGCAGCGCCAGCTGCAGCAAATCCATTGGAAAGCGCAGAATAATCGAGGCAGAAACAAAGAAAAAATAAGCGGACAACGAGCGTTGTCCGTTTTTTTTTGTGTTTATCCGAATATATTTAAGAACATGTCTCGGTAGAATGCCGCTTTTTTGTCGATGGCGAGCGGATAGGCCCTGGAAGAGGAGGGCATTCGATAAAATCGCATTGCTTTACCATCGATGGAAAAGTCGACCGACTCGCCCACAGATGGAGGAGTGACGCTAAAATAGGCGCATAGCGTGTCGGTAGCCTTTTGCCCGGTAGTTACGATGGCCTGACAAAACGAGATTTTTTTCAGCATGTTTTTCAGGTCGGTTGGCTCCACAATGGTCAGAAACTTGTCGGAGGCGTTGTCTTTTTCGCGAATCACACGCGTGGCAGTGTCATATATGGCAATGCCTTTCTCGTTAAGAAAATCAACAATGGTGTCTTGCCTGAATTTTTTTGCGGCAGTGTCGACAAAATGATTTTTGTCTGAAAAAAACACCAGTCCGAAGATGCGCCACATGTCGTTGTTGAAGTTCGGGTAATAGAAGTCGATGCACCACCTTTTCTTTGGTGGCGGGAAGCTGCCGAGCATCAGCACCTTGGCATTGGCCGGCAAAAACGGTTTTAAAGGATGCGTTTCGAGTGTCATTCTTGTTATTTTGCAACAAAATTATCCTCAATTTTATTCTGAATGCTATTTTTTATTGAAAAAATGTAAAAAAAGCTGTGTTTGTTTGTGGAAATGAAAAAAAATGACGTATTTTTGTTTGATTAACTTTAATATTAACTTAAACAAATACGAAAATGAAAAAAATTACAATGTTTATTGCGGCTGTTCTGGCGGTGGCATGTACATCTAAAAACAACAACCAGGAGGCTGTACAAGCGGAAGAAGTGCAAGTGGAGACAACTTGCGCTGCGGCAGATTCTGTTGAAATCGCTGCATTGGAGTATGATTTCACTCCATCAGAAAGTGACGGTGGAACAGGTTACGCTTACAAATGGGTGTCGTTTGCAACCGACTTTGCTGAAAAAGGAAAATCTTTGGATGCGACATACGACGGTTTGGCGCTCACTATTGTTGGCGAACCATATCAATTCCGTTTCCAAGTGGAGAGTTTCGACGCAGACGGTAACGCTAAAGACAACATCAGCTCAGTTTATTGGTTGACAGGAGAGCATAGCGGAACCGAACCTGTGCTTGCTACACTCGATAGCGCGACGGTTAAGAAGACCTACAAAGACGAAACAACTGTTGTATTCCAATTGCCGGCTGAGATTACAGAACGCTTTGCCGATGGCAATGCTGGTATGCACATCCACTTTGGCGACCAAGGTTCGGCTGGCGATATGGTTATTTCTAAAGCCGTTCTTTTCCAAACAAAGAAATAATACGTATTTCCGTATAGCGGATATTAAGAGAGCAGAAAAGGCAACTTTTCTGCTCTCTTTTCTTTTGGTGATGGAATTGTATTTCAGGATGTGTTCAAAGGAATTTATGCCTTGCAGTTATAGACAACAAAAAAAGCAGTTTCAACGAAACTGCTTTTTTGTGAGCCACAAGCCGGACTCGAACCGGCGACCTAATCATTACGAATGATTTGCGCTACCAACTACGCTATTGTGGCAAAACCGATGCAAAAGTATAAAATTTTATTGATAAAATCATTTTTTGAATACAAAATAAACGGCTAATATCAAAAAAATGAATCCTACAAAGTGATTCCATCTGAAAGTCTCGTTTTTGAATACGATGGTGGAAAACGCAACAAATACAACAAGTGTGATGACTTCTTGAATGATTTTCAGCTGTAGCAGCGTGAATGGTCCTCCGTTTTCGTGAAACCCGATTCTGTTGGCTGGCACCTGAAAGAAGTATTCGAACAGGGCGATGCTCCAGCTGAAAAGGATGATTCCAACCAGCGGCAGCGAGTTAAACCAATCGTAGTCTTTCAACCGTAAATGTCCGTACCACGCCAATGTCATGAATATGTTTGCGATAACAAGCAGTCCGATAGTAATAAAGATTTTCATTTTTAATTTTTTTATTTCTGTTGCGGTAAATAATTTTCTTGTATGTTGCTCATGGCTCCCCACATGGAGTTGCGGAAGTCGGGATTTATTTTTTCGATTCTCTTCATCAGCGTTTTTATGCTGTTGCGCGAAGATTTGTTTTCGTATGGGCAGTTGCGCTCTTGTTTCTTGTATTTTCGAATTTTAGCGAATGCTTTCAGCTCTTTTTCTGTGTTCATGGCAAGCGGGCGTATGATTTTCATGTCGAACTTGTCCATTTTCATCATTAGCGGCATTGTGCCGAAAGCTCCTTGAAATGTTAGGTTCATGAGCAGTGTCTCTAGTATGTCGTCTTGATGATGTCCGAGCGCTATTTTGTTGCAACCCAATCGTTTGGCTATCTCGAAAAGTTTTTTTCGTCTGTTCCACGAACACAGAAAGCATGGTGTTCTTCGTTTGTCGGTTGATGCGTCGAAACGGGTGATTTCGTGCACAAACGGTATGCCGAACCGAGCGCAGTGTTTCTCCAAAAAATCCAGATCAGATTGGTAGGGAATGTTTTCAACGCTGATGTGCGTTGCCACAAGCGTGAATTTAGGCTTGAATATTTTCATTCTTTCGCCCAGTATTTCAACTAAAGCCAGAGAATCTTTTCCGCCAGAAAGCCCAATGAGAATCTTGTCGCCGTCTTCAATCAGTGCGTATTCGCGAATGGTTTTCCAGGCGCGTCGCATGATTTTCTCAATTGTCTCGTCGGTATTTTTTTTAGCGTTTGTCATTATGTGTGCAAAATTAACGAAAAAGAAACTCAAATTATCTTGATGTATAAGAAAAAAACAAAACAAAATCTTTATCTTTGCCTTAATTGAAATTCAGAAAATAACATAAACTAACAAAGAAATGGGAAAAGTCTTGATTATTGGCGCAGGTGGCGTCGGCACAGTGGTTGTTCACAAAGTGGCTCAGAATGCAGATGTTTTCACAGAGATTGTTCTGGCCAGCCGAACGAAATCTAAATGCGATGCTATAGCTGCCGATGTGAAAAATCGTTATGGTGTAGATATAAAAACCGCTCAAGTGGATGCCGACAATGTGGCGGAACTGGTGGCATTATTCAAGAAATATCAGCCGAAACTGGTCATCAATGTAGCGCTTCCTTATCAGGATTTGACAATTATGGACGCTTGTCTGGAAGCTGGATGCAACTATCTGGATACTGCCAACTACGAACCAAAGGACGAAGCGCATTTTGAGTACTCGTGGCAATGGGCATATCAAGATCGATTCAAAAAAGCGGGCTTGACTGCCATTCTCGGTTGCGGTTTTGACCCAGGGCAAACAGGTGTATATACGGCATACGCAGCCAAACATCATTTTGACGAAATAGAGTACCTCGATATTGTGGATTGCAATGCTGGCGACCATCATCATGCGTTCGCCACAAACTTTAACCCGGAAATCAATATCCGCGAGATAACGCAAAATGGCAGATATTATGAAAACGGGCAATGGGTGAAGACTGGTCCGCTTGAAATTCATAAGGCGCTGAATTATCCCGAAATAGGACCGAAAGAGTCATATCTCCTTTATCACGAAGAACTGGAGTCGTTGGTGAAAAACTATCCGAGCATCAAGCGTGCGCGTTTTTGGATGACATTTGGTCAGGAGTATCTCACTCACTTGCGTGTGATTCAAAATATCGGCATGGCGCGCATCGACGAGGTGGAATACAATGGTGTGAAGATAGTGCCTTTGCAGTTCTTGAAAGCTGTGTTGCCAAATCCTCAGGACCTCGGCGAAAACTATTCGGGATGGACATCAATTGGCTGTCGTATCCGTGGTAAGAAAGACGGCAAGGAGAAAACTTATTACATATATAATAATTGCAGCCACGAAGCGGCATACAAGGAAACGGGTATGCAGGGTGTAAGTTATACCACCGGTGTGCCGGCTATGACGGGCGCATATATGTTCATGACGGGAAAATGGAGTGGTGCAGGTGTGTTTAATGTGGAGGAATTCGATCCCGATCCGTTCATGAAGAAAGTGGCCGAAAGCGGTCTTCCTTGGCATGAAATTATAGATGGTGATTTGGAACTGTAATATAAATAATAATATATTTGCTTATGAAAGAATTAGGAAAATCGATTATTATCGGTCTTAGCATTGTGCTGAGTACGGCGCTTATCGCTATGGCGATAAAGGCGATTGTAAGTTCAAAAGACACTATTTCGGTGACGGGGCTTGGCGAAACGACCTTTACCTCCGATCTTATCGTGTGGAAAGGTTATGTGTCGGTGGAGGCTTACGACAAACAGGCTGCTTATAACGAAATAGAGAAAAGCCAGCAGAAAGTGGATAAGTATCTTAAAAACAACGGGGTGCTCGATGCAGAACTGACATTCTCGAATGTGGATGCATCTAAAATGACCAATTCTCGCTATTCGGATAACGGAAATTATATCGGTTCGTATTTCACCGGATGGCGTTTGTCACAGAGTTTCACCGTCACTTCTAACGATGTGGATAAAATAGAACAGATTTCCCGTCAGATTTCGACCCTTATTTCGCAAGGAGTGGAAGTGGAAAGCTATAATCCGGATTATTATTACACAAAACTGGACGAACTGAAACTCTCGTTGATAGAAAAAGCGTCGAAAGATGCATTTCAGCGAGCAGAGAACATTGTGAACAATGCCGGCGCTAAATTGGGAAAAGCTACTTCGGCTCGTTTGGGTGTGTTCCAGATTACCGACCCTAACGGCAGCGAAGACTATTCGTATGGCGGTACATTCAACACCTCTTCGAAAGAGAAAAAAGCGAGTGTAACTGTCAGGATGGAATATCAGTTGAAGTGATAGATAATGGAAAAAAATAATTTTTTTGCCTATGGCATAATACGGACAAAAAACATAATATAAAGAAGCGTTAACTTCTATCTTGCATTTTCAAAATCGCCAAATTTAGAAATGTTTCCAAGAAAGAGAGTTGATGCTCACGCAATGCGTGGGCTTTACTTGTTTGGAAATATGGGTGTTTGGCGATACCTGAAAATGCGAACGAGTTTTAGTCCGCGTTTTTTTGTTGTTGTATAAATCACTCTTATATCAAATAAATTATGGAAGAATTGAAACAATCTATATCGCTATTAATGCAGAAAAAGGGATATTCTGAAAATGTGTTGTCGTTATTAACTTTAATTAAAGAGGGTAGAATAGCAGAAAAGAATACCGTATTAGAAAAATTAGGAATTCGGCGGATAACAGACATGAAGTCCCCTATGATAATAGTAATTCTTGATTATGCAGAACTGTGTTTAGATGATGATATTCTCACTGAATTGGAAATGAAGTGTATTCTATGGCTAAAAGCTTTTTGTGGAATAGAAGACGGAGATTTTTATAAATGCGGTGAACAAAGAAGGGTAAAAGAGATTCTAAAAAAACAACTGAAAAAAATGTATCAAGATGATGTTATTGATAAAAAAGAGGCCTTGATGAAAGTTGATTTACAAGAACTATTTGGCTTGAGTTATGATGAATTCTTAGATATAGTGAACGAAATAGCAAAAGAATCTTTAAATCGTGGTGCAAAAATTGAAAATTTAGATACCGTAATATTAAAAAAATAGATATGGAGATAGTTATTGTAATAATTTTTTGGATCATTTTTTTTGTTGTTAAAGCTGTAATAAAAGCATATAAGACAATTGATAATAAAATAATAGAAAATAAGGAGGAACGGGCGAAAAATGAGTTTATTGAAAAACGAATAGAGAACAATAAAAATGTTATGTTTGAGGTTGTTGATGAGATTTTTGTTATAGCTCAAAAGATTAAAGAAAACGACAATGTGTTTCGTGATTCGTGTAAGGGTAGTGATTTGGATGTGGAAATGTTAAATCTTGTAACAGATGACCTTCTATCTTGTTATGTGCGGATGGAAAAAGTTGTTTCCAAAGATGATCCAGAATCTTTGGGCGTTTTCTATTGGGCAAGTAGATGCCTAGGGTTGTCAATGAGTAGGAATGTTTCAGTTTTGCTTGAATTTGAAAAGTACGATAAAGTTTGTGCATATGTAGAGCAAGAATTTGCAGCTATGCCAGATAAGTATATGTTAAAAGACTTCGCTTACTGGGTAAATGATGATGATTTTAAGATAGAGTATTTAAAGTTATTAAGAAAATATGCAAATAATTTAGCAAAATTTGATGATAAAATAGAATGGCGTGAAACTTCTTGTCTAAGACAAATAGAAAGTAGTGAAAATCATGTTGAATATAGAACTAAGGTTAAAGATTATTTCAAATATGGGATTACAGATTCAAACATTTTGATTGTTCAGATTGCTCGATATGTTGTTGAGAAACAAAGATGTACTATAAATGATCTTCAAATTCAATTTTTATTAAAACAAAAAGATGTACTAAAGTACCTAAAACATTTGGAAGATTATGGGATTATAAAAACAATGGCAAATGGACGAAAGAATGTTGTAGTGTCAACAGATGAGGAATTGCAAATGATTTTTTTAGGTGAAGTTGTAACAGAAAAAGAAAAAGTTGTTAAACAAGAAGAAAAGGATGTTTTGCCAGAAAAAAATCAAAGTAATCCAATTGAAAAGTTGAATTCTTTAATAGGTTTAAATTCTGTGAAGTCGGAAATAAAATCACTTGAAAATTTCTTAAAAGTTCAAATAGAACGTGACAAACAAGGCTTAAAGCAAACATCGCTTTCGTATCATTGTGTCTTTACAGGAAATCCAGGTACAGGGAAAACGACAGTTGCTCGTATTCTTGCTGAAATATATAAAAATCTCGGTATAATAGAAAGAGGGCATCTCGTAGAGACAGATCGTTCTGGATTGGTGGCTGAGTATGTTGGTCAAACGGCGGTAAAGACGAATAAAATCATTGATTCCGCATTAGATGGTGTATTGTTTATTGATGAAGCATATTCGTTAGCGGTAGGATCTAAAATAGACTATGGGAATGAAGCTATAGCAACTTTGTTGAAGCGGATGGAGGATAATAGAGATAGGTTGATAGTAATCCTTGCAGGATATACAGATGAGATGAAAACTTTTATAGATTCAAATCCAGGGTTGCAATCTCGTTTTAGTCGATATATAGAATTCTCAGATTATTCAGCAGAGGATTTGTATAAAATTTTTGAGTCAAAAATGAAAGAAGAAGAATATACAATAACGGATGAAGCAAAGGTGTATCTGCAAAAGTTTTTTGCTGATTCTGTGATCCATAAGGATAGAAATTTTGGTAATGGGCGTTTTGTGCGGAATATATTTGAAAAAGTCATTACTCAGCAGTCTAATAGGTTGGCATCACTGCCGAATTTGAATTCTAAAATTCTTTCAGAAATAACCATAGATGATCTAAAATGAAATTTTAAAGACGAAGGCAATTTCTTTCGTCTTTTTTTATACATTTATGATAGTTTTTCCAAATTTATGGCAATATTTTTGGATTATATTCCAAATTTATGGCAATATTTTTGGAAAATTGGTTAGGAATAGATATTTTTGCTATGTGTAAAAATATGTTGCTATGATTAAACGGAAACTTCAGGATGTTTTGTCGAATTACATGGGTAAGGGTAAGGCTGTTATTCTTATTGGTGCTCGTCAAGTGGGGAAATCTACTTTGTTCAAACTTTTTACGCAGCAATACGAAGATAAAGTATTATGGTTGAATTGTGACCAAGAAGAGACACGAGGACTGTTGTCGGGTGTTTCGCTTGCTGATTTGAAAATGCTTATTCGCGATAGCAAGATAGTGGTGATAGATGAGGCTCAGCGTGTTGGAAATATCGGTATGACATTGAAATTGATAACCGACAATTTCCCTGACGTGCAATTGTTGGTTACAGGATCATCATCTCTTGATTTGCGTAACAAACTTGATGAACCACTTACAGGACGTAAAATCGTGTATAATCTTTTCCCGATTTCTACAGATGAAATATATGAGGCAGAGGGGCTGGTTGCTGTACGTGAGCGTATGGAGCAACGTTTGATTTATGGCAGTTATCCTGATGTGTTGTATGGTAATATATCATCTCAAAAAGTGTTGCAGGAGCTGGCAGATAGTTATTTGTATAAAGATATTTTAGAACTTGAAGGAATCCGTAAATCTTCTGTTTTGAAGAAGATTTTGGTAGCTTTGGCGTTGCAAGTCGGTAGCGAGGTGTCCTACAATGAAATCGGAAAGACGGTGGGAAGCGACAGTAAAACGGTGGAGAAATATATTGATATATTGGAGAAGTGTTTCATCGTTTTTCGTTTGTCGAGTTTCAGTCGCAATATTCGTACTGAATTGACGAAAAGCAAGAAAATATATTTTTACGATTTAGGAGTGAGAAATGCAGTGCTGAATGCGTTTGCACCATTGGAGTTGCGGCAGGACCAAGGTGCTTTGTGGGAAAATTTCTTTATTGTGGAGCGGATGAAGAAGAATCACTACGAAGACCGTATGATGAACACCTATTTCTGGCGAACGACGGACAAGCAGGAAATAGATTATATAGAAGAGGAGAACGGTGTGCTGCATTTGTTTGAATTGAAATGGAACGAAAGGAAAAATTCAGTAAAATTTCCTAATCTGTTTCTGGAAACATACAATCCCGCACAAAAGGATGTTGTTACGAGAGAAAATTATTTACAATTCTTAATATAAAAACGATTGTTTTTCCAAATTTATGGCAATATTTTTGGATTGTATTCCAAAATTATGGCAATATTTTTGGAAAAAGTGTAAAATTATAACGAAATGGACTATACGAAAATACCTTCGCCGTGTTATGTGCTTGAGGAAGAAAAACTGCGTAGAAATTTGGAACTGATTCGTTCTGTAAAAGAGCATGCAGGTGTCGAAATCATCATGGCATTCAAGGCATTTGCCATGTGGAGCGCATTCCCTATCGTGAAAGAGTACATAAAATACACAACGGCAAGTTCGCTCAGCGAGGCGCGTTTGGCGTATGAAGAAATGGGCACTAAGGCGCATACTTATGCTCCGGTGTATCGCGAGGATGAGTTCGAGACGATAGCCGATTGCAGCAGTCATATCACATTCAACTCGGTGGCGCAATATGAAAAATATAGCCAACGGGCAAAGTCGAAAGGCATTTCGTGCGGTTTGCGCATCAATCCTGAATTTTCAGATGTGGAAACGGATTTGTACAATCCTTGTGCGCCAGGCTCTCGCTTGGGGGTCATTGCTGATAGTCTGAAAGTGTTGCCCGAAGGCATTGATGGTTTGCATTTTCATACGCTTTGCGAGTCGTCGTCGTACGATTTGGAAAAAACATTGGCTGTGGTGGAACAGAAATTCTCGCATTTGTTTCCTCGCATAAAATGGTTAAATATGGGAGGCGGTCATCTGATGACCCGCGAGGGATATGATGTGGAGCATTTGATTCGCACGCTGAAGAATTTTCAGTTGAAATATCCGCATCTGCAGATAATTCTGGAGCCGGGAAGCGCTTTCGCTTGGCGTACAGGCGTTTTGGTGTCAACCATACAGGATATAGTGGAGAATCATGGCGTGAAGACTGCTATTCTTGATGTGTCTTTTGCCTGCCACATGCCCGATTGTCTTGAAATGCCGTACAAACCTGCCATTGTGGGTGCTACAGATGAGGTGCCCGGCAAGCCGACATATCGCATGGGCGGCAATAGTTGTCTTTCGGGTGATTTCTATGGTTCTTGGTCTTTCGACAAGGAGTTGCAAGTAGGCGATAGAATAGTTTTTGAGGATATGATTCACTATACCATGGTGAAGACAACTATGTTCAACGGCATTTCTCATCCTTCCATCGCCATTTATACGCAAGATGGTGAATTGAATGTCGTGCGAAGGTTTGGTTACGAAGATTATAAGAATAGAATGTCATAAAAAAGTGAAACGCCTGCTGAACAGCAGGCGTTTCTTCTTATGACGTTGTTGCGATTATCTGTCGAAGGTGAGTCTTTCGCCTTTGTGTTCGGAATGGATTTCCCCGTTTTCGTAAACAATATTTCCGTTTACGATGGTGTGCGTTATTTTGGCGTTGAATGTCATTCCGCAGAATGGCGACCATCCGCATTTCGACTGTATGTCGTTTTCGTTCACAATGGTTTGCTTGTTTGGGTCTATCAGCACCAAATCTGCGCGGTAGCCTTTGCGTATGAAACCTCGTTTGCTGATGTTGTAAATGATGGCAGGATTGTGGCACATTTTTTCTACCAGCGTTTCGCGTGTCAGCGTTCCTTTCTTTACAAGGTCGAGCATGGCAAGCAGCGAAAACTGTATCAGAGGCATTCCAGATGTTGCGGTGAGCGCATTGCCTTCCTTGTCTTTGGGCAGATGTGGCGCATGGTCGCTTCCGATGGTGTCAATGATGTTTGAAGTCAGGGCTTTTTGCAGAGCGTTGCGGTCGTTGGCTGTCTTGATGGCAGGATTGCATTTGATTTTAGCTCCCAAACGTTCGTAGTCTTCATCGGAAAAGAGCAGGTATTGCGGGCAAGTCTCTGCCGTGATGCGTTTTTCGGAAAGCGGTTTTTTGTTGTCGAAAAGCGACAGCTCTTTTGCTGTGCTGATGTGCATCACATGCAATTTCGCATTATGTTTTTTTGCCAATTCTACAGCTTTAGCTGTCGAACGGTAGCATGCTTCCTCTGAGCGGATAGCAGGGTGGTATTTCACAGGGATGTCTTCGCCCAGTTCGCTTTTCAGTCGTTCCGCATTTTGATTGATTATATCGGTATCTTCGTTGTGAGTGGCTATAATGACAGGACTTTCGGCGAAAATTTCAGATAATTTCTCAGTTTCGTCAACAAGCATGTTTCCAGTCGAAGAACCCATAAATAGTTTCACGCCGCAGATGTTTCTTTTGTCGATTTTTTTTATTTCGGCAATGTTGTCTTTTGTTGCGCCAAGGTAAAAGGAGTAGTTCGCCAATGATTTTTTTTCTGCTATTTCGCATTTTTGCTCCACGAGTTCGAGAGTGGTCGTTTGCGGTTTGCAATTGGGCATGTCCATGAAGGAAGTTACGCCGCCCGTTACAGCTGCCCGCGATTCGCTTTCTATGTCGGCTTTTTCGGTCAGTCCCGGTTCGCGGAAGTGTACATGTTCGTCAATGGTGCCCGGAATCAGCCATAATCCTTCAGCTTCGATGGTAGTGTTTTCTTTCAGAATTTTTTCGGGGACTTCTTCGCGGAAAATTTTCTCGATGTTTCCGTCTTTGATGAGCACAGAGCCAGTGAAGCTTTTCCCCTCGTTGATGATTTTTGCGTTGTGGATAAGCATTTTTTTATGGTTTTTAGAGTTGAAAGTCTTGCAATGACTTTCTTTTATTATCTTTTGACTTTAGTTTGGCCTATTCCCGTTTTTTTTGTGGATATTTACGGAAGAAACTTTGCCATTTCAGTTGAATGACGCCAAAAACAGCTTCGCCGAAGATGCTGGAATTCATTTTTGAAGTGCCCAGCACACGGTTGGTGAAGATGATAGGAACTTCCACTACATTGAATCCGCATTTGTAGGCTGTGAATTTCATTTCTATTTGGAAGGCGTATCCCTTAAACTGAATTTTGTCCAGTTCAATAGTTTCTAGCACTTCGCGGCGGTAGCATTTGAACCCGGCAGTAGTGTCGGCAATTTTTACACCCAGAATCATCCGTACATATTTCGAAGCGAAATATGACATCAGTACACGGCCCATCGGCCAGTTTACGACATTCACGCCGCTGATGTAGCGTGAACCTATAGCCACATCGGCTCCGCCCGTTGCGCACGCGTCATACAGACGAATGAGGTCGTCGGGGTTGTGCGAGAAATCGGCGTCCATTTCAAATATAAAATCATATTTATGTGCGATGGACCATTTGAACCCGGTGATGTAGGCGGTGCCGAGACCGAGTTTTCCTTCCCGCTCAATCAAAAACAGGCGATCGTGGAATTCTTCTTGCAGTTTCTTAACGATGTTGGCAGTGCCGTCGGGCGAATTGTCGTCGATGATGAGAATGTCGAAATCCTTTTTGAGGTTAAACACATATCGGATAATATTTTCGATATTTTCCTTTTCGTTGTATGTCGGAATAAGAATAATGCTGTCTGACATTGTGTGTTGTTTTTTTACAAAAATAATGCATTAAAATCACAATGTGCGAAAACGAAGAGAGTTTTTTTTAGTGTTTGGTCATAAAATTGTATATTTGTGTATGCAAACGCAAGAGAAAATAAGGATAAGACGGGCTGATGTTGCCGATGCTCCGTTTGTGGCGCTCAGAGTTATTTCGGCATTGGGTGTGGAGAATCCTGATGACAAGATTGTCGAATGTATGACGGCGATAAGCGCTATGGATGAAGTGCTTTACAGTTGGCGCAACGCATGGATTGCCGAGTGCGGAGGTGTTGCTGCGGGAATGCTGTTGGCTTATGACGGCGCAAATTACGCATTGTGGCGTCAGCGCACTTTTGACGTGCTGAAAGATATGATGGGTTATGATTTGACCGGAATGCAGGATGAGACATGCGCCGGGGAATTTTATTTGGATTCGCTTTCCGTGTTGCCTGCTTTTAGAAGAAAAGGCGTTGCACGACAACTTTTGGAAAAAGTGTTGGGAATGGCATCTGCGCAAGGGCATTCGCTCATCACATTGGCTGTCGCTCCCGACAATACGCCGGCATTCGTTTTGTATCGCTCCTTGGGGTTTGAAAAGAAAGGTATGCTGCATATCTTTGATTATGATTACGAAAAGATGGAAAAGTTGCTGTAATGAAAAATTTGTCAATCATCAAATTTTCAAATTCTCAAATCATAAATTATCTTTGTGCGTTGTTTAAACAAGAAATGATGTATAAGAAATTTTTTATATCAGTTATAGCCGCTTTTGCTGCCATATTTGCAGTGTCGGCTGATTCTTTCCGTGTCTCTGGCGATTTGTATAAAGAAGAGAAAAATGCAGGAAATTTGAATAAAATGTACATTTTCAGTTCTCTTGCCAACGCCGAAATCACATTTTCGACCGATTCGCTGAACGACATGCTTCTCAAATGGGAGGAATATACCGATTCGCCCGCTGATGCGTCTTTTGTCGTTTCAGATAATGGCAAATCGTTGATTTTGAGTAATTTGAAAAACGCGACGGGTTATATTTTGAGTTACGAGAATGCACAAATGGAAACGGTACGTTATTACATTTGGGTTTTCGACTATAGCGTTTACAAAAATCCGCAAGTGCAGATTACTGCCATTGCCGATCGTACATCGCCTCTCTATATGTGTCAAGAGGCTACGATAGAAGGAACGGTGGAGGTGACTGCCGAAGCGATGGAGTATGTGGACAAATACGGCAATCGAAAGGAATTTTCGCCGTATAAGATGTATTTGCAGTACAATACGCTGAAGCCAAACGAAACGACATACGAATTGGAAGAGACTCAGTCTGAAATTCAAATGAAAGACCCTGTTGCAGGAATCAATAATTTTTCGGAGTCACTCACAGATGTCTACCAGATTTCGCCTTTTGGTGTCGTACTCAAGGATATGAATGACGAGACCGTGATAGCGCAATCGGCAAAAATGGATGTCGAAAATCTGAATGTGCTGCCATTGGTGTCGGTTGTGGGAAATCTTACCATTCGTGAGAAAGACGATGACGAAATGTACAACAAGAACGAAGCGGAAAAGGGTAGTGAGGAGGAGCATCGTAATATCAATGGTTCAGCGCCGCTCGATTTGCAGTTGCAGATGTACAAAAATGATGTGGTGACTGAAATAACCTGGAAGATTTACAAAAAAGAAAAAATGTTTCGCGATACGCTGATTCGTCGCAACGAAACGGTACTCAACGAAGAAGACTTTAGCAAAGTGGGTGATTATGTAGTCAAAGTGATGGGGCAGTCGGCCAACGGATGTATATCTGCCGATTCGATTACGGTTACGATTGGCGATGGTTCCAATGATATATTCCTCGAAGTGCCTAATGTATTCACGCCTAACGACGATGGACTGAATGATGAATTCCGTGTGGCTTACCGTTCTATCCTGAAATTCAAAATGTGGGTTTTCAATCGTTGGGGGCGCGAGGTTTACTATTCTACCGACCCGGGCAAGGGGTGGAATGGAAAAATTGGAAATCAGAATGCCGCTACGGGAGTCTATTTTTATGTGATAGAAGCCACTGGCGCCGATGGCCGCAAATACGACCGAAAGGGCAGTGTGAATCTCTTGCGAGGGAAAGAGTAAGAATTGTATTTACAGTTTGTCGTAATCGGGAATTTCCTCGAAAAAACGGTAGGTGGCCTTTTGTGCGTCTATTTCGCCGCAGTAGTGTGTCAGCCCGTTGGTGACAATGAATTTGTTTACATTCAGTTTTAGATTGTAAACCGCCAATTGGTCGAATGTCTTTTGTGAAATGTCGATGTGCGGCGCTTTGTATTCTATAATCATTCCTATAGTTCCGTTTCTTTTGTAAACCAATGTGTCGCAGCGTTTCTTCAGTCCGTTGTAGGTGATGGAGATTTCGTTGGCGATGAGTGATGCTGGATATTTTTTTTCCTGAATAAGGAATTCCACGAAATTTTGTCGCACATATTCTTCGGGTGTGAGTGCCACATATTTGTTGCGCAACCGGTCGAAAATAAGCGTTTTTCCGTCGGTTGTCTTTTTTGTTTTAAAAGAATATGGAGGCAGATTCAGTGGAAACATAAATAAGTTGTATATTTGTGCTAGCGAAATTAGTAAAAAAATAAAGAAATGGCAAAAACATCTGCAGTTTCAACCGAGGCGGAGTATAACAGAATCATGTCGGAACTGAAGGCGAAACGCTATTCGCCGCTCTATTTTCTGATGGGCGAGGAGACTTATTACATTGATTTGATATCTGATTACATAGCCAAGAATGTGCTTACAGACGACGAAAAATCGTTTAATCAGGATGTGCTTTACGGAAAGGATGTGGATATGGCTGCGGTGATAAACTCAGCCAAACAATATCCGATGATGGCCGACTATCGTGTGGTCATTGTTAAAGAGGCACAGGATATTAACGAGAGCCAGTTTGAGAAATTGCAGCAATATCTGCAACATCCGCAGACTTCTACACTGCTGGTTTTTTGCTACAAAGGAAAGTCGCTTGACAAACGCAAGAAATATGTCTCGGAAATAATGAAGTCGGGAATTGTGTTTGAAGCGACGCCGATAAAGGATTATCAGATACCAGATTTCATACGTGGGTACATGAAGCAGCAGCGGCGGCCGATTGATGAGAGTTCAGTGGAACTTCTTGCCAATTGTCTGGGAAATAATCTGGCGTTGATTGTGAGCGAGTTGGACAAATTGCAGATATTGGTCGAGGGACAGCCGGTAACTACCGATGTGATTGAAAAAAACATCGGCATTAGCAAAACCTATAATGTGTATGCGCTGACCGATGCGCTTGCCGAGAATAATGCATTGCAGGCCTATCGCATAGTGCGCTATGCGGAGCAGAATCCGAAAGATATGCCTTTGCAGCCGGTATTGTCGAGTCTTTTCGCTTTTTTTATGAATCTGTTGCATTTCCATTATGTGAAAAACTGTACAGAAGTGGAAATCATTGCCGAAATGCATGTGCAGCCTTTCATGCTGAAGAAATATAGAAATGCGGCGCGTTTTTACAATCCGTATAGCGTGCTGGAAATTATCAGGCTGGTGCGTGAATACGATGCCAAAGGAAAGGGTTTCGGTTGCTCCTCTGGAAATTTTTCACAGGGTTTGCTCAAAGAGCTGGTAGGGAAAATACTGATGAAAGTGCCGCAGAGTTGAATGCTTTAGCGTTTGCTAATGTTCGCTATTTTTGTCATCAGCTGGCTTTTCTTTTCGTGAATGGATGATATAAAGCTTTGATATTCATCGCTTTGTGGGTTGAATGGCCGGTGCGATTCGGCTGAAACAATCTGTTCGGCCTCGTTCATCAGCATTTTCGTTTCTTCAGAAAAGTACGATGATAGTTTTTCTGTCAGATATTTTATGGCAGTGTTGTTGGGGTGCACCATGTCTTCGTTGTAAAAACGGTAGTCGCGCAAATCGTCGAGCAACATTTCGTAGGAGGGGAAATATTCCACAAAATCGAACCGTTTCTGCAATTCGTCAATAGCCAATAGGAGTGTCGCTTTGCTTAGTTGGTTTTCGTGCAGGCCGTCTTTGGTGTGCCTTACCGGACTGACCGTGAAGATGACTCTCGTCTTTTTGTCGGAGAAGGGGAACGTATGGAACAAATCGGTGTATTCATTTACGATGTCTTGCACGCTGAGCTTCTCACGCAGAAAGGTGTTTGCTGGCATTTTGTGGCAGTTCGAAACGATTTGCCCATTAATCTTTTGCCGATATATCCAAGCTGTGCCGAAAGTGATGAAAAGAATTGTGGCGTTTTTTAAGAATTGCGACGATTCCTTCAATTTGTCGTTCATTTTGGCAAGGCATTTTTCCTTTTCAGTGTCCGAGAAATCGCTGTGATGGTCATAACTGTTCCATACGCCGTTGTGTAAAAACAGGTCGTTGTCGGAGTATGGTGTTTCGGACAATAATCTTCTGACGGCCTTGGCAATCGACGCTGGATTGAATAAAATTCCGAACGGATTGTTGAGGTCCGTTCGGAATAGGTGTCGTTCAAAATATGTTCCGATATTTTCGGAGAAACAGGAACCGATGAACATCAGGTTGTCGCGATAGGAAATTTCGCCTTTTGCTGCAAACTCTGTTTCGGTTCTGAATTTCATGGCGTTTATCAGGTTATTCGTTGGTCAAAAGATTCATAAGCTCGTCGAGGTTCGGCGAAAGAATGATTTCTGTACGACGGTTTTTCTGGCGTGCCTCAGTGGTGTTGGCTGTGTCAATCGGCATAAATTCGCCGCGGCCCGATGCTGTTATGCGTGTTGGATCAATGGCCTTGTTGCGCAAGATAATACGCACGATGGCCGTCGCTCTTTTTACGCTCAAATCCCAGTTGTCTGTTATTTGTCCGCTTCCGTTGTAGGGGATGTTGTCGGTATGACCTTCTATCACAATGTGGATGTCGGGGTTTTCGGCCAGCAGTTTTGACAAATTTTCGAGTGCGCTGACGCCTTTTGCGTCAACGTCCCATTTGCCTGATTTGAAAAGCAGTTGTTCGTCAAGCGACACATACACTTTGCCGTTTTTGTTTGTAACTGCTATTCCGTTGCCTTCAAAGCCTACCAATGCTTGCGAAACGCGGTTTTTCAGGTCGCGCATCAGCGAGTCTTTTTTGCTGAGGATGTCGGTGAGCTCTTTCAGTCTTGAATTTTGTTCGTTCAGTTTGCGTTGCTGCTCCTCGTTGAGCTCGTGTTGTCTTGCAAGGTCGTTTTCTTTGGCCGACAGTTCGTTTTTGCTTTCTGTCAGCGAACGTTCCATTTTGTTGAGTTCGTTTTCTTTGGCCTGCAATTTCTCCTGCAGTTTCTGCAGGTCGGCAAGGAGCAGTTTTACTTCATCTTCACTTTTTGATTTGCCGAGTTTGTCGCTCAATTCCGAATTGAGTTTGTTCATGCGCGCTATTTCATCTTTCAGCGAATGGATGTTTTTCGATTGGCGTACAGTGTCTTCTTTCAGTTTTTCAATCTCATTGTTCAACCGTTCGATTTCGGCATTCAGGTCGTCAATGGTCGCTTTCTGGCTGCTCAGTTCCTTTTTTGCGTTTTGCGCTTCGTTGTAATATTTCCGCTCGCTGGCGAGTACATCATTGTATTGTTTTTTGGTTACGCACGAAGTGGTGAGTATCGCAAGTGCTGCGAAATAAATTAGTTTTTTCATGACAAGAGTCTTTTTTTAAAAATTTACGGGACAAAAATAGTGAAATTTCGTTATCCATGGTTCAAAAATGGCATTAAAGTTGTACTTTTGTATTTCAGAATAAAAAAGTCAGTGATGCCTAATTCAAAAGAATATAAATTGCTGAATACAATTGAATCTCCTGCAGATTTAAAGAAACTGGAAATTTCACAGCTGCCTCAGTTGTGTGAGGAGTTGCGTTCTTTTATTATAGACGTGCTTTCAAGCAATCCCGGACACTTGGCGTCAAGTCTGGGTACGGTAGAAATTACGGTTGCGCTTCATTATGTGTACAATTTGCCTTACGACAGAATCGTGTGGGATGTAGGGCACCAAGCTTACAGTCACAAAATATTGACTGGACGGCGTGAACGCTTCTGTACCAACAGGAAATTCAAAGGTCTGGCGCCATTCCCCTCGCCGGCAGAAAGCGAGTATGACTCTTTTGTGTCGGGACATGCCTCCAATTCAATTTCTGCTGCATTGGGTATGGCCGTGGCCGATAGGCTGAATGGTAATTCGAAACGCAAAATTGTGGCGTTTATCGGCGACGGGGCGCTTACGGGAGGATTGGCGTTTGAAGGACTCAATAATATGTCTTCGAGTCCCAATGACACCATGATAGTGCTCAATGATAACGAAATGGCTATCGATCCCGTAGTGGGCGGATTGAGCCATTATCTGACGCAGATAACCACTTCGCGTTACTATAACAAACTGCGATACAAGGGCTATCTCTTGTTGCGCAAAATGGGATTGATGAAAAATGCTGGAAGAATGGTGGCTTTCAACAACAGCGTGAAGTCACTTCTTGTCCGGCAACATAATATATTCGAGAGTCTGAATATCCGCTATTTCGGTCCTGTAGACGGACACGATGTGGTGGAACTGGTGCGCATACTGAATGCCATCAAAGATTTTGGCGGTCCGAAAGTGTTGCATATAAAAACCGTAAAAGGAAAAGGCTTTTTGCAGGCCGAAAATGCGCCGACAATATGGCATGCTCCCGGATTGTTTGACGAGAATACAGGGCAACGGAAAACGACAGACACGGTGCATCAGCCGCCGTTGTATCAGGATGTTTTCGGCAATACGCTTGTTGAACTTGCCGAAAAGAACGATAAGATAGTGGGCGTGACCCCTGCCATGCCTACAGGCTGTTCTATGAATATCCTGGGCAACCGCTATCCTGACCGGATGTTTGATGTGGGTATTGCCGAAGGGCATGCGGTGACTTTCTCGGCTGGCATGGCAAAAGAAGGCTTGTTGCCGTTTTGTAACATCTATTCCACTTTTGCTCAGCGCGCCTACGACAATATCATCCACGATGTGGCGATACAGAAACTCAACATGGTGATATGCCTCGACAGAGCTGGCATTGTGGGCAATGATGGTGTCACACATCACGGTTTGTTTGATATTGCTGCATTGCGTTGCATCCCTAATCTCACTTTGGCGTCGCCATTCGACGAGAAGGAATTGCGCAATATGCTTTTCACGGCGCAGCTGCCAGAGAAAGGAACTTTCGTGATTCGTTATCCGCGTGGTCGTTCCGAACACGAAGATTGGCGTTGTGAGTTTCAAGAGATTCCTGTAGGGAAAGGTGTTTGCGTGAAGAACGGTGACGATTTGGCGGTGCTTTCATTTGGACCTATTGGCAATCGTGCGCTGGAAGCCATTACAGAGACGGAAAAGACTTCGGGCAAGACAATCGCATTGTATAATATGCGTTTCGCAAAACCGCTCGATGAAGAATTGTTGTGTGAGGTGGCGCGCAAGTTCGAGAAAATAGTTACTATTGAAGACGGAATGCTGGCTGGTGGTTTTGGTAGTGCGGTGTCGGAGTTTTTCGAAGATAATCATTTAGAGAATAAGATAAAGCGCCTCGGCGTACCCGACCATTTCGTTGAGCATGGTTCTGTGTCGGAGCTGTATCAGACTGTGGGGCTTGACAAAACCTCGCTGTGCAATCTCTTTGAAGATATGTGCCGCAGTTGATAGCCAGCCAGGTGCCGCAAGTCGCATCATTATCCTTTTTTTTGTTTCATTTTTTCAAAAACACACTTATCTTTGTGTAACAAAAAATGCAATTATGAAAATTATTATAGCAGGAGCCGGTGAGGTAGGCACACATTTGGCAAAAATGTTGGCTAATGAGAGTCAGGATATTGTGCTGATGGACATGGCGGAAGAGCGTCTTCGTTCCATTGAGGCTAATTTCGACTTGATGACCATCAAAGGGAATCCGACCTCGTTGAAAGATTTGCGTGAAGTGGGCGTTGGCAACGCCGATTTGTTCATTGCGGTCACACCCGAAGAGAGCACCAACATGACAGCATGTATGCTTGCTACCAACATGGGCTCTAAAAAGACATTGGCCCGCATCGATAATTATGAATATCTGCTGCCTAAGAACAAGGAGTTTTTCAAGCGTCTTGGTGTCGATTCACTCATTTATCCAGAAATGCTTGCCGCAAAAGAGATAGTTAATTCCTTGAAAAAGAATTGGGCGCGTCAATGGCTGGAGTTCTATGATGGCGCACTGATACTCGTGGCTACCAAAATTCGTGAAACTTCTTCGATATTGAATAAGCGTCTGGACGAACTTTTTGAGTCGGATACCAAGATGCGTGTGGTGGCAATCAAACGCCAGTTTGAGACCATTATCCCTAAAGGTGCAGACGAAATAAAATTGTATGACATCATTTATGTAATGACCACGCGCGACCAGATAGAACGCCTAAGGCAAATGGCGGGCAAGGAGGATAAACCCATTGAGAATATTATGATAATGGGCGGAAGCCGCATCTGTCAGAAAACTTGCCAGTATCTCCCCGATTCTATAAAAGTGAAGATTATAGAGAAAGACCGTGAACGGGGATACAGCATTTTGGAGAATGTCTCCAATGCCGTGGTGATAAACGGTGACGGACGTAACACCGAGCTTTTGCGTGAGGAAGGAGTGCAGTATATGGACGCATTCGTGGCTGTGACGGGCAATTCCGAAGCGAACATTCTGGCTTGTCTGGCAGCGCGTCGCGCTGGAGTGAAGAAAACTATTGCCGAGATAGAGAATATCGATTATTTCCCTTTGGCCGAGAAGTTGGACATCGGAACGGTGATAAACAAAAAGAAGCTTGCTGCAAGTCATATCTACCAATATACGTTGGATGCCAATGTGACAGAGTTGAAATGTCTGGCCAATGTAGAGGTGGATGTGGTGGAGTTTGAGGCTAAGGCCAATTCGAAAATGACCAAGGGAAAAGTCCGTGATTTGCATCTTCCGCGAGAACTGAATCTGGGTGGATATGTTCGCGACAAGAAAGGTTATATTGTCACAGGCGATACCGAGATAAAAGAGGGCGACCATGTGATAGTATTCTGTTATTCATCTAAAACACGGCAGATAGAAAAGTATTTTAATTGATGTCGGAGGCCGGCGCATGAGAAAAAACAGACAGATGTTTCGGATATTGGGAATGCTTTTGCTTGTCGAAAGCGTTCTTGTGCTCATGTCAGCTGGCGTGTCGTGTCTCTACGCCGAACCGGATATGTGGCGGTTGGGAGTCTCGGCGCTGATAACATTTTCGGTTGGTTTCCCGTTGTTCTTTTTCAATCGTGACATGGACGGCAAAATGGACAAACAGCGGTCGTTTGTGCTGATAGTGCTTTCGTGGCTTTTAGTAGTCGCATTCGGTGCGTTGCCGTTTTTGCTGACAGGGGCTTTGCCTCGCATTGAAGATGCTTTTTTTGAGGCGATGTCGGGCTTTACTACTACAGGGTCTTCGGTGATAGCCGATGTGGAGTCGCTTTCGCATGGCATCCTTTTTTGGCGAAGCCTGACGCAATGGGTGGGAGGTTTTTCGGTCATTGTGGTTACAGTGGCGTTGATGCCTTTGCTTGGAATGCGCGAACTGGCGTTTCTTGCGGTGGAGTCGCATGAGTCGTCCTCGGTGAAGCTGTTGCCGCGCATAGTCGAAAGCTTGAACTGGCTCTGGGGGGTGTATTTCTTGTTTACCGTAGTTGAGGCGGTTTCCTACTATTTTGCAGGGATGGGAGTGTTTGATGCTGTTTGTCATGCCTTTTCTACAATTTCTACAGGCGGTTTTTCCACCAAAAATGAGAGTATTGCGCATTGGCATTCGTCAACAATAGAAATGGTGGTGCTGCTGTTTATGTTTTTTTCAGGCATCAATTTCAGTTTGCTTTTTTATGTCCTCAGAGGTCGCGTGGGCAAGTTGTTCCGAAATGAGGAATTCCGCTATTATGTGGTCTTTATTCTGGTGTTCTCTATGTTGCTGTCGGCAGGTCTGATGATTGTTGATGGGACCTCATTCCTTTCTTCTGTGCGTTTTTCTGTTTTCCATGTGGTGAGTGTGATGACTACCAGCGGTTTCCTTACGCAAGATTATATGATGTGGCCGTCTTCACTGTGGGTGCTGCTTTATTTGCTGATGCTCGTAGGCGCTTCGGCGGGTTCGGCCAGTGGCGGCGTGAAGATTGTGAGAGCGGCGTTGCTGTTGAAGTGCTCGCGTAACGAATTCTACTTATTTATGCACCCTAACGCCATATTGCCGGTTCGTTTCAATGGTCGGTTGGTGCCGCTTTCGGTGCTAAACAATGTTTTTGTGTTCATTCTTCTGTACATAATGATGCTGGTGCTGGGTACTTTTTTGCTCACTTGCATCGACCTGCCGCTGGAGGATTCTTTCGGTTATGTGCTTTCTGCTATTGGAAATGTGGGGTATAATGCAGGGATGGACGCTGCCAATCCTATTGCACAACTTCCCGTGCTTGCCAAAGGTATTCTTTCCTTTTACATGCTTATGGGGCGTATTGATCTTTACATTCTTTTCTTTTTCTTCTCAAGGGGTTTTTGGCGTAAATAAATGATATTTTTACACAAAATGCCCAAAATGTGCAATTTTTATTGTCTTTGATGGTTATCTTTCTTAAAGATTTATTATCTTTGTGGAATCAATAGGAAAAAGAACATCTTATGATAAAGAAAATTCTTATCGCCAACAGAGGTGAAATCGCAGTCCGAATCATTCGCTCTTGCAATGAGATGGGCATCAAGACAGTGGCGGTTTATTCCGAAGTGGATCGTACTTCACAACATGTTTTTTATGCCGATGAGGCATGTTGCATTGGTGGTGATTCCGCCAGCGAGAGTTATTTGAATATAGACAAAATAATAGCGGTGGCAAAACAATGTTCGGTGGATGCCATTCATCCAGGATATGGTTTTTTGTCAGAAAACGCGGAATTCGCTCGCCGCTGTGAACAAGAGGGCATTGTTTTCGTTGGTCCAAACACCGAAAGCATCGAAACAATGGGTGACAAAATATCATCCCGTAAGACGATGATAGCGGCGGGCATACCTGTGGTGCCAGGCACAAGTGAAAAACTGGCTCCTGAAGATTTGTTGCGCGTGTGCGACAACATCGGTCTGCCCATTATCATTAAAGCGACTGCAGGCGGTGGCGGTAAAGGTATGCGTCTTGTGCGCGAACGTGCCGATGTGTTGGAAGCATACCAGACAGCAAGGTCTGAAGCGCGTTCTTCTTTCGGCAACGATACGGTATATATAGAAAAATATATTGAAGCGCCGCATCATGTGGAGTTCCAGATACTGGGCGACAAGCATGGCAATGTGGTTCATCTTTTTGACAGAGAATGTTCCGTTCAGCGTCGCCATCAGAAAATAATCGAAGAGAGTCCTTCGCCTTACATCACCCCCGAGGTGCGCCAAAAGATGGGCGAAGTGGCTGTGCGTGCCGCTAAAGCGGTGAACTATGTCGGTGCCGGCACGGTGGAATTTCTTGTCGACAAGGATTATAATTTCTATTTTTTGGAAATGAACACCCGATTGCAGGTGGAACATCCTATAACCGAGGAAGTGCTTGGCATTGATATTGTAAAAGAACAGATTCATATTGCTAACGGAAAGAAACTCCGTTTTGAGCAAAAAGACATTGTGCAACACGGACACGCCATCGAGTGCCGTATCTGTGCCGAAGATACTGATAACGGTTTTATCCCGTCGGTGGGCGTTGTTCGATATGTGCATGTACCGCAGGGCATCGGTGTGCGCATCGATAGTTATATTTACGAGGGTTACGAAATCCCGGTTTTCTACGACCCGATGATAGGCAAGCTCATTGTGTGGGCTACCAATCGTGAGTATGCGCTCGAGCGTATGCAAAGAGTGCTTAAAGAGTACAAAATCAGCGGAATCAAGACTAATATCGGTTATTTGTGCCGCCTGATAGGTATTCCGGATTTTGTGAAAGGTAATTATACCACTCATTTCTTGGAAAAAAATGCTGCCCGAATTGCGAAAAAGATACCCGAGAATGAAACAGCCAACAACGAGGATATAGCCATTATGGCAGCATATATCGACTATTTGATGAACATGGAGGAAAATGTGCCAAAGACATTGCAAGACAATCGTCCGATAAGCCGTTGGCGCGAATTTGGAAAACGCAAAGGCATATTAAGAATCTAATTCCCCCGAAAAATTCAGAAATTATGGAAGTGATAATTGGCGACAGACACGCGCAAGTGGAGCTTGTCAGCAAAGAAGGCAACAAAGTGAAAATATCCATCGACGGAAAAGTGCACGACTTGGATGTGGTGATGGCCGAAAACGGAGTTTGCTCCATTATTAACGAAGGAAATTCATATAATGCAGAATTGTTGCGCTCAGACAATGGCAAGAAATATAAGGTGAATGTAAACCTTTCGTCGTACGACCTTGAGATGGTGGACGAACGTGACAAACTGATGCGCAGCCGTAAGAAAAACGGCGATTTGAATTTCTCCAACCAACTGATGACACCGATGCCTGGAAAAATTGTCAGCGTGATGGTGCAAGAGGGCGACGAAGTGACGGAAGGAACGCCGCTGCTTACCATCGAGGCTATGAAAATGCAGAGCGTCTATAAAGCTACACGCGACTGCGTGGTTCGCTCGGTGCTGGTCAAAGAGAAAGATACCGTGAATTCCAATCAGGTATTGATGATATTGGAATGAATTAACAATAAATAATTAACAATAATCGTCTGTAGCGCATGGCTGCGATAGGAAAAATGGACGATTGATTTATTATCATTATGGCGACAATTCAAGATTTTGAAGAAAAAGACAGACTTGCCAACCTTGGCGGTGGCGAAGAACGAATAGAAAAGCAGCATAAGGCCGGAAAAATGACAGCGCGCGAACGTATCGAGCTGCTGCTCGACCATGGCACATTCAATGAATTCGATAAGTTTGTCGTGCATCGTTGCGACAAATATGGCATGGAGAAAACCAAGATTTTGGGCGATGGCGTGGTGAGCGGTTACGGAAAAATAGACGGACGCTTGGTGTATGTTTACGCTTATGACTTTACTGCATTTGGCGGTTCGCTCAGTCGCACCAATGCCAATAAAATAATGAAAGTGCAGCAGATGGCGCTTCAGAATGGCGCCCCCGTCATTGCCCTTAACGATTCGGGCGGCGCGCGTATTCAGGAGGGAATCATGGGACTGAGCGGATATGCCGATATTTTCTATCAGAATACAATGGCTTCGGGAGTTATTCCGCAGATTTCGGCAATTCTTGGACCATGTGCCGGCGGCGCATGCTATTCGCCAGCTCTCACCGATTTTATCTTTATGGTGAAAGAACGCAGTCACATGTTCATTACCGGACCGGATGTGGTGAAAGCTGTATTACACGAAGAGGTTTCGAAAGAGGAACTTGGAGGTGCGTCGGTGCACAATTCGCAGAGCGGCGTGGCGCATTTCTTGGCCGACTCCGAAGAAGAGACTCTGCTGATGATAAGAGAATTGTTGAGTTTCTTGCCGTCGAACAATATGGAAGATGCTCCGTACACAGATACTACCGATCAAGCGAATCGTGAGAATGAGAAACTTTATAACATCATTCCTGTTGATCCGAATATGTCGTATGATGTGAAGGATGTGATAGAGGAGGTCGTTGATGACGGCTATTTCTTCGAAGTGATGCCGTATTTCGCGCAGAACATTGTGGTGGGATTCGCACATCTTGGCGGCCGGTCGGTGGGTATCGTGGCCAATCAGCCTAACAACATGACGGGAGCTTTAGATTTGAACGCTTCTGACAAAGGGGCTCGTTTCATCCGTTTCTGCGACTGTTTCAATATTCCTTTGGTTACTTTTGTGGATGTTCCTGGTTTCTTGCCGGGTACAACGCAAGAACATGAGGGTATCATCCGCCATGGTGCAAAAATCGTGTACGCGTATTCCGAAGCTACCGTTCCTAAAATTACGCTGATTACCCGCAAGGCTTACGGCGGTGCTTACATTGTGATGTCGAGCAAGCAGATTGGCGGTGATGTCAATTTCGCATATCCTACGGCCGAAATAGCTGTGATGGGTGCGAGCGGTGCGGTGAATATCTTGTATCGAACAAGCAACGACGAAGAACGTCAGAAGGCGGTGGACGATTATACTGCCAATTTCTCTAATCCGTATCAAGCGGCAGAGTTGGGCCTGGTGGATGAAATCATATTGCCGAAACAGACGCGTCGCAAGTTGATAGAAGCCCTTGAAATGACTCGCAACAAGAGCAAGAGCAATCCGCCGAAAAAGCACGGAAATATTCCGTTGTAAGCGAAAAAATGCTAAAGAACATAACTCGGACAAGACAATGTGAAAAATTTTTACATTGTCTTGTTTTTTTATTATATTTATTATTTTTGGATGGTTATTGTCATTCCACGAAAACAAGGATAAATATGGCTTTGTTTTGAGTCAAAACTCGTCGTTAGAATCTGATTTTTTATTTTTTTTGAAAAAAAAGTGAAAAAAAGTTCGTTTTTGTTTGCAGATTAAAAAATAAGCAGTAAATTTGCACTGCAATTGCGGCAATAGCTCAGTTGGTAGAGCACGACCTTGCCAAGGTCGGGGTCGCGAGTTCGAGTCTCGTTTGCCGCTCAAAACAGAAAATAAAGCGAAATGACGGTTTCGCTTTTTTTTTGTAAGAACATAATTTGCGTAGGTGGTGAAATTGGTATACACGCTACTTTGAGGGGGTAGTGGTCTTAAGATCGTGTGAGTTCGAGTCTCATCCTACGCACAACAAAGAGAGAGTTCCGTTAGGACTCTCTCTCTTTGTTTATGGTGTTGCTCTGAGGACGGTTTATTTCTCGTGCTGTTTGTTCCATTCTTCGGCCACGAGGCACAGTTCGTTGTACCACTCCTCGCCGTACTTTCTGGTGAGCGGCTCTTTCAGAAACTGGTAGATTTTCACGCCGTTGGCTTTGCCGAGCGCTTTTGCGCATTGGCACACATTCCATTGGTGGTAGTTCACGGCCTCGAAGGTGGGAAACTTGTCGATGCGGATGGGGTAGAGGTGGCACGAGATGGGCTTGTAGAAGTCTGTCTTGCCTTCGCGGTAGGCCTTTTCGATGGCGCATTTGCACACGCCGTTGTCAAAATAGGCGAACACACACTCTTTTTTGCCTACGATGGAAGTCACCAGGTCGCCGTCTTCGTCGGTGTAGCATACGCCTTGCCGTTCTATCACTTCTTTCGATTGTGTGGGCAGGTCGTTCCATATCACGGGCAGTATGGCTTTTATTTTTTCTGCCTCCTCGGGCTCGAGCGGAGCGCCGGAGTCGCCATCCACGCAGCATTGCCCCTTACATTGCGCTATGTCGCACAGAAACTCTTTCTCGATAATGTCGAGGCTCACTATGGCGTCGTCAATCTGTATCATTTTTCCTTGTTGAAAAGTATAGGTTGCAAAAATAACTTTTTTGTCGCAATATTTTTCTGTTTTTTGCCGTTAAAAGGAATAAAAAAGTTATATTTGAAGTGTTTTAAATAGAGATTTTTTTTGATATGATAGGTAAGATTTTAAAAGCGGCAGGTATTTTGGTCGCGGTGTTTGTGCTGCTGTTGCTGGCGGCTCCGTTTGTCTTCAAAGGCAAAATTGTGAAAATGGTGAAGGATACGGCCAACGAGATGCTCGATGCGCGCGTCGATTTCGAGGATGTAAGCCTGAATCTGTTTCGCAATTTCCCCAATGCGTCTGTTACGATAGACGATTTCATTGTGGTGGGCAAAGGCGACTTTGAGCAGGATACGCTTCTGCGTTTCGACCGCTTGCGTGGCGTGGTGGATATCAAGAGTCTTTTTGGCGACCAGATTGTGGTGAATCGCGTGCAGCTCAAAAATCCGTATGTTTTTGCGCGGGTGCTTGCCGACGGTCGCGCCAACTGGGAGATACTGAAGGATACGGGCGAGGACGAAACAGAGGAGTTGGACGCTGAAGAAGCGGCATTCCGTTTGCAGCTCGATAAACTCACCATTGAGAATGCGTATCTGTATTATGTTGACAGCCTCTCGAAAATGTCGGCGGCGCTGGAGAACCTGAATTTTACCATGAGCGGTGACATGACACAAAGCGCTACCGACTTGGATATTTACACTACTATAGAGCGTGCAAGCTACGAGCTCGATTTCGTGCCGCTGCTCAATCGTGCCGAAGTGGAGGCAAAAATTGCCTTGCTGGCCGATTTTGCCAACAATAAATATATCTTTGGCGAGAATTCGGTTCGTGTCAACGCCATTCTGCTCAATTTCCAAGGGTGGCTTGCGGTGCTCGACGAAGGTCTTGATATGGACTTGAAACTGAATGCGCCGCAAATGCAGTTCAAGGATTTGCTTTCGATGATACCTGCCATCTATGCCAAGGACTTCGAAACCATCCAGACAAAAGGCGCCCTCTCGTTCGACGCGTTTGCCAAAGGTGTGCTTACCGACAGCATTTATCCTGCATTCGATGTGAAACTGAATGTGACCGACGCATATTTTAAGTATCCCGATCTGCCAGCGTCTGTCGATGACATTAACATTGCGGCGCAACTGTCGAATCCGGGCGGAGATGTTGACCTTACGGAACTGAATATTAGCAATTTGCGGTTTAAGATAAAGAATAATCCCTTTGGCGTGAATCTGTACGCCAAGAATTTCTTCACCGATCCGTATTTCAAGGCTGGCGCCAACGGTGTGCTCGACTTGGGCACCATTAAGGATGTCTATCCGCTCGACAGCATGGAACTTTCGGGCGTGCTGACAGCTGATTTGTCGGTGGCGAGCCGCATGTCGTACATCGAAAAAGAGCAGTATGAGAAAATAGCCGCCAACGGAAAACTGTTGCTTAACGATGCCGTTTATCGTGCCGAAGGATTGCCCGATGTGGCTGTCAAAGCATTGGAATTGGTATTCTCATCGCGCAATTTGGCGTTGAACAGTTGCGATGTGCAGATAGCCAATACCGATTTGCACGCCACAGGTACACTTGATAATTATATGGCGTATCTGTTGAGGGACGATACGCTGAGGGGTACGTTGAACCTCGCTTCGGAACAGATTTCGCTCAACGACTTTATAACGGCTGACGAAGATGCCGCCCCTGCCGAAAGTGTGGAAGAAGTAGAGTCGGATTCGCTCGTCGTGTTGCCAAAGAATATCGATTTCACGATGAAGGCCGATTTGAAGAGAATTCTTTACGACAAGATGGTGTTCGAGAATCTGCGTGGAACCATAGTACTGAAAGATGGCGTGCTGAATCTGAAAAACGCCAATATGAATGCGTTTGGCGGAGCAATGTCGCTCAATGCTACTTACGACACTTCCAAAGAGACCGAGGCGAAAGTGGATGCAGATATGAATATCTCGGAAGTGCTTTACACCGAAGTATTCAAGCAAATGGACATGGCGCAGAAACTGGCGCCTGTGTTCGAGAATATGACGGGAAAATTCTCGGCGGTGATGACGGTTGGCGGACTGATGGATCAGACGCTTTCGCTGGTTTACCATACGGTGAACGGAAAAGGTACATTGAAGTCGCGCGAGCTGTCGGTTTCTAATCTTAAAGTGCTCGACGCCATGGCGATAGCTTTGCAGAAAGAAGAGCTGAAGACGATAAAAGCGAAGAATATGACACTTCCGTTTGAAATAAGGGAAGGTCGCGTTTATACAGGTCCGTTCGACATCAAGAGCGGCAATCTGGATATGACGGTCGAAGGTTCGTCGGGACTAGACGAGACGCTCGATTACATTACAAAAATCACAATTCCGCAGCAAGTGACTTCACTTCCTGTAAAACTGGAAGTGAAAATCGGCGGAACATTCGACAAACCGAAAGTGAAGCTGGGTGCTTCTGAAACGCTGAATGCAGTGAAGGACGCAGCTAAAGAGAAAGTAAACGAGGCTACAGCCAAATTGGTGGAAGAGGCGCGCAAGCAGAAAGAAAATTTGATGAACGAAGCGCAAAAAGCGGGCGACAAACTGGTGGCAGAGGCTCAGAAGGCAGGCGACAAGCTGGTGGCCGAAGCCAAGGCTGAAGCCGAGAAAGCGGTGGCCAAAGCGTCGAATCCACTTGGCAAGGTGGCTGCGCAAAAGGCGGGTGAAGCTGCAGTGAAAGCGGCGCAGAAAAAGTCGGACGAATTGGTGGCTGCGGCCAAAAAACAGTCGGATAATCTGTTGAAAACCGCCACCGAAAAAGGTGATGCGCTGATTTCGGACGCTGAGAAAAAAACACGGTTGAACTAACCCTACTTTTAACATTAAGCTTTAATCTTTAATCTTTTAACTCTAATCTCATGTCAGCATTGGTAATTATAGGCGTACTCTTGGTGTTGGGCGTAATCATGATGGTGATAGAAATCTTTTTGTTGCCAGGTTTTTCGATTGCAGGCATCATGGGAATCTTTTTCCTGCTTGCGGGAATAGTAAAGGCTTTTATGTTCAGTATGGAAGCAGGTTTTCTAGTGTCGCTCATCGCGTTGCTCTCGATGGCGTTGGCCATTTATTTGTTTATGCGCTCGAAAACGTTGAACAGGCTTTCGTTGCAGGAATCAATCGATTCGAAAGTGGATCCGTTGAAAAATATTGACGTGAAAGTGGGCGACCGTGCGGTTACGCTCTCACGTTTGGCGCCGATAGGAAAAATAAAGGTAAACGACAAGGTGGTAGAGGCCAAGTCAGTGAAAGACTTTATTGATGATGGCGTTGAGGTGGTGGTTGTGGCTGTCGACAGCACCAATGTGGAGGTCGAGCCTGTAGCATGATTGTGTAAATATACTAATTAAAATATTATTGTTATGGATTTATTTTTGATTATTGCATTGGCACTGGGATTTATTTTCCTGTTGGTGTTTTTTCACTATGTGCCGTTTTTGTTGTGGATTTCCGCAAAAGTGTCGGGCGTGAACATCTCGCTCATTCAGTTGTTTTTGATGCGAATCCGTAATGTGCCGCCGCATTCTATCGTGCGAGCCATGATTGAGGCGCACAAAGCCGATTTGAACAACATCACCCGCAATGGGCTGGAAGCCCATTATTTGGCGGGCGGACATGTAGAAAAGGTTGTTCATGCGCTAGTGTCTGCGTCTAAAGCGAATATCGATCTGTCATTTCAGATGGCGACGGCTATTGATTTGGCCGGTCGTGATGTGTTCGAGGCTGTGCAAATGTCGGTAAACCCTAGGGTGATTGATACGCCGCCAGTGACGGCAGTGGCCAAAGATGGCATTCAGCTGATAGCCAAAGCGCGCGTCACGGTGCGAGCCAACATTAAGCAATTGGTGGGTGGTGCCGGTGAAGAAACGGTGCTTGCGCGTGTAGGTGAGGGTATCGTTTCGTCTATCGGTTCGTCCGATTCGCATAAAACGGTGCTCGAAAATCCAGATTCTATTTCGAAGCTGGTACTAAAAAAAGGATTGGATGCCGGTACGGCGTTCGAGATTCTTTCCATCGATATTGCCGACATAGATATAGGTAAGAACATTGGTGCGGCGTTGCAGATAGATCAGGCGCAAGCCGACAAGAACATAGCGCAAGCCAAGGCCGAAGAGCGTCGTGCGATGGCTGTGGCAAGCGAGCAAGAAATGAAAGCCAAAACACAGGAGGCGCGCGCTAAAGTGATTGAAGCGGAGGCTGAAGTGCCTAAAGCGATGGCTGAAGCTTTCAGAAACGGAAATTTAGGCATCATGGATTATTATCGTATGAAAAATATCGAGGCCGACACTTCGATGCGTGAGTCAATCGCCAAACCTGCGGTAAATCCTAATGCGTCTAAACCCGTCAACAAATAACCGCCTATTATTAATTGTTAATTATTAATTGTCAATGATTGCGTCTTCGGAGTTGATACTGAATGCCGACGGCAGTGTGTTTCATCTGCATTTGTTGCCCGAGCAGCTTGCCGACAAAGTCATATTGGTAGGCGACCAGAATCGTGTGCCGTTGGTGGCTTCGTTTTTCGACAGCGTGGAGTGTGACGTGCAGAATCGTGAGTTTCGTACTATAACAGGCATGTACAAAGGGAAACGTATTTCTGCAGTTTCTACGGGAATTGGAACGGACAATTGCGATATTGTGATAACTGAACTCGATGCGTTGGTCAATGTCGATTTTGCCACAAGAGAGGTAAAAAAGCAGTTGAAAAAGCTCACTTTTGTGCGTATCGGAACTTCGGGCGGCTTGCAGCCCGAGTGTGATTTGGGCAGTTTTGTGGTGTCCGAAAAATCTCTAGGTTTCGACGGGCTGTTAAATTTCTATGCCGATAAAGATAAGGTGAACGAGGCGGATTTTGTGGAGGCTTTTAAGGAACATACCCATTGGGCGGCACATCATAACGAGCCTTATGTGGTGAGTGCCGATGCCGCTCTTGTGGATCAGATAGCCAAAGACGATATGATTCGCGGTGTGACGATTTCAGCCAACGGTTTTTATGGGCCGCAAGGGCGTGAGGTGCGCTTGAAACTCGCCGATCCGAAATTGAATGAGAATATAGAATCGTTTGAATACAACGGTCACCGAATTACGAATTTTGAAATGGAGAGTTCGGCTATCGCTGGTTTGTCGGCTATGCTCGGACATCGTGCCATGACGGTTTGCTGCATCATAGCCAACCGATTGGCGAAGAAAGCGAATGTCAACTATCAGGAAGCGATAAAAGCGCTGATAAAGAAAGTGCTAGATCGTATCTGATTTTGCAATAAATCATGGGTGCAAATAAAAGCGGAACTGAAAAGTTCCGCTTTATTTGTTTTTATTTATGTCTGAGCAGATAAGCTTTGGGCGATACGCCTGTAGTCCGTTTGAAGTATCTGCAGAACGACGATTGCTCGCTGAATCCTAGCAGGTCGCATAGATCCTGTATGCTTAAATCGCTCCTTGAAGTGAGGACGTCTTTTGCACGAGTCATAATATAATTCGTTATGTAGTAGTTCCCGCTTTTGCCTGTAGCTGTTTTGATTACTTTTGACAGGTGCCTAGGGGTGATGTGCAGAAGCTCTGCATAATACTTCACTTTGTGTGAAATTTTGTAGTTTTTTGCTAATAAATTGCAGAATTCGTAGAAAATCTTGTTGCTTTTTTTCTCATTTTCACCACTGTCATGGCGGTATAAATTCAAGAAAGCGAAAAATATGTCGAGAGCTTTGTATAATAGTTCTTGACGGTCTTCCCTTATACTTTCGCTGATATTTTTCAATAAGTATGTTATGCTTTTCAACTGTTCCGCTTGTTGATTGTTAAGTGTGTAAGAAGGAGAATTGTGATATGTTAGAAATTTGTGTATCTGTTGGATTTCCATGATTCTCAAAAAAATGTTTGTGAAATTACGATTAAAGTGACCAAGTAGTCGTCACTGGAACTTATTGCCTTAATTGTGTGATGTGGCATGATGACTGCAACGTCGTTTCTGCAAAATGTTACCTTTTGCAAATCATAAATTGCATGTCCTGTTCCATGGTGATTGATGCAAATAATCAGATTGTCTGTTGTGAAATCTTTCCCATATACAGGGAATCTATCTACATTTTCAAGAATTTCAATGTCTTTTGTAGATATATTTATTACTCTATTCTCGAATTCAAGATGTGCTGGACTCAATTTGTTCATGTGTCTTTTTTTTAACAAAAATATATAAAAGATGAATTTTTGTATATATTATATGCTCTTTTTTTTATAAAAAAGTGTAAGTAAGTTTCTATCTTTGTTTGAATTCTAATTTTGCAGAGGTATGAAAAAGTTATGGCTCTTTTTTTTGTTGATGTGTTCTGCGGTGACACATGCTTACGATTATCCTTATCTTGTATTTCAAACGTCAAATGGAGAACTTACGACAGTCTCTGTAGAATCGCTTACGATGTCAGTTTCTGACGAGAATTTGCAAGTGACAAACATAGATGGCGATACGTCTTTCCCGATTTTGGCGTTAAGTAAGATGTATTTCGATTCTGAAACGACTGCGATGCCGCAAGTGCAGGGGTGCTTTTCCGAAAAAGTTGTTGTTTTTTCTGTCGTGGGAACGCAGATGGGTGTTTTTTCAAGTGAGGCAGAGGCTCTTGATGCGCTTCCCAGAGGCGTGTATATAATAAAAAGTAATTCAGGAATCATTAAAAAAATATTGAAATGAAGAGAAATGTTTTTTTGCTTATGTCGTTGGCGTTGACTTTGTCTGGCTGGTCACAAACGCTGAATGTGGTGACAGATATGGTGACTTATCGCTTTCCTGCTTCGCAGACAGGTGATATGATATACTCAAATGGTGAAACGCTTACCATTATGAGCAAGAAGTTTGCTCTTGCTGACATTACGAGAATGTATGTTGACAACACTTCTGTGGTTGACAATACGGTTGGTGTCGTTTATTATGGTAACTCGGCAGAAATAATTGTTGCTGGCAATGTCGCGCAATACATCACGCCAACATATAGTGGCGCGCATGTGAAAATTGAGCAGAGTGACAATTTGGCGTCAGAGATAACTTATACTTTGTCTGGCGCCTCGGATGATGGTGAATTTTATATGTCTGGTTCGTACAAGGCTTCGGTTGAACTTGCAGGATTGACGTTGTCGAATTCCAACTTTGTTTATAGCGGTGCCGCTGTGCATATACAGAATGGCAAACGTATAAACATAAAGATTGCAGAAGGCACTTCAAACACCCTCGCTGACGATGTCGATGGTTCTCAAAAAGGGTGCTTGTATGTGAAAGGACATGCAGAGTTCAAGCAAAAGGGTACTCTTAATGTGTATGGAAATAAAAAACATGCTATTAAGACCGGTGAATATATGACTGTAAAAAACGCAACGCTCAATGTGTTGTCAGCTGCGGGCGATGGCATAAACTGTTCGCAATATTTTTTGATGGAAAGCGGCGAGATAACCATCAATGGCACTGCTGACGATGGCATTCAATGTGATATTGATGATACAGATACAGGCTCGACGGGCGAAACTGCAAATCACGAAGATGAGGATAGCGGAAATATTTATGTGGCAGGCGGGACTGTTAATATCAACACATCTGCCGATGCGGCTAAAGGCATCAAAGGCGAAGGTGATATCAACATATCTGGCGGAACTGTCGTCGTTTATACTTCAGGCAATGGCGTGTGGGATGATGACGATGACGACTCTTCTAACTGGGAAACAAAAGCTGCGGCAGGTTTAAGTTGCGATGGCAATATGAACATCAGTGGCGGAACAATAACCATTACAAGTACAGGTTCAGGAGGGAAGGGTGCAAAGTGTGATGGCGTGATGACGATTTCGGGAGGAACAACAACTGTTAGTACAAGTGGCGGTTTGTACTATAATAATGGTACAACAGAGAACTTAAATTATACGGGTGAAACTGATAAGATTGACAGTCGATATTATTCGTCACCGAAAGGGCTTAAGGCTGGTTTGAAAGATGAGTCGGGAAGTACAACAAAGTACAGCGGAGGTCTGATAATTTCTGACGGAGTGGTGAATGTAACAACGACAGGCTACAATGGCGAAGGAATAGAGAGTAAAAACACCTTGAACATTTCTGGCGGAATAGTGACCGTAAATTCGTACGACGATGCGATAAATTCGGCGCAAGACATGTATCTGAGTGGAGGTTATGTGTTTGTACGTGCAACAAACAACGACGGTATCGATGCCAATGGCAATTTGTATGTGCAGGGTGGTTTGGTCTATGCAATAGGAGCATCTTCGCCGGAAGTGGCGTTGGATGCTAATACTGAGAATCAGAAAAAACTCTACGTGCAAGGAGGTACGCTTATTGCTATTAGCGATATTGAATCGGGAGCAAGCATGACGCAAGCTTGCTATAAACTGAAAAACTCTTCCAGCAGCCAAAGCCCAGGTCAATTCGGTCCAGGTCAGTCTGGACCGGGTAGCAGTTCGAGTAGCTCATCATATGTCGCTAACACTTGGTACGCTCTTTATAATGGAGGTGTGTTGGAGGTTGTTTTCGAAACGCCATCCAGTGGAGGGTCGAGTATCGTTGTGTCAACATCTTCGACGCCGACATTGACTAAAGGCGTGACAGTGTCGGGCGGCACAGAATATTTTAATGGTATGGTTGTCGTAGACGGAACAGTGAGTGGCGGCGAATCTGTCGAGCTTGAAATTTATTCTTCTAATAGCTCGGGTGGACCGAATGGACGTTGAAAAAAATGATTATGAAGAAAATATTGCTTTTTATCCTTTCGACTGTTGTTTTTGCTGGAGTTCATGCATCCCAGTATACTTATTTGACATTTGTGTCGGGTAATGATACGACATTGATGTCAGTGAGTGGGCTTGAGATGAGAATACAGGATGATGAACTGTTGATATACAATGATTTAGTTGATGATGTTCGGCTGCCGATAACTCAACTTTCGAAAATGTATTTTTCTGATGAGAAAGGTGAGGGTGGTGATGTTGACATGCAAACGAATAGTACGGTTTATATAACTTATAATGAAGGTTCGGCTGTTGTTTCTGTTGCAGAAAATATATCTGAATATGTGACGGTTTCCGTTTCTGGTTCGAAAGTGGTTGTGTCGCAAAGTGATGAAGTGAGCGATGAAACATGTGGCGAAATATCATATTTCTTAAGCGGAGCAACAACAGATGGAAGCTTTTCTCTTTTTGCGGATTTTCGGACTACGATAGTCCTTGATAATATAGATTTAAATAATGAGAGTGGACCTGCTTTGAATTTTCAGAATGAAAAGTGTACAGTATTGAGCGTGAAAAGCGAAACTGAAAATTATTTGTCAGACGGCACTGATGGCGATTGGAACGGTTGTATTGTGTCTGTCGGTTCGCTTGAGCTCAAAGGGAAGGGTGTGCTGAATTTGTGTGGCAATACTGCGCACGGCATTTTGAGCAATGAGAGCTGCGAACAGAAAAATTGCACAGTTAATGTCTTATCGGCTGTTCAAGATGGCATCAACTGTAGTCAATATTTTCTGATGGAAAGCGGCGAACTGAATATAAAAGGTTTTTCCGATGATGGAATACAAGTGTCGGTTAAGGATGGAGGGGCAACGGATGACACTGGCAATTTCATACAGACAGGCGGCGATATTACGATATATATGAGCGGTGCTACTGGCGATGGCGTAAGCCTGGCCGGCGTGATGAGCCGTGTCGGCGGAACATTGACTATTATAGAGGACACTCGGTTGAAGCCTGTCGGCGTGGATTTTGAAAAACCGCTGAAATGCTATACCTTGTTGGGCGTGTTAGTCGGCGAGTATGATTCTTTGAAAGAAGTACCGTCAGGTTTGTTGTCTGGGGTATATGTTGTTACGCAAGGCTCTAACGCTGTGAAAATAATCAGGTAGCATTAGAGATTATATTAAAAGCAATGTATAAAGGTAATTTCTTAAGATTTCAAAATTTCTAAAAACGGAATAGAAGTAATAAAAGCGGAACTGAAAAGTTCCGCTTTATTTGTTTTTATTTATGTCTGAGCAGATAAGCTTTGGGCGATACGCCTGTAGTCCGTTTGAAGTATCTGCAGAACGACGATTGTTCGCTGAATCCTAGCAGGTCGCTGATTTCCTGTATGTTCAGGTCTGGTCGCGAGCGTAAGATTTTTTCTGCGTTTCGGCATACATACTGCGCAATGTATTTCGTTGCAGTAGTGCCATTTGTTTCTGTTTTCACGATTTTTGAGAAGTGCTTAGGAGTGATGTTCAGCTGATTTGCATAATACTCCACATTTCTGTGTGCGCGATATTTTTCTGAGAGTAAATCGCAGAATTTCGCAAAAATTCGTTCACTTTGTTTTTGCCACAAGATGTAATTTTCTTCCATGTCTTTTTGATAATGGTTGAGCAACGACAGTAACAGCTCCAATGTGTTGTAAAGATATTCTGTCCGTTGGTTCAGTTCATTTTCTTCTATAATTTTCAGTACACTGCAAATTCTCATGATTTCGTCCAACTGCTCGTCGTTTATCGAGAAAGTGGGGGATGTATGAAATTTGGCGTAATGGTTTTTTAGCAACCTTTTTTCAATATAATCAGAGAACTTTCTTGATATGACAATTAGTGTCGAACGATAATTGTTGCTGGTTTTAATCGCTTTTAATGTATGGTTCGGCGGAATAATGGCCACTTCGTTTTTATTTATAATAACTCGACGAAGGTCGTATATTGCCTCCGCATTACCTTCTGTGATTATCGCTATAATAGTGTAAGGTAATGATATTTCTTTGTTGTAACACGGAAATTTGTTGACATTTTCCAAAATGCTAACATTCGTCAAATTTACTAAATTGACGCTTTCCTCCCAATTCTTTTCTTTTTCTCCGAATAACATTTTTTTTGCTTTTATTCAAAGAAAAAGCAATTCTCCCAAATATAATAATAAACGTGAAATTACGCAAACAAAAAGCGAAAAAATGAAAATATTTATGTAAGTTTGTTTAACATTAGGGTGTTAATGCATGCTTGAGGAATAACCGTGTGTTAATTTTGTTAAAATTTTTAATGTTAGGAAAATATTGTTTTCGTATGGAGATGGAAGATTTTTTTTGTGGGGGATTGTTTAAATTATATTGATATAATTTGAGAATGGTTTTCCCAAAAAATAACAAATAAAAGAGTCCAAAAACAGACTCTAAGAATCCGAAACTGCTTCTTATCTATTTCTTTTTTCTGACAAATTGAACAAAGAGGCGAGGATCGTTCCTGAAATGGAGTGCCAAGCGCAACTGATGGCGCATGGCACTACCGACAGCGGGCATGCTGCAATGAAAAATTGCGTGGCGAGATTCGTCGCCAGTCCTGCGTTCTGCATTCCAACTTCGATAGAAATGGTACGCTTCTTGGCACGGTTGAATTTTGCTATGCTTCCTACCGTATAACCGGTGATGTAGCCTAATGTGTTGTGGCAGAACACTACGAAGAAAGTCCAAAGGAATAGCAATGCGCCTCCTGCAATCAGGTTGTCGTGCACCAAAGACACTACACCGCCCACAATGCAAGCCAGTGCTATCACGCTGAACGACGGCATGATATTGCGTATTTTTTTGAACTGCGCCTTCTTCCCCAAAAGTGCGTTGCAAGCGAAACCGATGCTTACGGGGATGATGGTGACGATGAGGATGTTCAGAAACATGCCTGCGGCATCAACATGTATCTTTTCTCCGGCCAGCCAAAGTACGAGCATTGGCGTGACAATGGGCGCTAAAAGTGTAGATGCTGTCGTCATTCCTACCGAAAAAGCCACGTCGCCTTTGCATAAGAACGACATGATGTTGCTTGAGACGCCTCCAGGGCAGCATCCGACAAGAATAATGCCTACGGCCAATGCGGTGTCGAGGTTGAAAACGTTGGTCAGCGTGTATGCAATGAGCGGCATAAGCGTGAATTGCGAATGTGCCGATA
>SUXD01000017.1 GCA_015061145.1 Bacteroidales bacterium | reverse complement strand
ACGACAGCATGCAACCTCGTGAAGGAGACCTATCCGAGCGGCTACTATGTGGAGAACACCTACAATGCCTACGGCTACCTCACGAAAGTGACCGACAGCCGCGGCTGTACGCTGTGGGAGTTCCAAGCGTGTGACGAATACAACCGTATCACAAAGGAGCGAGTGGGCAACCACCTGCGCACAGCCTCATACAACTTCATGGGGCAGCCGCTTTCGGAGGCCTGCGATACGCTTTTCAGCCTCGCCTATTCGTACAACGCCAAACGGCAGATGAGCGAAAAGCGCAACCTGCTCACTGGGGATTCGTACCGATTCGCCTACGACAATATGGGCCGTCTTACGGCGTGGGATTTGTACGACAGTGAAAATGCAATCAAGAAGCGAAACCGCCTTCAATACAACACCGCCACGGGCAATATCTCCAATGTGGATGCTGACGATTCCTACGAACTCGCCTACGGCGAGTACGGCTATCCGAAGCACGCTGTTACCTCTGTTGCGGCTGATATTGAGAACATTCCGCACGACGAGCAGCGCATCACTTATACGCCTTTCCGCAAGGCGGAAACGATAGCCGAGGGCGATTACCGCTACGAACTCTTCTACGGCCCCGATGAGCAGCGCCGCAAGAGCGTGCTGTACAAGGACGAACAGCCCATAGAAACGCGCATTTACATTGGCGGATATGAAAAACTGACGGATTCTCTTGGCAATGTCGTAGAATTGCACTACATTAGCGGCGGCAACGGGCTTTGCGGCGTGTATGTTAAGACGGCTGGCGGCGATACGCTCTACCACGCCTTCACCGATTACCAGAGCAACCTCATAGCCCTTGCCGGACAGGACGGCGGTTCTGTCTATAGGTTGGCTTACGACCCGTGGGGCAACCGCGTGGAAGCGAGCGATTGGAATGTGGAGAGTGACGCAAGTGATTTGCGCGGCATAGGGGTGAACCGCGGCTACACCATGCATGAATATCTGCCGGAGTTCGGCTTGATAAATATGAATGGCAGAATGTACGACCCGTGGCTGCTGCAGTTCCTTAGCCCCGACCCGTATGTGCAGGCTCCCGACAACTGGCTGAACTACAACCGCTACGCCTACTGCTACGGCAACCCGATGCAATACATTGACCCAAGTGGAGAAATTGCATGGTTTGTGCCTGTGATAATTGGGGCGGTGATAGGTGCAACTTCAGGAGCTGTGATTGGGCATCAAAATGGAGCTACGGGTTGGAATATGTTCGGATATATAGCTGGCGGTGCAATAATAGGTGGAGCCTCTGGTTTCGCGTCTGTTGGCGTAAGTGCGGCAGGTGGCGGAGCTATGTTGGCTGGAATGGCTGGAGGTGCGGTTGCTGGGGCCGGTTTTAATGGACTTGCTACAAATTGGGATGGCATCTCAATGTTAAAAGGTGGTCTTATAGGAGGATTTTCAGGATTGGTAGGCGGTGGAGTCGGTGCGGCTATCGGAGGCGGAGCAGGCGCATTTTGTGGCGGTGCTGTTGCAGCAGGCTTGAATACGGCTTTGAACGGTGGAAATTTGAAGCAAATAGGAATCTCTATGCTTTTAGGTGGAGCGTTGTCCTATGGCACTTATGAATTGACTTCGTTTATTGCATGGAAAACAGGAGGTAATAATATGGGTGGTGTTGGCCTTAATTATAAGCAATATAAAACTATGCAAGCGGATTTCCAACGGGCAAGATTCTGGCATAAAGAATATGGCGGTTTTATAATGGAGAATGGAACAGTAGAGAGATTTCCTAAATCTTGGCGACATTCATATGGAATAGATTTACCCAATGGAATTCCTAATGATGCAAAAGCGATGTATCACACTCATTGGGATGGGTTTGAGAAAACAGTTTATCTTAATAATGGTGATAAGGTTAATGCATTGGATGTGGCATTTAACAAATATAATGAGATACTTAAAACATCTCCATATCATGGTGAATTCGATTTTATGCCAATTGATTCGTATGTTATAAATCGTTACAATACTGGTTTGAATTATGGTGGGACGCAGATTGTTAATCCTATAAGAGATTCTTTTTTGAGATATTATCCATTTTACTTTTTTTAAAAGTAAGAAATATTATGTGTAAAAATATATTTTTTATCTTTTGGGTTTGTGTGTTTGTTGCAAATGCAAACGCTCAAGAAATTCGTTTAGTTTGTGGGATAAGACCAACGAAAGTCGAATATTATGTGGATGGACTCCAAATGGACAGTGTGGATTTTTTTAAATTGAAGCTAAATAAAAAAGAAATCACGAGATTTAAAACTGTGACAATCCCGAAGAAAATATTTCCGAATAAAATTGGATACCCAATAAAACTAAAAAAAGATTATTATACATGGTGGTTGATGATTTGTATCTCAACAAATATGTCAGTGTCATTAAATAGCACCGTTTTGTCGACGAAATCAGAAAAAGAAGATGTGTTGTCTAGGATTAAGAAGGAGGATGTTATATCCATAGAAAAACTGACGAAAGAACAGGCTGTCCCGATATATGGGAAAAAAGGAAGAAGAGGAATGCTGATAATAGAAACGAAGTAGTTGAAGTTTAGGTTTTCCTATAATTCGCCAATTCTCTTGATAAAATCAGAATACAATTTATCACCTCGTTATTGATATTGTTATGGAAATAATACAGGAAGAAAATAAACTTACATATGTTTCAACTGAGGAATGTAGAGGAAACTTTGTTATTCCCAGTAATATCAGATGCATAGGGGCTTTTGCTTTTGAAGGAAGAACAGGTCTTACATTTGTAGAAATTCCTATAACAGTAGAGGAAATACAGGTTAGAGCTTTTTTTGCATGTGTGAATCTTAAAAAAGTCGTAATAAGAAATCCAACGCTAAAAATGGGACAATATGTATTCGATACTTGCTTTTCTTTAAAAGAAATATATATACCACGAGGAAGTTTGAAATACTTTCTTTTACAAGACTCGTTAAAAGGTTTTGAAAAATGTTTGATTGAGTTTTAGGGAAACAGAAGAGATGAACAAATGCGTTCATCTCTTTTGCTCTTTACGAAAAACTTACCGATTCTCTTGGCAATATCGTAGAACTGCACTACATTAGCGGCGGCAACGGGCTTTGCCGTTAGCAACGGCGTAGCGAAAACGCTACGCCGAACGGAGGGTTTTATTTATGGAAAGGATTGAAGTGATGAAAAGGATATGTGTTTTCTGTTTCGTCAATTCGTTCCAGAGAGCTCTGGAAGCAGAGAAAAATCACTTAACTTGTTGATATTTAGTTTTTTATTGATGTAATTAAAACTATAATTTATTGATATTCAACACCTTGTAAAAATCGTCTTCGCTACTTGTTCGCTGTTTCTCTGCTATTTCTCTGCTATTTGTTCGCTACCTCTCCGCTACCTCTTTGCTACTTGTTTGCTCCCCGATATGAAAAATGTCGGGAAAAATGATTGTTTTCAAAACTGATTCTTAATGAATTTATATAGTTTCGGCAACAAATTCATAACATTTTCAGTACCTTTGTGCCGTTGAAATAAATAAAGTTTTTATTATGAAGAAAAAATTACGATTTCTTACCCTTTTCCTCTTGTGCGGCGGCGCGCTTATGGCACAGGAGGTGTCCTCGTTGTACTACATGAGGAACAATCCGCTGCGTCATAAGCTGAACCCGGCGTTTCAGCCGATTCAAGGCGTGTATGTCGATCTGCCTATTGTGCCGGCATTTTATGTAGGAGCTCACAACAACTCGGTGGCTTACAAACACTTTAAGGATGCCAACGGCCTCTTTTTCTGGGAAGACGGCGCACAAAACATCGACAAACTCTACGACAAGACAAGACACACGCTGAAGCTCAAACAAGAGTCGCGCGTAGATTTGCTTTCGTTCGGTTTCCGCGTGAAAGAGAAGAATTTTATTTCGTTCGGCGCTTCGGTGCGCGACGAGGTATTCTTCAACATTCCGCGCCGATTGGCCGATCTGGGTCTGTATGGTGCCGAAGGTGAAGATGTGGAATGGTATAAATTCTCAAAACTGGGAACCAAAGAACTGGTATGGACAGAGTTTGCTTTGGGCTTCTCGCGCGAGATAAACGAAAAATGGGCGGCTGGTGCCAAGGCTAAATTCCTTGTGGGAAATGCCGGAGCATACGCCAAATTTGACGAATTCGCCTTCGGTGCGAACAAGTACGGCTGGGATGCCCGCATCGACGGTCAGATAATGGGAACCATCCCTTATGCTACATACGACATTGCCGAAGACGGCTCGCTCAATGGCATGGATGTGAATTTCAAGCACGCCAAAGCCAAAGGCTTCTGCAATGGGCTGGGCGTTTCGTTCGATTTGGGTGCCACTTACAAGCCCATTGAGCACCTGACACTCTCCGCTTCGTTGCTCGACCTCGGTTTCATCCGCTGGCGCAAGGGCGGCACCAAGCTGAAAGCTGATGGCGAATGGGCGCATATCTACGATGAAGACGAGACTTCAGAAAACTACGGTACTTATTGGGAACAATACGGAACACAGATAAACGATTATGTGGGATATAAGACTACCGAAGGCCATAAATTCAACACTATGCTTTCAGCAAAAGTGATGTTGGGTGCAGAATACGGCATTTTGGACGACAAAATCACATTCGGTTTGGCTTCTAAGACCTCATTCTTCCAAAAAACGCTTTACGAAGACTTGACCGTATCAGCTAACTTCATGCCAAAGAGCTGGTTCAACTTTACTTTGAGCTACACCTCGCTTGGAGGCGAATATAGCGATTTCGGCGCCGCTATGGGTGCGCGTCTGGGCATCTTCTATCTGTATGTGGCCAGCGATTTCATTCCTTTGGCTTACGACAGCGACCGTGTTCCGTACAAGAACAAGGAGGCGAATGTGTCTTTCGGTTTGATGATGACTTTCCGCAATGGAAAAGCGAAAAAGGATAGCGATGGCGACGGAGTTTGGGATAGAAAAGACAAATGTCCTGAAACGCCTGCCGAAGCGCAAGGAACAGTGGACGAAACAGGTTGCCCGAAAGATACTGACGGCGACGGTGTGCCCGACTATCTCGACAAATGTCCGAACACCGACAGCTCAATGGGCGAGGTTGACGAAACCGGTTGTCCGAAGGATACCGATGGCGACGGTGTGGCCGATTACCTCGATAAATGCCCGAACACTTCAGCCGAAGCGCAAGGAGCAGTGGATGAAAACGGTTGCCCGAAAGACGCTGACGGCGATGGCGTAGCCGACTATCTTGACAAATGCCCGAACACTCCGAAAGAGGCCTACAGCACAATAGATGAGAACGGTTGTCCGAAGGATACCGATGGCGACGGTGTGGCCGATTATCTCGACAAATGTCCTGGCACGCCGGCCGAAGTATACGGCATGGTTGATGAAAACGGTTGCCCTAAAGACTCAGACGGCGACGGCATAGCAGACTATCTCGACAAATGTCCGACAGTGGCAGGCGTTGAGGCCAACAGCGGTTGCCCCGAAGTGAAAGCCGAAGTGAAGAAACTTTTCCAACAGGCTTTGCAAGGCATACAGTTCGAAACAGGCAAGGATGTGATTCGCTCTTCTTCGTACGCTATTTTGGACAATGTAGCCAAAGTGATGGAGATGAATCCGGAATACAACCTGCACATAGTAGGACACACCGACAATACAGGCGACAAGCAGAAGAACCAGATTCTGTCGGAGAAACGTGCCGCAGCAGTCAAGGCATACCTCGAGCAGAAAGGCGTGTCCGCTGATAGAATCACTTCCGAAGGAAAAGGTCAGGACGAACCGGTGGCGACAAACAGCACAGCTGCAGGTCGTCAGCAGAACCGCCGTGTAGAATTTACAGTGAAATTTGAAAAAGTGGTTTTGGAATAAACCGCATTTGAAATGAATAAGGAAAACGGTGTCGCATGCGGCTCCGTTTTTTTTATCCGTCTTTTTTCATATCTTTGTTGTGTGTTAACATGAAGTGCTATGAAGAAAAAAATTGTGTTTATAACAGGTGCCGGCATGAGCGCCGAGAGCGGCATCAGCACTTTTCGCGACAGCGACGGCATGTGGGAGAACTACAATGTGTCTGATGTGGCCGATATCGAGGGCTGGTATCGCAATCCGTCACTTGTGCTTGACTTCTACAACAATATGCGCCGCTCGCTCGAGAGCAAGCAACCCAACGCGGGGCATCTTGCCATTGCGGCGTTGGAAAAAGATTTCGAGGTGCAGGTCATCACGCAGAATGTGGACGATTTGCACGAAAGGGCTGGCAGTACGCAAGTGCTCCATCTGCATGGCGAGCTGACCAAGGCTTGCGATGAGTCGAAAACGGTGGTCGAGAGCATCGGCTATGCCGACATACATATCGGTGACAAAATTGGTCAGACGCAAGCGCGTCCGTTTATTGTGTGGTTTGGCGAGGCGGTGCCCGAGTTCGAGAATGCCGTGCGAATGCTCTCCGATGCCGATGTGGTGGTAGTGGTAGGCACATCGTTGCAGGTGTATCCGGCAGCCGGTTTGCTCAATTATGCGCCTTCTGATGTGCCCGTCTATCTGATTGACCCCAAGCCTGCGCAAACTGTTCGGCCGGTGCGTTGTATTGCCAAGAAGGCTACGGAAGGTATGAAACAATTGGTGGAAGAATTGAAAACGATATAAAAAAGAAACATTAATTTTTATAGAAAATGGAAAGTGCTGATGTCATATTGATGGTGATAGGTTTTGTGTGCATGGTGGTAGGGTTGCTGGGCGGAGTGTTGCCTGGGCTGCCGGGTACACCGCTGAGCTATGTGGGTGTGTTGTTGTTGCATTTCACGCATGCGGAATGTTTCAGCGTAAAATTTCTGGTGGGATGGGGCATCGCCGTAGTTGTGATACAAGTGTTGGACTATTTGATTCCGATTTGGGGCACGAAGCGCTTTGGCGGAGGCAAGGCAGGCACTATAGGCTGTACGATAGGGCTTGTGGCCGGTCTTTTCGGCGGTCCGCTTGGTATCATACTATTTCCGTTTATAGGTGCAGTGATAGGCGAGATGCTTGCCGACAAACCATTTGATTTGGCTCTGAAAGCAGGATTTGGCGCATTCCTCGGTTTCTTGGCTGGTGTTTTGCTCAAGGTGACAGCATCGTTGGTGCTTTTCTATTATTTCGTTGTGGAATGTATAAAAATGTTGGCGTAAAATCAGGCGTCAGACAATAAAATGTGCTGTTTTCCGTTGTATTTGAAAAAAAAAGTTTAATTTTGAACTATTGTTAACCTAATATTTTATTTATGAGAAGAATTACAATCTTGATGTCAGTATTGTTGGCTGCAGGTTCTTTGTATGCGCAAGCAGACAAAACTTATCAGGCGGAAGACAACCGTCAGCGTGGATATTACAACCGTCCGTGGCTGCGCTACGAGGCAGAAACTGGTAAATGCAAGACAAACGCCACTGTGCTTCCCGCAAGTACTGCCAATGCAAATATTCAGAGTGAGGCGACCAATCAAGTGGCCGTTAATCTGGTGAATAAAGGCGACTATGTGGAATGGACCAGCGAAAAAGCCGCCAATGCAATGACTATCCGTTTCTCATTGCCCGACAATGCCACATCGAGCGTTGCGGGTACGGGAACTACAGGAAATGTCGGATTGTATGTGAACGGCCAGAAGGTTAGTGTGTATCAGGCAACACGCACAACCACAGGTATAAATGAAAGTGACAATATTCTGTTGGACTCTTATTGGGCATGGCAGTATTTCACGGGAAGGGTAAATGTGGCTTATGAAACTAAAAGCGGCAGTGTGTTGCGTATGCGTTTTGATGAAGTGATACTGCGCACCAAGAATGAAATACCAGCTGGGGCCACTTTTAAACTTGTGAAGGAAGATGAAAATTCCAATCCTTATACCATTGACTTTGTAGAATTAGAGCAGGCGCAGCCTGTTGCGTTTGAGTCAATCGTGGGCGAAAAAGTGAAATATACAGGCGATGGCGTTGACTTGCAGGCATTTGTGAATGACAATGCGGGCAAAACAGTATATCTCCCGGAGGGCAAGTACAATGTTCCTGTTCGTTTGGCGATACCTGCCAATACCACATTGCAAGGTGCTGGAATATTCTTTACGGAGATATTTTTCAGTGCGCCATTTGATGCGTCTAACTACAATAAGCGAGGTCTGACTTCAAACTCTTCAAATGTGAAGGTGGATGGCATGTATTTGAACGGCACTCAAAACCAGCGCTATTTCGACAGAAATCAAAATAAACAGCCAGGCAAAGGATTTAATGGCAGTTTCGGTTCAAATTCTGTTATTTCCAATGTTTTGGTGCAGCATTTTGAGTGTGGCGCTTGGTTGGAAGGCGCAAAGTCGCTTTTGATGCAGCATGTCCGTATCAGAAACAATTATGCCGACGGAACAAATATTGCTTCTGCCAGCAAAGATTGTACGATGGAGTTTATGTCGTACAGAAATAATGGAGATGACGATATGGCTTCGTGGAGCCGTGCCGGATTGGCGCAGAACCTTACATTCCGCTACAATGTGTCGGAGTGCAACTGGCGTGCTTCGGGCATTGGCATCTTTGGCGGAAAAGGACATCAAGTGCACCATTGTTTGATAACAGACCCGATAGAGGGCGGTATCCGTATAGATGCGCAATATGCAGGACGTGCATTTGATGCTTCGGAAATAATGGTGCTTTCTGATATATCGATTTATAAAGGAGGAACAGTTGGCAACACTTCAACATGGAACACGTCTGCCCCGGCAATATTGTTCAGTATGGCTGGCGGCAAGTATGATGTACAGAATGTGAAATTCGAGAATGTTGATTTGTATGACAGCAAAAATAGCGCGATAATGTTTACTTCTAATGTTGCTGCCCGCAAATTTTCTAACATTTGCCTCGAAAATATTAATATTCATAATGCCGGTACGTACGGTCTTTATTTCAAGACGGGTGTAAAGGGTAGTGCCAACTATTATAATGTGAACTTTGAAGGTTGCTCGGTGGATATTAAAAACGATGCATATACAGAGGATTTCACATTGTACAATGAACCTTGCGCTGCCGATGCGGTGTTTGTACCCGCTCCAGATGGTTCGTTTACCGTATTGGCTGAGAATGGCAATGTGGAGGTAAGTGGCGCAGAGGCAGGCACAGAAGTGGTTGTTTATAATATGCTGGGTCAGAAGGTTGCAGGAGGTGTTGCTTCTGAAATCGGGAATGTTAGATTCACATTGAATGCCGGAGCGTATGTCGTTGTGAATGGCGATGCCAGAGTAAAAATCGTATTTTGATACATAAATTTTCAAGAGAGAGAAATAGGCAGGAGTCTGTTCCTCTCTTTTTTTGTATATAATGATTTTATAGACGAAAGTTGTATAAAGTCAAATAGCCTTGTTATAACCTTAAATATATGAGAAAAATTACATTGTTTTTTGCTGCTATGATGACGGCAGGCGCTTTGTGTGCTCAAGCAGACAAAACATATCAGCGTGAAGATGAACGCCAACGTGGCTACTATAACCGTCCGTGGCTTAGGTATGAAGCCGAAACGGACAAGTGTGAAACAAATGTTGAGGTGCTGCCTTTGAGTACAACCAATGCACATATCCAAAGCGAAGCCACCAATCAGATGGCCGTCGATTTGGTGGAAAAAGGCGACTATGTTGCATGGACAGCGGACTCTGCTGCAAATGCCATGACTATCCGTTTCTCGTTGCCCGACAACGCAACAGCTTTGGATGAGGGAACAGGTACTACTGGAACTTTGGGGCTTTATGTGAATGGTGTGAAAATGAATGTCTGGCAGGCGACACGCAATGTTGATACTGTTGCATTGCGTGATGATATTTTGCTTGATTCCTATTGGGCGTGGCAGTATTTTTCGGGGACTAAAGGTGTGGCGTATGAAACTAAAAGCGGCAGTGTTTTGCGTATGCGTTTTGATGAAGTGATACTGCGCATCCAGAATGAAATACCGGCTGGCGCCACCTTTAAACTTGTGAAAGAAGATGAGAACTCCAAACCTTATACCATTGACTTTGTTGAATTAGAGCAGGCGCAACCTGTTGCGTTTGAGTCAATCGTGGGCGAAAAAGTGAAATATACAGGCGATGGCGTTGACTTGCAGGCATTTGTGAATGACAATGCGGGTAAAACAGTATATCTCCCGGAGGGCAAGTACAATGTTCCTGTTCGTTTGTCGATACCTGCAAATACCACATTGCAAGGTGCAGGCATCTTCTTTACGGAGATATTTTTCAGTGCGCCATTTGATGCCTCTAACTACGCTAAGCGAGGTCTGACTTCAAACTCTTCAAATGTGAAGGTGGATGGCATGTATTTGAACGGCACTCAGAATCAGCGCTATTTCGACAGAAATCAAAACAAACAGCCAGGCAAAGGATTTAATGGCAGTTTCGGTTCAAATTCTGTTATTTCCAATGTTTTGGTGCAGCACTTCGAGTGTGGAGCATGGCTGACAGATGCAGAGGGCCTGACGATAAAACATTGTCGTTTTCGTAATAATTATGCTGACGGAACAAATGTGGCCGGCGGATGCAAGGATGTTACAGTGGAATATGTGTCATATCGAAATAACGGAGATGATGATATGGCATCATGGAGCAGTAAACAAGGTAGACCGAAATTGGCTGAAAATGTGATGTACAGGTATAACACATCAGAGTGCAACTGGCGTGCATCTGGCATCGGCATGTTCGGTGGAAAAGGACACAATATTAACCATTGTCTGGTGCTGGATCCGATTGAAGGTGGTGTCCGTTTTGACGCGAAGTTCAAAGGTGCGCCATTCGATGAATCGGAAATGATGATAATGTCTGATGTCTCAGTGTATAGAGCCGGAACGGTAGGAAACACTTCTACATGGAAAAATACAGTTCCTGCCTTTTGGTTTAGTTTGGTCGATGCAAAATATGACGTACGTAATATAAAGGTTGAAAATGTGGATTTGTATGATAGTCGTAACAGCGCGATATTGTTTTCTACGTCCCCTTCGTCTACCTTTGAATTTTCCAACATCTGCCTAGAAAACATCAATATTCATAATGCCAGCGCATACGGCCTTTATGTCAAGACTGGTGTAAAGGGCGGCGCCAACTATTATAATGTGAACTTTGAAGGTTGCTCGTTGGATATTAAAAACGATGCATATCCAGAGGAATTCAGATTGTACAATGAACCTTGCGCTGCCGATGCGGTGTTTGTTCCCGCTTCAGACGGCTCGTTTGCCGTTTCGGCCGAGAACGGCTATGTTGAGGTGAGTGGCGCTGCTGCAGGTACAGAAGTGGCTGTTTACAATATGCTGGGACAGAAAGTCTCTCAAAAGACTGCTTCAACAGAAGGTACGGCTGCTTTTTCATTGAATGCAGGAGCTTATGTCGTAGTAAGTGGCAATATCAGAGTAAAAATCGTATTTTGACAGAAAAGCATGTTGGAAAGGAAACGGGCAAGTCTCTTGTCCGTTTTTTTTGTGCGAAAAAAGAAAGAAAACAGCAAAAAGTTGTTCTTTTGTTAGGATGTGACGAATATAATTCCTACCTTTGAAAATTGTGCGTTTTGCGCAATTTTGTTAACCTTACATAATTAATAGTATGAAAAAGACGACCATCTTGTTGTCTGCCTTTCTGTTGGCCGCAGTTTCTCTGTTTGCTCAGGCGGACAAAACTTATCAAGCGGAAGACGATCGCCAACGTGGGTATTACGACCGCCCTTGGCAACGTTATGAGGCGGAAATGTACAAATGCGAAACTAATGGAGAAATTTTATCGCCTAGTTTTGAAAACGCTCAGTTGCAAAGTGAGGCGACAAACCAAGTGGCAGTTACTTTGCAGAATCAAGGCGACTATATTCAATGGCTTTGTGATAGCACTGCCAATGCAATGACTATCCGTTTCTCTTTGCCAGATAATGCCACTTCGTCGATAGACGGAACAGGTACTGTAGGAAATCTTGGTCTGTATGTGAATGGCGAAAAAGTGAAAGTGTATCAGTCGGTGCGTGGTGGCGATGCCATTGCTTTGCGTGATGATATTCAGTTGGATTCTTATTGGGCATGGCAGTATTTTACGGGGCGTGATAATGTGGCGTATGAAAAACTGAGAGGCGGCATCCTTCGTATGCGCTTTGACGAGGTGATATTGCGTCCTGAGATTGAAATTCCTGCCGGATCGGTATTCAAATTGGTCAAGGAAGATAACAATGCGAGTCCTTACACCATCGATTTTGTAGAGCTGGAGAAAGTGGAGCCTGTGACTTTTGAATCTATAGAAGGCGAGAAAGTGAAATATACAGGAGATGGCAGTGATTTGCAGGCGTTTATAAACAACAATGGCGGCAAGACCATCTATATTCCGGAAGGGAAGTACAATGTGCCTGTGCGTTTGTATATCAATGATGACAATACAATAATTCAAGGGGCTGGTATATTCTATACGGAGTTGTTCTTTAGCGCACCTTTAGATGACGACAATTTTAAAAGGCGCGGATTCGAGTCGGCTTCAAATAGAGTGGGTGTAGATGGCATGTATGTCAATACCATTTTGAACCAGCGTTATTACAACAGGAATGTGGCTACGCAACCCGGCAAGGGATTTAACGGCAGTTTCGGCGCAAATTCCACCATATCGAATGTCATGGTGCAGCATTTTGAGTGCGGAGCATGGATTGAGGATGCGCAGAATTTGTCGGTGAAGCATTGCCGTTTTCGTAACAACTATGCCGATGGGACAAACTTGGCTTCGGCTTGCAGAAACAGTACGGTGGAACATTGCTCTTATAGGAACAATGGAGATGACGATATGGCTGCATGGAGCCGTGTGGGGCTTGGCGTGAATGTTACCTACCGCTACAACACTTCAGAGTTGTGCTGGCGTGCGGCTGGAATAGGCTTCTTCGGTGGCAAGCAACATAAGGCGCACCATTGCCTGATTATCGAGCCGATTGAAATTGGTATTAGAATTGATGCATCATTCGGAGGCACCGCTTTCAATAATAGTGGTTTTATTGAAATATACGAGAATTCCGTGTACAAAGGTGGTACGAAGCAGAATGTGTGGAACAATTCATACGATGGCGCCATTTATGTCACACTGACAGGCGCGCAATATGATATCCCAAATATTTCGTTCAAAAATATTGATATCATTGATTCAAAAGGTAACGCTATTTCGGTCAATAATTATAATAATTCAAACAAGAAATTAAAGGTTTGTTTTGAAAACATCAATATCGACGGAGTGGGCAAACATAATGTAGGCAATAATGGTTTGTATATCAGTTCCAATGTCAATGGAGCAGTTTTTATTAAGAATTTCGACTTTAAGAATGTTACCGGGTCGAACATTATGAACAGGTCGGCAGGCAGCGCAAAGTTTGTATTTAAAGAGGAAACGACGGAACTCGATCCGTGCGATTTCGCGGGCTACTATACAGTAACAGTGAAGCCTTCTTTGGCTATGATGGGAACAGTAACAGGAACGGGAACTTATGTGGAAAACGCGCAAGTGACATTGACGGCCAATCCTAAACCGGGATATGCGTTTGAAAAGTGGAGCGACGGTGACACGAACCCTACGCGTACGATAACAGTGACACAGAATGCCAACTATACAGCCATCTTTTATGGGCTTCCGTTTACAATTACAGTAATGGCAAATGAAGGTGAATGGGGGGAAGTCTCTGGTGGCGACACTTATCCGTGTGGTACAAAAGTGGAATTGACGGCTACTCCCAAAATCGGATACAATTTTGTTAAATGGGATGATGGAACTACAAAGAATCCCTATAAAATTACGGTTACTAATAAAAATCAGACATACACGGCTATTTTCGAAGTGGACACCAATGGTGTGGAAGATACCTCAGGAACCGAATTTCGTGTGTATGCAGATGGAGGAAGTGTGTATGTTGAAAATGCGAAGCATGACATTTCTCTTTGGGATGCATTGGGGCGCAAGGTGACAACAGCAGGAGCAAATGATGGCGCTATAGTGCAAATACCTGTTCCTTCGTCAGGCGTGTACATCGTCAAGTGTGGCAATAACGCATATAAGATAATGATCAATAAGTGATAAATGAATATTAACTTAATCTTTAACTAATACTAAAAATGAAAAAAACAAAAATTTTGGCATTGGCTGTTATGGCGCTTTTTACGGGTGCTGCGGCTTTTGCGCAAAGAGGCTACTATGACGCGCCCTATACGCGTTATGAAGCCGAAGCGGGTACAGTCTCTGGCGGTAGTACCCAGTCGAGTTATGCGAAAAGCAATGTGACTTATGAAGCCAGCGGTCGTACTTGTGTCAGGTTGAACAGCAACGGTTCGGTGGAATGGTCGGCAGGCAAGACTTTCCGCGGTATCGTGGTGCGTGCGGCTGGTACAGGTGGCGGACAGACCGTTCAGGCTGACCTCTATGTGGGCGGCAACTATAAGACAACCCTTAATTTTGACATGAGCTATGGGTGGAAAAACCTGGCTGCCGATGGAAATAGCAACTATAGCGGTGTGACAGACGCAACGCCTCGTATGCGTTTTCAGGAAGACCGTTATTTGCTCGATGCAAGTGTTGGCGCTGGAACTAAAATCAAATTGGTGGCCAAGAACAACATGTACATCGACTTTGTAGAAATTGAAGATGTGAGCAGTCCTATCGCTTGTCCGAGCGGTTACAAAGAATACACAGGAAACGGCAGCAATTTGCAGCAGTGGCTTGATAGCAATGGCGGCAATGTGTATATTCCTGCCGGAACATATAATGTCGGAGGTTCAGTGAATGTAGGAAGCCGTAAAATTCAGGGTGCTGGTATGTGGTACACAAGGATTAACTTCACTAGCGGTTCGCAAGATAATTGTGGTCTTTGGAGCTATTCAAAATCTACAGAGATTCACGATTTGATGATAGACAATACATACGCTAAGAGCCGTTCGGGTACGAGCAAAGGTATCAATGGCGTATGGGCGAGAGTGGAGAATGTGTGGGTTTCGCATTTCGAAGCCGGTATGTGGTTTGGTAACTACAATCCTGGATATGGCGATGGCAATTGCGATGGAATGGTGGTGAAAGGATGCCGTATTCGTTACAACTATGCTGATGGTATCAACTTCTGTATGGGAACCGTAAATTCTACAGCAAGTCACTGTGATTTCCGTAGCAACGGAGACGATGATATGGCTATGTGGTCGTCAAACTTAAATGGGAAAGGCGCTTGTCATGGCAATACATTTGAATACAATACGGCAGAGTTTTGCTGGTTTGCATCATCGTGTGCGCTCTATGGCGGTTACAACAACAAATGGCAGAACATTGTTATCCGTGACAACTTTGAGGTGGGTATCCGTGTAAACGGTAAATTCCCCGGACATGGATATGGCGATCAAATGAACTATATGAACAACATAGATGTTATTCGTTGCGGTACATGGGCCAATTCGTATGGCAATGTACAGGGTGCAATTGATGTTGTGGGACAAGGCTCTGTGGTCGGTGATATTAAGAATGTAACGCTTTCTTGTATCAATGTTGTTGATGCTTTGAGCGAAGGTATATGGATGCAGGGAGGTTCTTCTTTCCAGAATTTTTATTTCTGTGGTGTTAATATAAATGGTACTGGTGTCGAAGGACTGGAAAATAACAATGGCAACAAATCATCGTGGGGGTATGGATTCCCTGTCCGTTTTGCTGACAATCCGAGTGGAAGCATTCGTTATAAAAATATGACTTACTCTAATCGTGGCGGTAATGCTAATTCAAATATAGCAGGTTCGGCGCCATGGTCTGAAGGCGGCTCTTGCTCTTGTGCTTCTGTCGCCGTTACGGGTGTTACAGTAACTCCGACAACTGCAACTCTGGCTGTGGGAAGCGGCGAGACAATACAGCTTACGGCTAATGTACTGCCGGCTGATGCAACCAACAAATCGGTTACTTGGTCGTCGAACAACAACAATATCGTATCGGTTTCTTCTACAGGTCTGGTAACTGCAGGGAATACAGCTGGTACAGCGACTATTACAGTTACTACACAAGATGGCAACAAGAAAGCGACTGCTACTATCACCGTTAAGAATGTGGCGGTGACAGGTATCGCATTCGAAAGCAATACGGCTACAGTGGCCATCAACGGTACAACTACTGTGAAAGCGAATGTGCAACCCTCAAACGCAAGCAACCAAGGTGTTACTTATGCGATTACAAGCGGAAGCGACAAGGCGACGGTGAATGCTACTACAGGTGTTGTGACTGGTAAAGCGGCTGGTACGGCTGTAGTGACAGCTACTTCTTCTGAAGGAAACTATAAGGCTACTTGCACTGTTACCGTTGTGGCTTGTACACCGGTTCAGGGAACAAATCTCGAAACGATAGAAGTAACTACAAATCCGGCTAATCCTAAAGTGGGTGATAAAGTATATTTTACAGCAACCATAAGAAATAATGCTTCGGGTACAGTAACCCAAGGCTTTGGCGTCGTGTTTGGCGTTGATGGTCAAACAACATGGAGCGATGGAAACGAGAAATTCTTGTGGTGTGACCAATACAAGGGCACTGATCAAGCATCCAGTGTTGGAAAAGTTAACCTTACTGCATGCAGCACATTAGATTTCACTTCAAATGGCGGTGCAGCTGGTACTGCGTATTGGACTGCAACGGAAGGTGCTCATAGCGTGACCGTTGTTATTGATGATAATAATTGGCTGAATGGCGCTACAAAACCAAACTTTACCTACAACTTTACGGTTAGCAACACACCGCAACCGAGTGTGACAAGTGTGACTGTGACACCTACTAATGCAACGGCAACTGTAGGCCAGACTATCAATCTTACTGCAAATGTGACAGTAGAGAATGGTGCGGCGCAAACCGTGACTTGGACTTCGAACAACAATGCCATTTCGGTAAGCAACAGCGGTGTTGTTACTGCAACTGCGGCTGGTACTGCGACCATCACTGCCACTTCTACGGTTGATAATACGAAGAAGGGTACTGCAACGGTAACATTCAATGCTGCCAATGTGGCTGTAACAGGTGTAACCATTGGCGCTAATCCGACAGCAATCAATGTAGGTGGCACTTCTACTTTGACGGCTACTGTACAGCCGAACAATGCCACAAACAAGAATGTGACCTACTCGATACAAAGTGGTCCTGGTACAATTAATAACAATATTGTTACAGCAACAGGTGTAGGTATTATTGTAGCAAAAGTGACTACAGCTGACGGAAACAAGACCGCTACCGTGAATATCACTGCATCAGCAGTGGCTGTGACGGGCGTAGGCATAACAGCTTCAGCTTCTACGGTTCTTGTAGGCGAAACGGTGACATTCAGTGCAACAGTTCAGCCGAACAATGCCACAAACAAGAATGTGACTTATACAGTAGTAAGCGGTCCTGGAACGATGAACGGCAATGTGCTGACAGCGACTGGCGTTGGCGAAATCAGAGTTCGTGTGACAACAGCCGATGGAGGAAAGACGGCAGAAACTACCGTTACTGCTACCGACTGCAACGCAACAGGAGGCGTGGACTTGGTTATTGCCGACATCGATTGGTATCCGCGGAATATGATTAATGCGGGCGATGAAGTGACTTTTGTGATAACCGTGAAAAACCAAGGCGGCACGGCATTGCCGAAGAACTCAAAACTGGGCGTGGTTGTCGAAATTGACGGTCCTCGCGACTATGCTGCAAATTCGAATACCTACATTTGGAGCGATACCTACAAGAATCAGCAGTTGCCTGCCGATTTGCAGCCTTGCCAGACGATAGTGCTCGAAACAAATGGCGGAGATTCAGGACATGGATATTGGACAGCAAACGGTACTAATCATACCATTTACGCCAAGGTTGATGATTCGGAGTTGGTGGCAGAAAAGGATGAAAACAACAACGAATTCACCAAAAATCTGGTTGTCGGCACACCTACCGACATACAATCGTCGGTATCGGATGCAGTCAGCATAACGGCGGCAGAAAACGGCGTGGTGGTGAGCGGCATCAAAGCTAGCGAGCATATCAGTGTGTTCTCTGTGCTCGGCGTTCGCGAACTTTCGTTCGAAGCTAAGTCTTCGCAAGAGGCCATTTCGCTTCCGCAAGGCGTTCATGTTGTTCGCATCGACGAGCGTGGAATGACAAAGAAAGTGCTTGTGTCGAAATAATTGCTCATCAGTACATAAGAAAAATCTTCCGGCAGTAGTCGGAAGATTTTTTTTTTGTTAAAAACAATGTTTGTAAAATACTAAAAGCGTTTTTTTTTCGTTCTAATGTTTGCGCAGGTTTGGCAGACGAAAAAAAACTTGATAACTTTGCGCTTTGTTTTGTTGAAAAAACGATTTCTATGATAGAATACATAAAAGGTGAAATAACAGATTTGACTCCCGCTTATGTGGTGGTTGAGAGCAATGGTGTCGGTTATTTTGTCAATATATCATTGAATACCTATACGGCATTGTCGTCCTCATCAAGCTGTAAAATATATATTTATGAAGCGATAAGGGAAGATGCTTATGTGCTGTATGGTTTTTCGGAAAAAGCCGAGCGTGAGAAATTTATGCTGCTTATTTCGGTTTCGGGCATTGGCGCAAATACAGCGCGCATGATATTGTCGTCGCTCACGGTAAGTGAGTTGGAAACGGCTATCGCCACAGGCAATGTCTCGGCATTGAAAAGCATTAAAGGAATTGGCGCCAAGACTGCCGAACGAGCAATTGTTGATTTGAAGGATAAAATATCCAAGACATCAGAAGGCGTGGCGCAACTGCCTTTGATGACAGCAGTTTCGCAAGTGAAGACGGAGGCGCTTTCGGCGTTGACAATGCTGGGGTTCAAATCGCAGGATTCGTCAAAAGTGTTAGATAAAATCTTTTTGGAACAGCCTTCAGTTACGGTGGAAGAAGCCATAAAGAAGGCGTTGAAAATGTTATGAGAATAACATGCTGAAAAAAACAGTACAATCTTGAAAAATAAATTCAATATATTTTTATTTCTTGCCGTATTCTGTTTGGCAGGTGTGTTTTCGCTTTATGCTGTTACCGAGGTAGAAGATGGAGAACTTCGTTTCCCGATAGCGAAGAACACGAGTGGAACATTGGAGGACAAAGAACAATCCGCCTCTCCCATCGACTTGCGTGATCCCGACAATATTCGCACAGAGGTGGAGTATGACGGAGAGAACGACACATATATAGTGCACACCAAGGTCGGTGATGACGAGCTGGAGGCTCCGTTTGTATTCACTTCTGACGAATACAAAAACTATTCGTTGCAAAAATCGATGCAGAATTATTGGCGTGACCGTAACGGCATAGAAACTGCAGACAAGCATAAGGGGTTCTCGTTGTCGGATATCCATGTGGATATAGGTCGTGCTGACGAGATATTCGGTCCTGGCGGCATACAGGTGAAAACGCAAGGTTCGGCCGAAATTTCAATGGGCTTGCGCCGCAACCGCATTCAGAATCCGACGCTTACCGAACGCTCGCAGAATCCTCCGCCTACGTTTGATTTCGATGAGAAAATTCAGCTGAATGTGAAAGGTAGTGTAGGCGACAAAATTCGTTTGGGGCTGAATTATAATACAGAAGCTTCTTTCGATTTTGACTCGGAGATGATAAAACTTGCATACGAAGGGAATGAGGATGAGATAATTCAAAGTCTGGAAGCCGGAAATGTGAGTATGCCATTGAGTGGTTCGCTCATCTCTGGTTCATCCGCATTGTTTGGTTTGCGCACCAAACTTAAGTTTGGCCGAATGACAGTGGATGCGGTTGTCTCTCAGCAGCAGTCTGAAACGCAGAATGTGTCGGTGAAAAACGGCGCTCAAACCACAGATTTCGAGATCTCGGTGGATGAATATGACGAAAATCGCCACTTTTTCCTCTCTCAATATTTTTATGAGAATTACAACAAGGCGCTAAGTTCCTTGCCATATATCAACTCATCTGTCAAAATCAACAGAGTAGAGGTGTGGGTGACAAACAAAAGAGGAGCTTATGATCAGGTGCGTAATATTGTGGCTTTTGCCGATTTGGGCGAAACGGAAGTGTTTAATGCCCATTGGATACCTAAAAGTGGCGCAAGGTTTCCTTCAAATCAGTCCAACAACCTTTATGCTACAGTGGTGTCGCCTGATTTCACTGACGGAGAGTACACGATTCGTGACATTGACGGTGTGACAGTGCTGCTTGACGAGAAACTTGGAATGTATGGCATCACTGGCGGTGAAGATTATGACAAAATAGAAAACGCCAGAATGCTGAGCAGTTCGGAGTATACCCTTAATCCGCAGTTGGGTTACATATCGTTGAAAGCGGCTTTGAATGCAGATGAAGTGTTGGCTGTGGCATACGAGTTTATCGCCAATGGAACAGTATATCAGGTGGGTGAGTTCGCTTCGGATGTGAAAACGCCCAATGCATTGGTGCTGAAAATGCTGAAAGGAACAAGTCTTCATCCGGCTTCTCCCACATGGAAACTGATGATGAAGAATATTTATTCCTTGGGTGCATCGCAGGTTCAGCAAGACAAGTTCGAACTGGATGTCATGTATCAGAGCGACTCTACAGGACTTTATTTGAATTATCTCCCCAATTCGCCTATTCAAGACAAAACATTGCTCTCGGCTATGGGGCTCGATCGATTGGATTCGCGCAACGAAGCGCATCCCGATGGAGTTTATGACTTCGTGAGCGGCGTGACCATTATCCCAGAGACGGGTAGAATTATATTCCCGACCATTGAACCTTTCGGTTCGGATTTGAAACGTATATTAGGAAATTCAAAAGAATACGAGAAGTATATCTATCAAGAGCTTTACGACTCCACATTGGTGGTGGCGCAGGAATATTCGGAGAAAAACAAATTCAGACTGAAAGGAAAGTTCAAAGCCTCTTCCGGCTCAGAAATCAGACTGAACGCCATGAATATACCTCGAGGTTCGGTGAAAGTGACGGCCGGAGGTCGCACCTTGACAGAGAATGTTGACTATACTGTGGACTATGCGATGGGTACAGTAAATGTCATCAATACCGATATATTGGATTCGGGAGAATCAATCAATGTGTCTCTCGAAAGCCAGTCGTTTTTCAATACGCAACGCCGGTCGCTTTTCGGAATGCACTTAGATTATAAATTTTCCGACAATTTCAATCTTGGCGCAACCATCATGCACATGTCAGAGAAACCGCTGACAAAGAAAGTGGAGATGGGAAGTGAACCTATATCCAATACAATATGGGGCTTGAACGGCTCGTATAAGACAGAACTCCCGTGGTTGACAAATACGTTGAATAAACTGCCGTTTTTCGATTTGAAGGCTCCTTCATCGTTTATGTTGAGCGGTGAGTTTGCTCAACTTATTCCTGGTGAGGCGAAAGTTATCAGCGGCAATGCCTACATCGATGATTTTGAATCTACGAAAAACGGTATAGATATCAGATATCCGTACAACTGGAAATTGGCGAGTGTGCCAGGTGACGAAAAACTGTTCCCTGAGTCGAAAAAGACAAATGACCTTTCTGTAGGATACAACCGTGCATTGCTGGCATGGTATACGATAGACCCGCTGTTCACCCGCAACAATTCAAATACGCCAAGACATATTCGCAGCGATTCGGAACAGCTCTCCAATCATTTTGTCCGTGAGGTGAAAGAGCAGGAGATATACCCCAACCGTGAAACGGTGTATGGGCAGTCGTCTTATCGCACGATATTGAACCTTGCGTATTATCCGAACGAGCGTGGACCATACAACTTTGATACCGATGTCGATTCCGAAGGAAATCTAAACAGGCCGGAAAAGCGTTGGGGAGGTATAATGCGTAAACTGGAAACAACGGATTTTGAAAAGGCCAATATTGAATACATCGAATTCTGGTTGATGGATCCGTTTATATATAATCCGACGGCACAAGGCGGTGAACTGTATTTTAACCTTGGTGACATTTCGGAAGATATACTGAAGGACGGAAAGAAGTTCGCGGAAAATGGCATTCCGGCAGAAGAACAGTCATCAGTCAGAATTGATACAACGGTATGGGGTATTGTGCCCAAAGTGCAGTCGCTGGTTTCTGCTTTTGCAACAGAGGCGCTCGAACGGCAGGATGTCGGTCTGAATGGTTTGGATTCCGAGACAGAAAAACAATTTTATGCTGATTATCTGACCGATTTGCGTGCAAAATTGGGCGCAGAAGCAATGCAAAGAATGCAGGATGACCCGTATTCGCCGTTCAATGACCCGGCTGCCGATAAGTATCATTATTTCTTGGGAAGCGACTTTGATGATGTGCAGCTGAGCATTTTGGAACGATACAAACATTACAATGGTACTGAGGGGAACTCTCGGACTTCTGGCGTTCAAAAGGCAGCCACATCGGTGCCTGATGTTGAAGATATCAACACCGACAATACGCTGAACGAATATGAACGGTTCTATCAATATAAGATAGAGCTCCGTCCGGGCAAGATGAATGTGGGCGAAAATTTTATCAACGACAAAGTTGTTTCGGAAGTGTCATTGGCTAATGGTTCCACCGACCATGTGACATGGTATCAGTTCAAAATTCCAGTCAGCGATTATACCGAGAAAATAGGAAATATACGCAATTTTAAGTCCATCCGCTTCATCAGAATGTATATGACTAATTTCAGTGAAGAAACGCATCTCCGTTTTGGTTCGCTGGAACTGGTGCGCGGCGAGTGGCGCACTTGTGTCAAGGATTTGCGGTATGATGTTTCGGAAGCGCCAATCAGCGATGGAAAACTTGATGTAGAGTCGGTAAGCATTGAGGAAAACGCAAGCAAGACGCCGGTGAATTATGTGCTTCCTCCGGGTGTCGATCGTGTTATCGACCCGAGCCAGACGCAGCTTCGTCAGGAGAATGAAGGAGCAATGTCAATGAAAGTGACTAATTTGGCACCAAAAGACGCTCGTGCGGTTTATAAAAAAACAGGATTGGATTTGCGTCAGTACAAGAAACTGAAAATGTTTGTTCATGCAGAACGGCTCGAGGATGACGTGACGAATCTGACTGACGGAGATTTGGCTTTGTTTGTGCGTTTGGGAAGCGACCACACAAATAACTTCTACGAGTACGAGATACCTTTGGTGCTGACGCCTGCAGGCTATTATAGCGAGGAAGTGTCGGGCGACCAGCGCAAGGTGTGGCCAGAATCTAATGAATTGGATTTGCTTTTGTCGAAACTGACAGATGCCAAGCAGAAACGTAATGCGTTGGGGCAAAAATTGACAGAAATTTATTCTGTGTATGATAAAGAAGACGGGAAACGCCAAAACAAGATATCTGTGCTCGGTAACCCCTCTCTTAGCGAAGTGAAGGTGATTATGATAGGTATAAGAAACCAATCAACATCAATCAAAGAAGGTGAGATTTGGGTCAACGAACTGCGAATGAGTGAGTTTGAAGATGATGGCGGTGTTGCGGCATTAGCCAATGCCACTTTGAATATGTCTGATTTGGCAATGTTCAATTTCAGCGGCAGAATGGAGACTTCTGGTTTTGGAAGTGTAGAAGAGAGTGTGCAGCAACGCAATTTGGACGATGAATATCAGATGAGCGTTGCCACATCTGTGGAATTCGGAAAATTCTTCCCCGAAAAAGCCAAGGTGCACATACCGTTGTACTATTCATACTCTCGTGAAGTGATTAAGCCGAAATACGATCCGACGAATCAAGATTTAGAGTTGAAGGATGTTTTGAGGGATGTGTCGAGAAGTGAGCGCGATTCAGTAAAGAAAATGTCGCGAGAGATGCAAGTGACGCGTGGTGTGAGTCTGTCGAATGTGAAAGTGGACATTCAAAGCAAGACGCCGCAGCTCTATGACCCGACTAACTTCTCGCTGGGATACAGTTTTAATGAAACTACCAACTACAATCCCGAGACGGAATACGAACTGACTAAAAATCACAAGGGCTATATCAGCTATAACTTTAACACAACGCCGAAACCGTACCAGCCATTTGCTAGGATGAAAGGTAAGAGCGGCTATCTGAAGCTGATTCGCGATTTTAATGTCAATTATATGCCGTCGTACATCTCGTATATCAATAACATAAATCGTTATTATTACGAGCGTCAGTTGCGCGACTTGACAGGTGCAGGAAAAATTGCGCCGTCGTTCTCGCAAGATTTCACGTGGGACAGAAATTTTGACATGAAGTATGATTTCTCCCGTTCATTGAAATTCACATTCTCGACTGCGACTAATTCGCGTATCGACGAGCCTTATGTTGTAGTGAACAAAGACCTTTATCCTGATGAATACGAGCGTTGGAAGGATTCTATCTGGCATGGCTTTAAGCATGGTGGCCGTCCGCTTCAATATGAGCAGATGTTTACAGTGACATATAATGTCCCAATAAACAAGATACCGGCTTTGGATTGGGTTACAGCAAATGCTCAGTACAAATCGACATACGAATGGGATCGCGGCGTTCAGGCTAAAGACGCTGATGGAAATTCGTTCTCGCTGGGCAATACAGCTACAAATATTATGAACTGGCAGACTGATGGCCGTTTGAATTTTGAGACTTTGTACAAGCACTCCAAATATCTCAAAGAGGTGAATAGCAAATTTGCCAAGACGGCGCGTACCAGACCGACAGCCAAAGGTCAGCAAAAATATTCGCAGACAGTCTCGCTGAAATCAGGAGAACCGTTGGATGTGACTCATGGTTTGAAGACAAATAGTGTGAAACTTACGGCAACCGATGCAAACGGCCGCACCTATACGTTGAATTATAAAGTGGTGGACGATAATACGATACGCATCAAGCCTAAGCGCAATGTCGAGAATCTGTCTCTGACGATAGAAAAAGGTGAAAAATCGCAAGAGAAAACGCCGACAGACTATTTGTCTCGTGTGTTGATGCTGGTAAGGAATGCTTCTGCCACCTACAAAGAATCCCGTAACCTGATACTGCCGCAGTATCAGCCTACGACAGGTTTCTTAGGTCAACGCAATACTGATGGAGTGAAAGCTCCTGGATATAACTATGTGTTCGGATTCTTCCGTACAGATCCGTATATCGACCGTGCCTACAAGAGAGGCTGGCTTGGTGCGGATTCTATAGGCGATCCAGTTACCATAAACACTTCGACGGATTTCCAAGCGCGTATAAATTTGGAGCCATTGCCCGGCTTCAAGATTGAATTGTCAGGCTATCGCACGACATCAGGTTCGCGTTCTGTGCTTTTCGACGGAGCAGGAAATACGGTGGAAACATTCTCAGGCACTTTCTCTATGACGCAAGTTGCTATCGGTACTTCGTTCTGGAAAATGGGCAAGACCGGAAATTTTGATTCGGATGCTTTTAATGATTTCAAGGCTTATAGAGCGGTGGTGGCCGACAGAATACGCCAAAAATATTTGGATGCGGGATATGATATCGGCGAGTATGACCAATCTTCGTCCGAAGTGCTGATTCCATCTTTCTTGGCGGCATATACCAAAAGGTCGGCTTCGAAAGTTGGTTTGAACATATTCCCGGCAATAGCCAAAGTGTTGCCAAATTGGAAAATTTCGTGCGACGCACTCTCGAAAATATCGGCAGTGAAGAAGTATTTCAAGACAATAACCTTGTCTCATGGTTATCGTTGCGTTTACAATGTGGCCTCGTATTCGTCGTTCCTCGATTGGGAGAAAGGTCCTTCTTCTGATTTGGGCTTCAGAAAAAGTGTAGTGGATGGCGATTCGCAAGTGAAAATACCATCGTCTATGTATGATGTGAACAGCGTCACGCTGACAGAGTCGTTTAACCCGCTTTTCGGTGTGAATATGATCACACTCTCGAATGTGTCGTTCAAACTGGAGTATAAAAAAACTCGCACACTGAACATGAATATTGCCAGTCTGCAGTTGGTGGAAGGCAACAACCGTGAATGGGTAGTAGGCGCAGGCTATAAGTTTGACGACTTTAATGCGGTGTTGAAGCTGAAGCAACAGCAGACAAAGGTGAAAAACAGTTTGACATTACGTACCGATTTCTCAATAAAAGACATTCGTTCGGTCATTCGTAAATTGGAAGAGGGCTATAGCGAACCAGAGTCAGGCGGAAAAACATTCAAGTTCTCGTTCACAGCCGAGTATGTGCTGAGTGAGTTTGTAGATTTGTGTTTCTATTTGGATAAAAATACAAATAAGCCGTTTGTGTCTTCATCATATCCTACACGCAGTTGGGACGGCGGTTTCACCGTGAGACTGATGCTGACAAGATAAATGTGCGAAAACTTGAATAATTCCCAAATATTTCTTATGTTTGTAGGAATGTATTGAATCAATTGATGAAAAAGTTTTTTGCACTGATATTTCTGATAGTCCAACTGTCGCTCTCTGCGCAGATTCAAGACCCTGTGAAATGGAACTTTGAGCAGCGGAAGTTGAATGCAGAGCAATTGGAGCTGCGCTTTGTGGCTGATATAGAATCCGGATGGCATTTGTATGACATTTCCATGCAAGAGGACAGTCCTGTACTCCCCACTACATTCACTTTTGAAGATATGCAAGGGGCTTCGTTGGTAGGTGGAATGACCTCACAGAATGAAGCGCAAAGTATGTACGACCGTAATTTCGGAGTGAATCTGAATTATTACAGCGGACAGGTGACTTTTGTGCAGAAAGTACAAGTCGCAGATTCTTATCACATCTCAGGTAATGTTCGTTTTATGGCGTGCAACGACGAGACTTGTCTCGCTCCGACGGCGCGCAATTTTGAATTTGCTTCTGAAGAAGCGGCTTTGGCTGTGTCGCCATTGACGCAGTTGCAGATGCCGACGGTGCAAATAGCAGACGGCAAAGTAGAAAAGGATGGCTTGCCTGCGTATTGGAGTCCGGTAACTGATGAGGAAGGGGCTGAAGCGTATGCCGAAGTGGCAGAAAATTCCTTTTGGCGCATATTTTTTGACGGATTTCTGGCTGGTTTGCTGGCCTTGTTCACACCGTGTGTGTGGCCGATTATTCCTTTGACAGTAAGTTTTTTCCTCAAGCGTCGCCGCGGTAAGCGCGATGCCTTTGTGTATGGAGCTTCCATTGTAATAATTTATACCTTTGTGGGGATGCTGGTTACATATCTTTTTGACGCCAGCAGTTTGAACGCTCTTTCCACTAGTGCGGTTTTTAATATTTTCTGTTTTTTGTTGCTGGTTGTTTTTGCAGCCTCATTCTTGGGCATGTTCGAGATAACCTTGCCATCATCATGGAGCACCCGTCTTGACGCGAAAGCTGAGAAGAAGGGCGGCGTTATCGGTGTGTTTTTGATGGCTGCAACTTTGGCATTGGTATCGTTCTCGTGCACAGGTCCTATTGTGGGTACGTTGTTGGTGGCGCTGTCGGTCGATGGAGCATTTCTTGCTCCGATGATCGGAATGTTGGGATTTTCTGTTGCATTGGCAGGACCGTTCACGTTGTTCGCGCTTTTCCCCCGCTGGCTCGATGCAATGCCCAAATCGGGCGGATGGATGAATGCTGTGAAAGTGACGTTGGGAATTTTGGAGCTGGCTTTCGCGCTCAAATTCCTTTCTGTGGCCGACTTGGCTTACGGGTGGCATATTTTGGATAGAGAGGTGTTCCTTTCTTTATGGATAGTGCTGTTTTCCATGCTTGGACTTTATTATATCGGCAAAATTCGTTTTGCTCATGAGGCGGAGCTGAAAAATGTTTCTTTCTTCAGGTTCTTTTTGGCGTTACTTTCATTCGCGTTCGCAATATATATGTTGCCAGGTTTGTGGGGAGCGCCGCTTAAGGCTGTCAGTGCTTTTGCGCCGCCTTTGACTACGCAAGATTTTAAATTGGGGAATGCTGAAGGGAATGTTTTTTATGACTATGACGAAGGTATGGCTTATGCCCGTCAGCATGACAAGAAAGTGTTTCTTGATTTTTCGGGGTATGGTTGCGTGAATTGCCGCAAGATGGAAGCTGCAGTTTTTGCAGATGCCGAAGTGAAAAAAATGCTGAATGACAATTTTGTGGTCGTCACGCTTTATGTGGACGATAGAACAGCATTGCCGCAAGAGATGGAAGTGCAGGAAAACGGCGCGTCTGTTCGCTTGCAAACGCAAGGCGAGAAATGGAGCTTCTTGCAACGATATAAATTTGGAACCAACGCCCAACCGTACTATGTGGTGCTTGACAAAGAAGGAAAAACGTATGGAGGGTCATTTGCATATAATGAGAGTGTAACTGATTTTGTAGCATTTCTAAGAAAAAATTTAGAGAAAGAATGAGAAAAAGATTTTTTATGGCATTCCTTTTTTTGCCGTTGGTAAGTGTATATTCGCAAATGGTGATTTTGAATGAGACTTTTGGAAATCCGCAAGTTTCACCTACTTTGGTGAGTGCCTATAATGGATGGAGTGATAAAACGGTAACATATACATCTACTGCGACAGACAAAGACCATACGGTCGAAATCAGAAACAACCAGAACTCCGAGTATGCCAATGGTGCGCCACTGGCCTCGGGTGAGGGTAATCTCTATCTGAATGGCGACGCTACTTCGTTTAAAATCAGCGGCATCAATGCACAAGGTTATCATAAAATGCGGTTGTCGTTCGGCTTGTTTGGCAAGACGGAGACTTCGTTCTATTCCTTTAAAGTATTTTATTCTGTAAATGGCGGCGCTAAAGTTTTGCTCAAGTCATTCCAAAATGTCGAATGCGTTCCGCAAGCATGGCAGTATGTTTCTGATATCGCTTTGCCTGATGACGCGGCTGATCCGAATTTGTCGTTGACATTTGAATTGGCAAAGACAGAGGGTGTGGCTAAAGTTCGCATAGATGATGTGCGCTTGGTGGGATTGGCTGGCGAGGACGATGAATATGCTTCGCTCACATTAGACTCTGATTTGAAACGATTTGAGACTGAAGTGAATGGCGTTGTGTCGCAAGATATAACCATTTCGGGAACTGGTGTGACGGATATAGTGACGCTTGAGTTGAAGAATAAGCATTTTTTCAGCTTGTCAAAAGATGTGATAACGGCAGAAGAATTGGTTTCGTCTGATGTTTCGGTGACGATAACTTATTCGCCCGACGCAGTGCAATATTCTGCCGACACTTTGGTGGTCAGCACAGCCAATCTGGCGTCGCCGCTCTATGTGCTGCTCGAAGGAAAATCGACGCTGCCCGAAGTGCAAAACTTGAATGTGGAACAAGTTGGCTCGGCTCTTCATATAGCATGGGACGAAGTGCCAGAAGCAGAAAATTACCTTCTCACCATAACAAGAAAGCAGCAGACAGACAAAACTACGATTTTCAAGGAAGATTTCTCGAATTTTGTAGAAACCGAGAAGTTTGAAATTGGCGATTGCATAGATGACAGTCTGAAAACAGCCAAACAACATAAGTTTTTTGAGACTGCAGGTTGGCAAGGGAAATATGTCTATAATGGTTCTGACGATGACAAGGGTGAAATAGAGGGTGTCTGCCGTTTGGGAAAGAAAGCCGGCGGAAACGGGTGGTTGAACACGCCATATATAAATTTGTCGGAGTATGAGAATGTGTATATGAGTTTCAAAGTAAGAACCTTCTCAAAATCAGGTTCGACAGAGGTGCCTGTTATAAAAGCGGGTTATTGCAATATGGACGATGGAACGCAATTGTACATGAATACATTAGAGAATCTTCATCCTGAGTTTGAAGAATATATATATAAAATTGATAATCCAGGAGTTGAGACCTATTTGAGAATTACGGGAACGACAAGTTCGGCGTTGGCGACGAACAATCGTTATATCATAGATGACCTGGAGGTTTTTTCTACCGGAAATGCATTGGAATTGCCAGTGGTCAAGAATCTGTTGTTGACAGAGAATTCATACAGCATAGACAGTCTGCTGCCTGGCGAGATTTACGAAATAACGGTGCGCGCCTATAATCCATCGGTAGTGCTAGTGTCGGAAAACGCTACAGTGGAATTTCAGACAGCGAACGCAGTGGAAGTCTCTTTCGAGACAGAAATAGGCGAAACGCCAGCTGCGATAAAGGTATATAAAGGTTCTGTGGCTACCGAGGAACAATTGCCAAATCTCGAGAAAGAAGGATGGACATTTATGGGATGGTATTCGCGGACATTCGATGGGGAATATGTAAAAGTGATAGCGGGAGAGTATGTTTTTGACCAGAATGTTATGCTTATGGCTAAATGGAAAGAGAACCATGATGCTATACAGAATGTTTTTGAAGAATATGGAATAGAATATTATGTGCAGAACGATATGCTTGTGATAGAGTCGAGCAGGAAGTCGAAATTGCAGATATTGAGCCTGTCGGGTCAGCAAGTGCATGCATGCGGATTGCTTGAAGGCAGAAACGAGATTTGTTGTTTGCCGCAGGGTGTCTATCTTTTGCGCATAGGAAACAAAGTTGCAAAGGTGTTGATAAATTAATTTAAAAAAACGGTTTTGCGATGAATGCTACAACCGAAATATTTTCATTTCTTCGTGATTTGGCAGCCAACAACAATCGTGTGTGGTTTGCTGAGAACAAGCATCGCTATCTGTCGGCAAAAGAGAACTTTGAGAATATTGTTTCCGAACTGATAAAGCAGATTTCTCTGTTTGACAATGCGGTACGGACTGTTTCGCCCAAAGATTGCATTTTCCGTATTTATCGCGACACGCGATTCCATGACAAGGACACGCCGTACAAGATACATTTTGGAGCTTATATAGCGCCTAATGGCGGAAAAAAGAGTGAATACGGCGGCTATTACATTCATTTGCAGCCGGGCGACAATTCTTTTCTCTCTCCTGGTATATGGAGTCCTGAACCGAATATGCTTAAAGAATTGCGGCGCGCTATTTTTGAGAATTACGATGAATTTAAGGAAATAGTTGAGCGAAAGGAATTCTCAAAATATTTTCGAGATTCGTTCTATGAGCAGGATATGCTGAAAAAACTGCCGGCCGGATATCCGAAAGATTTTGAAGGAGCGTATTACCTGAAATTGAAACATTTTTTGGTAAGTGCATCACTCGCGGATAATTTTTTTGAGAACGAGCATTGGCTCGGCTTGACATTGGAAATGTTTAAGTCGGCCTATCCGCTCAATCATTTTTTGAATTATACAGTAGAAGAACTAAAAGGAGTGTGAGATGATACATGATGTATTGGAAAATAGTGCATTGTACGAAAACATGAATCCCAACTTCAAATTGGTGTTCGAACATTTGCGTACCACAGATTTTGAAAATATGCCACTTGGCAAATATGACTTGAATAGGGATGTAAGAGTGATAGTCTCGTTAGCCAATGGACGTCGGGTAGAAGATTCGCAAGTGGAGGTGCATGATGAATTTATCGACATTCAGATGCCGGTGAGTACACGTGAAATGATGGGGTGGATGCCAAGAAGCGAATTGAAAGAATTGGCTTCTAAATCATACAACAGTGATGATGTTACGTTTTATAGAGAAACACCGACAAGCTTTGTAACGGTCATGCCTCATGAATTTGTTATATTTTTTCCTTCTGACGGGCATCAGCCATGTTTGTTGGATGGTAATGTGAAGAAAGTGGTAGTGAAGGTTCGAAAATGAATAAATGTTTTTTTTAAAAAGACGAAAGTTTGAGAATAAAATTCTGATAGCTTATGGAAACACTGAAAATCATCAGAAATGACGAATATCTGAAACCTTATGCGGAAGTTATAACAGACAGATATTTGTATGCGGTAAACAAAGAGAAGAATTTAATCCAAGGTTTAAAGAATTTATCTGAATTTGCATCCGGACATTTGTATTTCGGATTGCACAAATTGCCTCAAGGATGGGTTATTCGTGAATGGGCGCCCAACGCTACGGCCATATACTTAAAAGGCACATTCAACGATTGGCAGAAACTTGAGACATTCCGGTTTGTGAATATTGGCAACGGAGTGTGGGAATTGAATCTTCCCGGAAATGCATTGCAACATGGAGACTTGTACAAGCTGCAGATGGAATGGGAAGGCGGATGTGGCGAACGTGTTCCGGCATGGGCTCGTCGCGTGGTGCAAGATGATGTGACAAAGATATTCAGTGCGCAGGTGTGGGCGCCCGATAAGCCGTATCAGTTTAAAATAGACAAATTCAAGCCCAATACTGATCCGCTTTTGATATACGAATGCCATATAGGAATGGCGACCGAGGAAGAAAAAGTGGGTACTTACCGCGAATTCACGCAGAATGTGTTGCCACGCGTCAAGAAGGCAGGTTACAATTGCATTCAGATTATGGCTATTCAGGAACATCCGTATTACGGTTCATTCGGCTATCATGTGTCTAGTTTCTTTGCGGCATCCTCGCGGTTTGGAACTCCCGATGAACTCAAAGAATTGGTGGATACTGCGCACGAAATGGGGCTGGCGGTCATTATGGACTTGGTTCATTCTCATGCGGTGAAAAACGAAGTGGAGGGACTTGGACGATATGATGGAACTCCGTACCAGTTTTTTCACGGCGGATGGCGTCGCGAGCATGTGGCTTGGGATTCGCTTTGCTTTGATTACGGGAAAAATGAAGTGCTTCATTTTTTGCTTTCCAATTGTAAATTCTGGTTGGAAGAATATAAATTTGACGGATTCCGTTTTGACGGCGTGACATCTATGCTTTACCTCAATCATGGTCTGGGAACAGATTTTATGGGATATGGCGATTATTATAACATGAACGAGGACAATGATGCCATTTGTTACTTGACATTGGCAAACAAATTGATACACGAGATACGTCCGAAAGCCATCACTATTGCCGAGGAAATGAGCGGTATGCCAGGGTTGGCGGCTCCTTTCAAAGATGGCGGCATGGGATTCGATTACCGCTTGGCAATGGGAATTCCCGACTTCTGGATAAAAATGATAAAGGAACAGCCAGACGAGTATTGGAAACCCGGTCATATATTCTGGGAACTGACCAATCATCGTGCGGATGAAAAGACTATCAATTACGCCGAAAGCCACGACCAGGCTTTGGTGGGCGACAAAACGATAATCTTCAGACTGATTGATGCTGAAATGTACACCAATATGTCAAAATTGTTTCCTTCGACTTATATGGTCGATCGCGGAATAGCGTTGCACAAAATGATTCGTCTGATAACGGCGTCAACCATGAGTGGCGGTTACCTGAATTTTATGGGAAATGAATTCGGACATCCAGAGTGGATTGATTTCCCGCGCGAGGGCAACGGCTGGAGCTACAAATATGCCCGCCGTCAGTGGCATTTGCTCGATGACCATGATTTGCGCTATCAAGGATTGGGTGATTTCGACCGTGAATTGATGGAATTGATATCGGCAGAAAATAAGTTCCAGAAATTGAAGATAGAAAAACTGTGGGACAACGAAGGCGATCAATTCTTGGCTTTCCGTCGCGGCGATTTGGTTTTTGTATTCAATTTCCATCCAAGCAAATCATATTCCGATTACGGCTTCCTGACAGAACGAGGCTCTTATAAGGTGGTTCTGAATACTGATGACAAAAAATTCGGAGGATTTGGCTTGGTGGATGATGAAGTGACGCATTTCACCATTCCTGATGTGCTTTACCGAAAGGTGAAAAAAGAATGGCTGAAAATATATATACCGTCGCGTTGTGCCATGGTGCTGAAAAAAATGGATTAAAAAACAAAAAAATACAATATATGGAAAATAATAATGAAGAAATGGATTTGATAGCATTGCTGCGTTGGATATTCGGCGGCGTAAAGAATGTGTTCAGATCGTGTTTGCATTTTTGTGGTGCGATATTGAAAATAACATATAGAGAGAAATATATAATGTTGTTTTTTATGTTGTCCGGAGTGGCGTTGGCGATATATACGGCATACCCTAAAGTTTATCGTGGGGAATATTTGGTTCATTCGGAATTTGTGAATTCTTATTACCTGAAAACGATGGTAGATGCGCTGGACAGGAATTCAAGTTTGATGGGACAGGATATGGCTCAGCTTTTAGGAACTTCGCAGAGAGAGGCGGCTTCTATTGAGAATGTGAAAGCATACTATGTGCTGGAAAACAAAAAAACGGGTCAAGTTATGTCGGCGGTATACAAGAAAAAAATTGAAATATCCGACACGAACCTCATTGTTTCTCCTACAAAAATCTGCATTCGTCTGTATTTGAATGATTTGTACACAATTGAAGGTTTCAAAGATCGTCAGTATAATATGTTGCATTTTTTCCGTACCAGTGATGAGTTCAAAGAACAGGCGAAATCTGGAATGACTATTAATGCGAATATGCTGGCTTCGGTGAATTCGGAGATAGCAAAGCTGGATAGTCTGAGCAGAGTGGATTATTTTCAGACAGATGCTAAAAGAACAAGAATGCAGGTAAGTTTTGATTCAACAGGAGTATCTTTGGGCGAAAAGGACAAGCGCCTTTATCATGACGACATCCTGCACTTGAAAAACAAACGGGATTCTTTGAATCAAAAAATGGAGCATGCCGATGTTTCGGGTATTGTCAACTGTTCTCCGATTATTGTTAAAAAGACACCAGTGAATTATTTGCCTAAACAGCTTATCATATTTTGCGGAATTTTCTACATTCTGGCTCTTTTGACAGCCGTATTCTGGGAAAATAGGAAAAGTATAAAACAATACTTGGAAGAAAAATAAAATTTCTTGCGGTTTTGTGAAAACAAGAGAATATTTCAATACATATATCAAGAGAATATCTTCGCAGCCGTTGTTTGTCAACATTGCTTCGCTCGGGATGGTGCAGATCGCGAATTATTTAATTCCGGTGATAATAGTTCCATTTGTTATTCGGGCTCTGGGGGTTGAAGCATTCGGCAAGGCTTCGTATGCACAGAACATAGTTGCATATCTGACAATATTGGTAAACTTTGGCTTTGATTACTCGGCAACGCAAGATGTGGCTATAAACAGAGATGACAAGGAAAAATTACGGAGTGTTTTCTGGACTGTAATCAATTTCAAGGTGATACTTCTGTCGGTTTCTTTTGTTGTTCTTGGCGCATTGTATTTTACATCGCATAAGGTGAATGAAGAGCCGCTGTTGTATTTTTATGCGGCTTTGATAAATGTTGGTTTCGTTTTTTTCCCAAATTGGTTTTTCCAAGGTATGGAGAAGATGGCCAAGATGTCATTGTTTAATTTCGCAGTGAAATTCATCGGCGCTTTATTGGTGGTGTTAGCGGTCTCATCTCCTGCCGATTATTGTCTTTATTTGTTAATTCTTTCCCTTACCTATGCGTTGGTGGGGATACTTGCCTTTTTTTATGTGCTCCGTCGTTTCGATTTGGGGGCTCATAGATGTTCGATGGAGAAAAAAATCATCACCAAGAGTGTTCCTGTATTTTTGAATACAATATTCGCAAGTTTGTACACAATGTCAGGAATGACAATACTTGGTATGTATGTCTCAGATATAGAATTGGGTGTTTATGGCGGAGTGTATAAAATAATAATGGCATTTGTTGTGTTGGCGAGCATGCCGATAAATGTGGCAATATTTCCGATGATGAGCCGTGAATTTGAGAAATCACAAGCAAGCGGTTTCCTTTTGATGAGAAAAATGGTTCGGATTTTGTTTCCTGTAATGCTGCTTTATTGCGCATGCATCTGTTGGTTTTCTCCGCTGATAGTCAGAGTTTTTTTAGGAGAACAGGCTGGAAATTCCGTATTTTATTTGCGCTTGTTTTCTTTGCTGCCGATGTTGGTGGTATTTGCAAGTTTTCTTACAGTTCAGTGTCTGTATGGCTTGCATTTGCAGATATATGCGCCGTGGGTTGGCGGAATAGTTGGATTGCTTTGCGTGGCAGCTAATTTTTTGGTGATTCCTATATATGGTTCCATAGGGGCGATTGCTGCTTATCTTGGCGCAGAAGTGTTGGAAATGCTGTTGTCCGGAATGTTTGTTTTCTTTTACATTAAAAGATGATTCTTTTTCTTCTCATATGGTTGGTGCTGCTGCTCTTTGTCAGTTATCTGCTCTCAAATCGAGATTTGATGGCTCCTGCAGTAGTGACATCGGGCATATGGATATTTATGCTTCTCATGTTTTTGATACTGAAACATTCGCTGCCGCCACTCAATCAAGTGTTGCTCTCTATATTCTTGTGGACCACTTGTTTTGTCTTTGCAGCATTGTTTGTTCAATCTTTGCGTTTCAGCGTTTCGAGCATAGGAAAAAAAGTTCCGAGTGTACGTATCCGTGACATTTATTTCTTGTTGTCCGTCTTTACATATCCGTTGTTGCTTATGTTTGCTTATCATGCAATAAAAAACGGTGAGACAGGAATTTGGGCGCTTGATTTGCGCAAGGCGGTTGTCGATTCCGAAGGAGGGCCTTATGGCGGCTTATATCTTATATTGTGGAAAGTGGCTTATGCTATAGAGTTGACATATTATTCGAGAAAGAACAGATTGCGTTTCTATGTTCTGTTGTTTTTGTATGTTTCCATGGGAATATTGCTGATGTCAAAGGCGGTGTTTTTGGAACTTGCGTTGATAACGATTATTATTCTATGGTATAAGGGGAAAATAAAAATGAGACATCTGTTGTATTCCTTGGCGGCTTTGTGTGTCTTGTTCATTGCTTTGCAAAAAATGCGGCATCATTTGTCGTCGGCCGAGGGGGCAAAAAACGATTTCTTTGTGCTGTATATTATTGGGCACATGTCGGCTTTTGATACATTGGAACCATGCTCTGCATCAAATTTTGGCGAGAATGTTTTCCGTATTTTTTATGCCGTTCCATATAAATTGGGTTTCTCGGAAATTAAGCCTGTGGATACACTCTTGCCATGGATAGACGAACCGATACACACAAACACTTATACGGGTTTTTATCCGTTTTTTGTTGACTTCGGTCAGAAAGGAGTCGCGTTGTTTGCTTTGATTTTTGGTTCGCTGTTTGGCTGGCTGTATAAAAAAAGGAAAAGAGGTGGCGGTCAGTTCTTCATTATTATGTATGCATTGCTGTTCAACGGACTGATTATGCAGTATGTCGCAGAATTGTTCCTGACAAATTTCGCTGCATACACATATTCTGTATTGCTGGTTATGTTGCCATTTGTTTTTACGATAAAGGGAAATGATAAACTCGTTACAAATAATAATAGTTCTTTATAAGGCACATCTTGAAGATAGCGATTCTTATAGAACTCTGATGCAGAATGTTAATAGACTTCATGTCCGTTGGAATTTGATGATTTATAACAATTCGGCAGACATTCTGATTCCGCAAGGTGATTATAAACTGATAGTGCCGGAAGAAAACAGAATGTTGGCAGGTGCGTACAATGAGGCCTTGAAAGAAGCAGCAGCGAATGGTTGCGACTGGCTGCTGTTGCTTGATCAAGATACGCGGATTACAGAAAATTACATAGAAGCCTTGAATCATTTTTTTTCGTTAGAGACAAAGGTGTGCGCTGCTTTCCCCGTTTTGGAGAACAAGAACTTGTATTTGTCGCCCCATGCATATTCACCCTTTTGGGGACCATGGTTTTCTACGAGAAAACTTAATTATGGCATGGTAAAAAACAAATATGTTTCTGCATTTAACTCGGCAACTGTTTTTTCTGTTTCTGACATTGAAAGCATTGGCGGTTTCCCCGAAGATTTTCCGTTGGATATGTTGGATACTTGTGTCTGCTATCGGTTGAGCCGCAGCGGAAAAAGTTTTTTTGTGCTGAACTGCGTGTTGCAACATGATTTGTCTGTGCAAGATTATGAACATAACATGAATAAAACTCGTTATCTTTCCTTGATTCAGGCAGAGAACAGACTTGCTTTGCAAATGGGAATAACGGTGTATATGTCATTGAAAATGAGACTTTTACTGCGTTTTGTCAAGCAATTGTTTGTTCCTTCCAAAAGGGCCTACTCAATAGATACATTAAAATATTTGTTCTCAAAATGAATTCGGTTTGTATTCCTACATATAATGGTCAAAAGTTTATACGCATGCAGTTGGAAAGTATATTGAAACAGCTTTCCGAAGATGATGAAATCATCATCTCTGATGATTCGTCGAATGATGGAACGGTGGAAGTGATCAAGTCATTCAATGATGATAGGATTAAACTGTTGGAACATAATGATTTCCATTCGCCGATATACAATCTGGAGAATGCGCTTAAGCAAGCGAAAGGGGATTATGTCTTTCTTTCTGATCAAGATGATGTGTGGATGGACAACAAAATTCAAGTGTGCCGTTCTTATCTTGAAGAAAACGATTTGGTGATTCATGATGCTGATGTGATAGACGGCGAAAGTCGAATTCTTCACAAATCCTTTTTTGAGTTGAATCATACAAGAGAGGGGAAACTGTACAATTTGCTGAAGAATGGGTATTTAGGTTGTTGTATGTGTTTCCGTAAGTCTCTTTTGGAAGGGGTGCTGCCTTTCCCGAAGCATTTGCCGATGCACGACATTTACATTGGCAATTATGCGGCATTTAATCATTATAAAATAAAGTTTATAGGCGAAAGACTGATTCATTATCGCCGACACGGGAATAATGCAAGCATAACATCAGAAAAAAGCAATAGAAATATTTTTTCTCGCCTTTCAGACAGATTAATAATATTACAAAGTGTATGCAAATGACCATCTCTATCATCACAGTTTGCTATAATAGCAGCAAAAGCATTGCAGATACCATAGAGTCTGTTCTTGCACAGGATGTCGTGCAATTAGAGTATCTTGTCATAGATGGGGCGTCTGAAGATAATACGGTTGCAATTGCCGAATCGTACCGGACACGGTTTGCTCAAAAAGGATTTTCGTATATTATTCAATCTGAACCTGACAAGGGGATCTATGATGCGATGAATAAAGGAGTTCGCCTTGCGAGCGGAACAATTGTCGGCATATTGAACTCGGATGACTGTTACGCGGCGTCAGATGTGCTCTCGTCTGTGCTGACAGCTTTTGAGGAAAACCATACAGAAACGGCATACGGGAATCTGATGTATGTTAAAAACAATAAGCCTTATAGATATTGGAAAAGCGGGAAGTATGTAAGCTTTAAGTATGGTTGGATGCCGCCTCATCCCTCTTTTTTCGTCAGAAAAGATGCGTATGAAAAATATGGGATGTATCGCTTTGATTGCGGTGTGAATGCTGATTATGAGTTGATGCTTCGTTTTTTGGAAAAAGAAAAAGCATCTACAGTATGGATTGATAGGGTGCTGGTAAAGATGGCGGCAGGCGGTGCAAGCGGTAATGGACTGAAGTCGAGGGCGGTTGGGATGAGAAATGACCAATTGGCTTGGAAAGTGAACGGCATGAAATGTTACTTTTATACAATCTTATTGAAGAAGATAAGAAAAATTCCGCAGTTCTTCCTCGCAAAGATGCAAAAAGGAGAGATAAAGTAACAAAGGGATTTTTTAGAAATGTTTTGTGTGGTTTTTCTGTAGAAAATTCTGTAATTTTGTTTCAGATAAATAACATTCATTGTCGTGCGAGTTGCGCGATAACCATAAATAAGTCAGTTTGTTAATATAATTTGTTTTTATTGTATAATTAAAAAACTAAAAAATGAAAAAGTATTTTGCAGAAATGGTGGGTACAATGGTGCTCGTGTTGATGGGCTGCGGTGTTGCCGTTGCTCTAGGTTGTGATTCTACAGTAGGAGCCAACACGGCTTCGGTTATCGGAACATCTTTGGCTTTCGGTTTGGCTGTGGTGGCTATGGCTTATACTGTTGGCGGTATCAGCGGTTGTCATATCAATCCGGCTATTACGCTCGGATGTTTGCTTACAAAACGCATCTCGGCTAAAGATGCTGCTATGTACATGCTTTTCCAAGTGATTGGCGCATTTGTCGGCGCTGGCATTCTGGCTGCGTTGGTAGGTTGCGATAGCGGACTGGGCGCTAATGCGTTGCAGGAAGGAAATGGCATAACAGTTTGTCAAGGTCTTCTGGCTGAAGTAGTGTTTACATTTGTTTTTGTGCTGGTCGTTCTTGGCACTACTGACGAGAAGAAAGGCGCTGGCAACTTTGCAGGATTGGCTATCGGTCTTTCTTTGGTGCTGGTTCACCTCGCTTGTATCTATTTCACCGGCACATCAGTTAATCCTGCGCGTTCTATCGCTCCTGCAGTATTGGCAGGTGGCGCTGCGCTGAATCAGCTCTGTATTTTCATTGTAGGACCGTTTGCAGGTGGCGCTTTGGCGGCTTTGGTCTGGAAATTCCTTGCTTGCGATTGCTGCTGTTGCAAAAAAGATTAAGAAATAGCTCTGAAACATTATGTCCGCTTGCGCCATGCGCGAGCGGATTTTTTATATTCTGATTCCAAATGAGAGTTGCCCGCGCCATTGAGTGCTTCCTATGGAAAAGTTGTCTTTTTCTCCAGCTTGGAAATGTTGTATTACACCGTTTAGCCCGATGAAGAGATTCTTGAATGAATAGGTAATCCCAAAGCGTCCTATCAAGTGTATCTCGGGAAATTTAGTCGGGGCGTTCAGTTTTGTTTTGGTGTTGGCGGGGTCAATATATTCCATGTTGTATTCCTTCCAGACCAAAATAGAGGGCTGGGCTGACAAGTGTAGCAACCAATGCTGGTTTGGAACAAAATTGTATCCATACCCGACTCCGATGCCTAAATGCCTGATTTTGAATTTTGTAAGTGTATGAATGTTGCCTAACGGATTCTCATGGGATGTAAAATTGGCCGAAAGAGAGGTGTCGTGATATGTTATGGCAGCCAGGAAACTTCCCGCACTCTTTTTCTGTATCCATGAATGACTGAAAATGGCGGGATAAGAGAACTTTTTGTTGTTGAAATTGTAATATGCATTGATAGATGTGTTTTTCAGACGGATGCCAGAATGGTCAATTCTGTTTATCCGCTCGGATGCGATGTATCCTTTCATGGATGTTCTTTTCCCATGCGTGAAATCTATTCCTATACGGTTAGTGTAAATGTTGATATTGTATTCGTAGTCTTTTGTTTTGTTAAACCATTTGGCTGGATTTAAAGAGAATCCCGCAGATATTCCTTTGTAACTGGCGCTTAATCCGACAGTCGTTTTTATGTTCCCCTCCATGGCATAGTTCAGTTTCTTTCCGTCTATATTGCTCTTGATGTGGAGTATATAGCCGTAAGTGTTGCTTTTGGGGCGTATCAGCCAATTTTGCTTTGGACGGATTACATAAGTTGTATCGGTCTTGGACTTGTTGAATATGCTGAAAAGTTTTTCTGTCTTTGCCTTTTTGTTTTGATTTGTTGTATCTTGAGGCTCAGAACTGCTCATGTTCTCCGCTTGCGATGAATAAGGAAGAAACGATATAGTGAAATATGCGAGTGTTATAAATGCTGTACGGTACGATAGCGCCCATTTAGCGTTATTGCGGATGAACATATTTGTGATATCTTTTAATTAAATGGTATGGTGCTGCACTGCATAATTTTTTGTAAAAAACATACTTTTTTTGCAAATTCATAGAAAAATATATATCTTTGCATTCGCTTTTAGCAAATAAAGGCAGGGCCTATAGCTCAGTTGGTTAGAGCATCGGACTCATAACCCGCAGGTCACTGGTTCAAGCCCAGTTGGGCCCACTGCAAAGCCGTCAACATTGTTGGCGGCTTATTTTATTTGGCCAGAAACAGTTCCGGATTTTGCAGTTCCTTGTCTTTCCAAACCATAAAATACAATTCTGTTTTGTTGTTGTCTTCTGTGTCGGTATAAATTTTCCCGATGGCCTGTTTGGCTGTCACATGGTCTCCTTCCTTAACATAAATGCTTGTGAGATTGGAATATACGGTTCTGTAATTGCCATGTTTGATGATGACGGCATAGTTGTTTCCAGGGATGGCAAAGCGTTGTGTGACCTCTCCCTCAAATACGGCGCGCGCATTGGCGTTTTTCTCTGTCTGGATGTATATGCCTTTGTTGTTGGTAGTCACATGCGTGAGTACTGGATGTGGCTGCAATCCGAATTTCCCTGATATGAATCCTTTTTCTACTGGCCACGGAAGTCTTCCTTTGTTGCGTTCAAAATTGCCGGCTATAAGTTGCTCTTCTTTCGTGAGAGTATATGATGAAGATGCGGAACTGCTTGCTGGTTTGTTGCTTTTTTGTGCTTGCAGTCTGGCTCTTTCTGCGGCTTTTCGCTCTTCCTCGGCAATCAACTGCGCGATTTTGTCGTTCAGCGAATTTATTTTTTGCTGGTTGTCTTTCAGTTTTTTTCGCAAATCCTTTTCCTGTTTCTTCAGATTCTGAACTAAAGCGGTCTGCTTGTTTTTCTCGTTTGTCAGTTGCAGGCTCTCAATTTTTTTCATGTTCAGCGCTTTCTCTTTCTCTGTTTTCGCGTCCTTCAGCGTAAGGAGTTTGTTATTCAGCTGCGCTGTCAGTTCTTCTATTTTCAATGCCTGCTCTTTGCGGTAGTTCGAAAGTTCCTGCAAGTATCTGAAACGACGGTATGATTGGCTGAAAGAGTTTGCAGAGAGAATAAACATAAGTTTCTCGTTCATGTCGCGTCTCCAATATGCATGATAAATCAGGTCGGCATATTCGTTTTTGAGATTTTGCAAATCTTTTTCACCTTTCTCTATTTCGGCCTTGAGGTTCTCTATTTCAGCGCTAGTAAGCGATATTTCGTTGTTTATTTGTTCAATGAGCGACTGCCTGATTGAGATTTGGCTGTTGAGCAGATTGAGCTTTGATAGCGTATTCGTAGTGTTTTTCTTGTTTTGGTCAATCAGCTTGCTGGTAAGCGCAAGTTGTTCCATCGTTCTTTTTTGCTGCGCTTTCAGGTCGGTGATAGCTTTTGTTTGTCCGAATGCAGGGGTGCAGCAGATGGTAAGCAGTATGATAAACAGTGATTTCCTCATGTTCAAAAGATGTTTTTTAGTTTTGAAATGTCTCCAGCTTTATATTTGGATGGAATGCTGAGGCTTGTGTTTAATATTTTATCAATCTCAATTTTTGAGAAACTGATGTTTATTTTCCCGAATTGTCTGCCGTCAAATGCTTTCAGTTCCATTTCGTAGGGGAATTGGAACTTTTCTGTTTGCATATAGTTGTAGTATTTGCACGAGAATGTGTTGAGGTGCAGTCTTTCGGTAATGACGGTTTGTGTCAGCCGGTAATTTGTGTCGGCGTCGAAATCGAATGCATACGGGCATTTTGATGCTGGCAGCGACGATTTCAGATGATAGCCGTTGGTGCTTTTGCTTGCGTCAAACATATTTTGATTTATTGCTTTCTCATTGATGCCCGAAAGAAATATCTGGGCGCTCAGTATGGATTGCAGCACATCGTAGTCAACTACAATGCCGGTCATTTTCTTTATGTCTTCGTATGTGGCTTTGTAATATGTTGAATGTACTCTGTCCACGACCACAATATTGTTTTTTGTTGCCTGTATGCGTGCCATTTCAATGCCTATAATGGGCTGGAACGAAATGATGATGCAGCTGTCTTTCTGCATTTTGACAGTCCCTTTGACATTGATTGATTTGCCGTCGTAATCGGCAGAGAAAACGGCTTTTCCTTCAATGGTATTGAAAGATGGCGACTGTTTTCTTATGCGGTTGTAAATGTCACTTTCCACTGTGTTTACCGTATTTCCGTGTGTGTCGACAGCTTTTTTGCTTGTGTGACAAGAATACAGAAAAAGAGAAATGATAAATGACAATATGAAAATTATTTTATTCTTCCACATATTTTCCAAGTTCTATTTTTTTTGCGTTAGTTTTGCTTTTATTGCCCAATTCTGCTGATTTTTTCCATGCTTCAATGGCTTTTTGGGCGTCGCCTGTCTTGTACAGTATGTCTCCGTAATGCTCCCAAATCACTTGCATCGATTCTGGACTGAGGTTTGTAAGGGAAGTCAGCCGTTCAATGTTTTGCTTGGCAAGGTGATAAAATCCTTGCTTGAACAATACCCATGCGTAGGTGTCTATAGCATTGGTGTTGCCGGGCTCTATTTTCAGACAGAGTTTTATCATTTTCTCCGCCTTTTCCAAATCTTTTCCCTCTTCTGCCAGATAGTAGCTGTAATTGTTCAGTATCTGTGTGTTTGTCGAAGAGAATTTCAATCCGTTCTCGTAGGCGTCGTAGGCTTCCTCTTTTTTCCCGGTCTCATGAAAAATGTCGCCCAGCATACCGTAAAGTTGGGATGATATTTGAGCGTCTTTCTGTCTGTTGGCTATAGCAATTCCTGCTTCTATTTGTTTTTGCGCTTTGTCATAATCTTTTTCGGTGAGATGTATCGAGGCTTCGTAAAAATAGAATTTCGCTTCATCGGGAAATCTGCTTTTAGCCGAATCGATAAACTGAATGCATTCATTAGTTAGAGCGGTAGAGTCAACTGTCGAATGAGATTCAGACTTGCCGCTTGCCATGAGCTCTATTATCATGTAGTAGTAGTCTTTGTTGTCGGGCGCAAGTGCTATTGCTTTCCGAAGTTGCGATGTGGCTGCCGTGTAATTTTGTATGGCAATGTAATACGATGCGTAGAAATAGTGTACATCGGCGACCTCAGGATAAGTGTCTTCCAGCGATTCAAACAAGGTGAGTATGCGTGTTTTCCATTCGTCACGCTCCTGTACATAATTCAGGAATTCGCCGAGTATGCTCACTTTCGTCTCGAAATCTACGCTGGAGCTTCGTAAAGCCTTTTCCATTTCGGTGACAGCCTTTTCCTTTTCACCAGTGAGCTCATAGTGCTTGGCAAGTGCCAGCAGCGCAATGCCGTTTTCTGGTTCTTGGCTCAGTACATTTTTGTATATGCCTAAGGCCTTCTCTTTTTCTCCCGACTCATAGTAGATGTCGGCAGTCATCAGTTTGTATCGTGTTTCGTGCGGAAAGGCGTTCGCCAGATTCTCAATTTCTTTGAACGCTTTTTCATTTTGTTTCAGTGCGCTGTAGCACTTGTATTTTTCAAGAGAGATTTCTTCTTGTATGCCGTTGTTTTTCTCGTATTTGTTCAGCACTTCAATGGCTTTCTCATATTGCTGCATTCTTTCGTAAATGCCGACAAGCGCATAGTAGCAGTTGTCTTCTTTTGGATGTTTTTTGATGGATTCTTCCAGAATGCTTGTGGTGGCCTGTATGTTGTTGATGGCGAGCATCATCTCGGCGGCATGTGTGCTTTGCCAATAATTGTCAGGGGCTGCGGTGTATGCCAAGTAGGCGTAGATGGCAGCGTTTTTTGTGTCGCCTGCCTGCTTGTAGAGTTCCGATGTCTCTCTTAGCAGGGCGTCATCTTTAGGGTTGATGTAGTAGCATTTCTGCAATAAATCTCCAGCTATGCTATAGTTCCCCAAAAGTCTTTGTTTGACGGCCTCTTGAAAGAAATACGAGAATCTTCTGCGCTCATGTTCGGCATGTTGGTCGGACTTCTTGTTGCCGGCAGTTGCAGTTATGCATGCCAGCAAAGTCCCCAATGTTAATATGATTTTTTTGAATGACACGGTGTGTATGTGTGTTATTTTTTTCCTGTATGTCCGAATCCTCCTTCGCCGCGCACGGTTTCCGAAAGTGAGTCAACCTCGCTCCAACCGATGTGCTCGTGTTTGGCGATAACCATTTGGCAGATACGTTCGCCGTCGGCAATCTCAAAATCTTCGTTAGACAGATTGATGAGAATCACGCCTATTTCGCCTCTGTAGTCGGCGTCAATCGTGCCCGGAGAATTCAATACGGTGATCCCTTTTTTCAGTGCCAGTCCGCTGCGAGGACGAATTTGCGCTTCGAATCCTTCTGGAAGTTCTATGAAAAGTCCGGTAGGAATCAGTTTGCGTTCTAGCGGTTTTAGCGTTATGCTAGTGTCAAGGTTTGCTCTCAAGTCCATTCCGGCCGAAAGTTCTGTAGCATATTGAGGAAGTGGATGTTTCGATTTGTTTATGATTTTTACATTCATATCTTTTGTTTTAAAATACAGACGAAAATACTAAAAAATAATATAAATTCAACAACTCATTTCAATCATTTTTATTTGAAGATTCTGAGTATATCCATTCCGTTGGCATAAATAAGCAAAGTGAAAAGAAAAGCCATGCCAATCAGTTGGGCTTTCATCAGAAATTTTTCGCTTGGCTTGCGCCTGAAAATAATTTCGTAGAGCAGAAACAGTATGAATCCGCCGTCCAATGCAGGTATTGGCAAAACATTCATAAAAGCTAGAATGATAGAAAGAAATGCTGTCGTTTCCCAAAATGCTTGCCAGTTCCAGAACGAAGGGAACATGCTGCCGATGGCTCCGAAGCCGCCGATGTTTTCCGCTCCTTCTTTGGTGAATATGAATTTCATCTGTTTGATGTAGTAGGAGAGTTTGTTCAACCCGTAGGAAACGCCAGCTGGAATGCTTTGCCATATATTGAAAGTCTGGGTTTGTATGTTAAGCGGATTTTTTACATAAAAACCTATTTTTTTGTCTTCGGTAAGCGGAATGCTGATGCTTACGGTGTCGCTGCCTCGCAGAACGCTTGCACTTATCGTGTCTGATGTGTTAGCGGCAAGCGCTTTGGTCAGGTCGCCAAAGGAATTGACGGGTGTCGCTCCGATTTTTACGAATCGGTCGTCGGGCTTTAGCAGACCGAATGCTGGCGCGGTATTCATCACACTGTCAACTGTGGCCGGAATGAAAATAGTGACAAAGGCCTCTTGTTTTTTGATTACTTCTTTGGCTAAGCCTTTTGGCGGAGTTATTTGTAGTGTGTCGTTCTCTCTGATGATGGTCACATTTTCCGCTTCGAGAAGTCGGAGCAAGGTGCTCTCGTCAAACTTGCCGGTCGGTTCATTGTCAATGGCTAGAATGCGGTCGCCGTTTTTGTAGCCGTATTGTTGCGCTATTTCAGAAAATTCGAGTGCTGTATCGCTCATTTTCAGATAATTTTCGCCCCAAGTGAAGAGTATGGCGCTATAGATGACAAGCGCGGCGATGAAATTTACTGTTACTCCGCCAGCCATCACGAAAAATCTTTGCCATGCAGGTTTGGTCCTGAATTCCCATGGCTGGGGCTCTTTCTTCATTTGGGCGGTATCGAGCGATTCGTCTATCATGCCCGATATTTTGCAGTATCCGCCAAATGGCAGCCATCCGATTCCCCATTCTGTTTCCATGGATTCGGTGTCGTCTTCAAAATGTTTGTCGTTGCTCGAGAACCAGATGCACTTCCACGAACCGTTGATTTTTTTGCAGCGGAATATCGTGAATGACGGGTTAAAAAATAGATAGAATTTCTCGACACGCATTCCAAAAAGACGGGCAAAGATGAAATGCCCGAATTCGTGGATGATGACAAGAAAAGATAAACTTAGTATCAGTTGTATCGCTTTGATGAGAAAAATCATGTTCTTTTTTGCTGAATGTTCTTTAAATCAATTCTTCTGTTTTGCGACGGGTCTCTTTGTCGCATTCAATGTAGTCGTCCAGACTTGGCGTTGGTATGTATTTTGTTTTTGCCAACATGGTTTCGATGATGTCGCTCATCTTCAAAAAACTTATTCGGTCATTCAAGAAAGCGCGTACCACAATTTCGTTGGCAGCATTCAATACACAAGGTTTGTTCCCTGCTTGCTTCATGGCGTCGAAGGCGAGCTGCAGATTGCGAAAACGGCTGACATCAGGCTGTTCGAAGTCAAGTCGGCTACACATTCTCCAGTCGATGCGAGGGAAGGTGGATGCTGTACGGTCGGGGTAGGTAAGAGCATACTGAATGGGTACTTTCATGTCGGGCATGCCAAGTTGCGCTTTTATGGCGCCGTCGGAAAATTGCACCATCGAGTGTATGATGGATTGCGGATGTACCACCACCTCGATGTTTTTGGGGTCAATGCCGAACAGCCATTTGGCCTCAATCACCTCAAAGCCTTTATTCATCATGCTGGCGGAGTCGATGGTTATTTTTGCCCCCATGCTCCAGTTGGGGTGCTTCAGTGCGTCAGCTTTGCTCACGGTTGCCAATTCCTCTATGCTCTTGGTGCGGAATGGACCGCCTGAAGCCGTGATGATGAGTTTTTCTATTTCGTTTTGCTCTTCTCCGGCCAGACATTGAAAAATGGCGGAGTGCTCCGAATCGACTGGGATGATGCCAGAATGGTACTCTTGCACCAGTTTCTGGATAAGTTCGCCTGCCACTACCAGGGTCTCTTTGTTTGCCAAAGCTATGGTTTTCCCCGCTTTGATGGCATTGATAGTCGGGAGCAGTCCTGCGTATCCTACCATTGCTGTCACTACAATGTCTGCCGAGTTCATGGATGCGACATCGGCGATGGCTTGTGCGCCGGTGTAGACCTTCATTGGAAGCGCTGATAAGGCATCTTTTACCTTTTCGTATTTTGCTTCGTTGGCAATGACGACAAACTCCGGATGAAATTCTTTCGCTTGTTCAATCAGCAGGTCATCCTGGTTGTTGGCTGTTATGGCGTACACCTCAAATTTGTCAGGGTTTCTGCGAATGACATCCAGTGTTTGGGTGCCTATGGAACCTGTTGAGCCTAATATGGTGATTTGTTTTTTCATGTTAAAACAAAATGTATTTTTCGGGATTCTGCGGCTTGCCGTCGCGCCAAAGTTCAAAGTGCAGGAAAATTTTCTCTCCGTCTTTCTTGTCAAGCAGGTTGGACGCAATAGCGATGGACTCGCCGGCACTCACATGGTCTCCGATTTTTTTCAGCGACATGGAATTCCTTTTGTATATCGAAATGAAATTGTTGGCATGTTGAATCATAATGACATATCCGTCGTCAAGTGTGTATTGCACGGAAATGATATGTCCCTCGGCTACGCAGCGGATGCTTTCGTTGGCCGATACAAGGATGTCGACGCCGTAGTGGTTTTTGTTGTTGGGCTGATATTTCTTGATGATGACGCCGTGTGCGGGCGAATTGAAAATGAATTGTTCTTCGTTGCTTTCGGTTTTCCCTACCGATAGTTTGTATTTTTCCTCGCTTTCAAATTTTTCGCAGTACGCTGCCTCTCGTTTTGACTTCTCGGAAAACTCGACCACTTTTGTCTTCTCCCACAGGCTGTCCTTGGTGTCGTTGTCGTCCAGTTTTATGTTTCCTGATATGAGTTCTTTGATGCAGAGCAAGTATTCATCCGTCTTTTGCGCTTCTCTTAACAGCGAATCGGTGCGTAGTGTTTCGTCTATAAGTTGAGGACGGATTTCCATGTCGAGGTATCCAGGCACAAATGTCTTTAAAGGGGTCTTGATGATGAGAAAAAAGTTAATGACAAATATCAAGGCCAGAATGATGAACAAATACAGGATGAGACTCAGTCTTGAAAATCGGATATGCCAACTTTCTTCCAGCGTGTTCTCGTTCAGAATGGATAGTTTATATTTGAATTTGGTTTTTTCGAAAAAAAACTTGTACTTGAATTTTGACATAAATGTGTTGTTGCTCTCAAAAAACAAAGATAGTGATTTTTGTTCAATTTTCTGAATGAAATTTGAACCACTTTCGTTTTTTGCGAGTTTTGTCAGAAATTCAGGTAAAAATCCTTTGTTAGTGCAATGTATTCGTCTGTGTATTGGTGTCTTTCACCGTTCTCTATGGTGATGGCGTCGGTTATGGTCGCTCCCTCTGTTGGCGAGAACTGCAACAGCAGTCTTTTTACTGGCGACCCGGGTTGCGGATGGATGTCGGTTCTCTTGGTGCAGTGCAGTCCGAAGGTCGATGCCGTTTTGATGAAAGATTCTCCCTCGGCGGTAGGATAGATGACGCATGCCGTTCCGTTTTTCGCAATGATTTCGGCTATGCCTTTCGCCAATGTTTCTTGCGTGAGTGTGTCGTCGTGACGTGCCGTTTTCCTTTTTTCGTCAGGGTTTTTCAGCGAGTTGCAGAAATATGGCGGATTGGAAACAATTAAATCGAATTTTTCTTTGAAAATGTGTTTCCCGAAATCGCCCCCAATTATGCGGATGCGGTCTCCCCATGGCGAGTTTTGGGCATTCGCGGCAGCTTGTTCAACGGCAGCAGGGGCAATCTCAATGGCGGTAATTTCGGCATGAGGCGCTCTTTGTGCCAGCATGAGTGCCAGCAGTCCCGTTCCTGTGCCGATGTCCAGTATTCGGGTCGCGTTATGCGTGTCAGCCCAAGCTCCCAGCAGTACGCCGTCGGTGCCTACTTTCATGGCGCATTCCGACTGAAAAACCGTAAATTGCTTGAATCTAAACAAGGTAGTCTGTTGTGAGCTTG
>SUXD01000016.1 GCA_015061145.1 Bacteroidales bacterium | reverse complement strand
GTGAGGTCCCTGGCGGATTCGAACCGCCGTACACGGTTTTGCAGACCGCTGACTAAGCCACTCATCCAAGGAACCAATAGTCTTTTTTTCTTATTTGCTTGCAAAATTAGTAAAATATTTCAACACTGCAAAACAAACCTGCATTTTATTGCTCAATTTTAGCTATTTCTTTCATTTTTGCCAAAAACAGGGCATTTTTCGCTTTAGGCACAAAACATGTCATGGAGCATGAGGCATCAAAATTTCGATCGGTCACCTCAATATTCTCCGCTTTGATAAACTGCAGCACTGCATTCATATTCTCGTACGAAAATGCGACACGATACACTGCCTGGATGTTTTTCTCTACCACTACATTGTTGTTCAGCGCATCGGCTGCCGCCTCTTTATATGCTACAGCAAGCCCACCCGTGCCAAGTTTCACACCGCCAAAATATCTGACAACCACAATCAGCACATCCGTCAGCTCTTTCGAAAGAATTTGCCCATAAATCGGTTTTCCTGCTGTACCTGAAGGTTCTCCGTCGTCATTATAGCGGTATTCCTCGTTTTCGGCCCCCACACGATAGGCATAACAAACATGTCGCGCATCGTAATATTTTTTACGATAGGCCTCAAGATGACTTTTTATTTCATCCACTGTTTTCACAGGGATGGCAAACGCAATAAATCTGCTGCCTTTCTCTTTGTAGATGCCTTCCGAAAGCACTTCGATTGTTCGGTATGTATCTTTGATTTCTGCCATATCCATACAAAAATAAATATTTTCGGAAATAAAAAAGAGCATTGTATTGTAAATTATCAGAAAAAAATATAATTTTGCATCGGTTTTAGGACTTCGTAGCTCAGCTGGTAGAGCAATTGACTCTTAATCAATGGGTCGAGGGTTCGAGCCCCTCCGAGGTCACGAAAAAGCGCAAATGTTCAAAAAAAGCATTTGCGCTTTCTTTGTTTTGTGAAGTTTATGTTTTATTTTTACAAAACGAACAATATACCATAAAATAGAAAATATGGAAGAGACATTAGTGACCATAGCCATTCATACGCCGCAAAAAGCGGAACAGTTGAGACAATTGCTCGAGCAGAAGGGGATTGCCGTATTCATTCAAGATGTGGACAGTTCATCGAAAAAGAAGCCCGAATCGCTTGCCGGCGTGCGTGTACGCATAAAAATGACCGATTTGGAGCAGGCTTTGAACATCATAGAGACCAACAAAGCCACACAGCAACAGCATTCTGAAGAAAACAAAGTGCTTATTCCTGTCGACTTTTCCGACTACTCGGTAAAAGCATGTGATTTTGGTTTTAAATTAGCGCAACTGATTGGCGCTGAGATTATTCTGCTGCATACGTATTTCAATCCTGTATACGGTTCTTATGTATTTTCTGACTCCGGCGTATCGGGCGGCACCGATTCTGACACCTTGGTAAACATACAAAACGAGGTGAACAAAAACCTGGAAAAGTTGAAATTGCACCTCGAAAGCAAGATAGAGCAAGGCATTCTGCCTAACATAAAATTTGAATGTGTTTTGCGCGAGGGTGTTCCCGAAGAGGAAATCATAACCTACAGCAACAGCTGCAATCCGTCCTTCATTGTGATGGGCACACGCGGACACGACAAGAAAGACAGCGACCTGATAGGCAGCGTGACGGCAGAAGTGATAGAGCAGAGCAGCTACCCTGTCTTTGTAATACCTGAAAAAACCTCATTTTCGGACTTTTCGACCGTGAAAAACATTGCCTACACCACCAATTTCGGGCAAAGGGACCTTATTGCTTTCGAAAAAGTGATTCAATATCTAAAACCTTTTGACTTTAAGATTTCGTTTGTGCATATACAACAGAAATTTGACATGTGGAACGAGATAAAGCTTGCTGGCATAAAGGAATATTTCAAGGCAAACTATCCGAACATACAAATGGAATATCATTTGATAAACAACGAGGATATATTGTCGGCATTCGACAAATTCATCACCGACAACAAAATAGACTTGATTACGCTAAACTCGCACAAACGAAATATTTTCGCCAGATTTTTCAATCCGAGCCTGTCGCGCAAAATGGTTTTCCATTCAGAAACACCAATGCTGATATTCCACAAATAAAAATAATTATATATTTGAAAACCATGTAATAAGCATGGTTTTCTTTTTACCCGCTTTTGTTACATAATTTATATTATGTAAAATAGATTTTTTTGAGAAATACCCCATTATTTATTATCCGCAGGATTTCTGTGCGACGGATTCAGCGACACGATATTCTTATTCTCATCGTATGTGAAATATTTTTCTCTTGTTTCTACACGCATCAGAATTTGCTCTGCTGGCAATGGTAGTTTGTCTTCACGTTCGTACAAGCCTTGTCTGTTGATTTCTTCAGCCAGCGCTTCGGGCGTCATTTCATAATTGTTTTGATTCAGGACAATTATCATGGCGTCGTGCAGTTTGTATTTACCAACCATCAGCGAATGACTGAAATATTTGCCGGGAGCGTTTTTCTCTTTCAACGCCTCGACTGCCGAATAATAATCGGCGTATCCGGCATATTTCGCCAATATGTTCAAAATACTGTTCGATATATTGGTATGACCTTGCTGCCATATCCGCTGAATGGTCTTCTGGCTGATTTGTTCGCCTGGCAAAGAATTCGTTATATCTTCGGCAAGCTGTTTGCAGTCAGTGACCGTCACAATAGGTCGGTTATACTTCTCGCCTACTGCAACTTTCAGTAAATCAATGTCTTGAGTATTATTCTTCATATAGACAATTTGCATTTTTACAAAGTTAGCAAAACTTGCAATTATTTTGTATTTTTTCCATTATTTTTGAAAATGTAATCGTCAACACTTTCATAACCCATAAATTGGGCAAGAATTTTGAGTGTTGAATCGTTCACCCTCTTTTGATTTTTGTTGATACCTAAGAAAATCCGTTGAAGCGTAGAGACAGACAGTTGTTCTGGCAAAAATGCTCGCAATCGTTTCAACTCCCCTACATCCTCAAGATTCATACGATATTGATCGCTGCAATACTTTCGTACCGCAGCAATAAAATCTATATATCCGTCAGAATCTCGTTTCATTCCCATTTTTATGACAAAAGAAACAATACTGCCCCATTTTTCAAAGCACATTGTAAACTTGACCTAAATTTGACTTAATAATGAACTTTTTATGAACTAAACTTGACCTTATAAATAATTGTTTGTTGTGGTTATAGTACGTAAATTTACACAAATGCGCAATTGACCTGTTTTTGACCTGAAAAAATCTTGCGCTGAACGGTATTGAAATCTATTTTTGAAAAAAATATAGTTATATGGCTAAATTATCAAATTTAAAAGAAATATTTGAAGGCAGAATATTTCGCATCCCTCTTTATCAACGAGACTATTCATGGCGGCGTAAACAATTAGATGACCTATGGGAAGATTTAAAAACCACAATAAAGCGCGACGATAAAAATCATTTTATGGGCGTTATTACTTGTAGTGATATGACAAATCAAGAAGTTGCTCACTTTAGTAGTAATTTTGAAATTACTGAGGGTGATGAAATAAAGATGAATCAAGAAACATACAAGCCATTTTTCATTGTTGATGGACAACAAAGACTTACAACGCTATTAATTCTTTTGTCAGTATTTGCAGACAAATTAAAATCTAACAAAAATTATGCGAGACAAGTTAACGATTGGAAATCTTTTTTTCTAAATAATGATGAACTATATAAATTTGATTATTACGATGATGAAGACAAATCCAATTTTCTGCATGCGACATTTAATAACGAACTAAACACATTGCAAGATTCCGATTTTGTTCTATTAAATTTAAAAAATGCGTGTGAGTTTTTCGAAGAAAAGACTAAAGATATAGAAATGGAACTTTTGAAAAAATACATAGACTGCATTGAAAACAGATTTCTTTTTTATTTTTTTGAAATTCCCCAAAATGAAGTAGACATTTCTTTAGTGTTTGAAACAATGAACAACAGAGGTATTCCATTATCGAAACTCGAATTACTAAAAAACAGACTGTTGTATTTGATTGACCAGTATTTAAACGGAAAAGACACACTCAGGAAACAAGTGCAAATGACTTGGAATGAAATATATAAATGGTTAGGAAAAAAAACAAACCTCAACGATGACGATTTCCTCAGATCTTTTTATATTATGTTCTATAAACATGATGGAGAAACTGAAGATGATTTTAACAACTTCGAAAAGGGACTATTTGAAAAGCAGTTTCCATCAGCAAAACCAATTGACTACGATCATATTCAAAGATTTCTAACTACAATAAAAAAAAGTTCGAAATTGTGGTATATCGTAAATTCTCCATCTGATTACAAAAAAGAATTTTCGCAGAATGACTTGTCTGAAGAACTCTTCAACTGGCTTCAGATGATTATTTTAAATAAAAATTGTTTTTCATTTGTACGTCCTTTAATTATGGCTGTATTATACCGCCTATTGGAAGAAAAATCATCGGGGGAAGAGAAATCATTTGTTAATATTCTAAAAGCAATAGAACGTCACAATTTTATCACTTATTTATTGGCAGGAAAAAAGAAAAATGCTAATCGTGCAGACATACTTCGAGAAATATATCATTACTTTACTGGTGAAAAAAACAATAAGGAAATCGTTGATTTTATAAATGAAAAAACTACGGAATCAATAAATACTGTAAATATTTTCAACAATATATGGAAGCAAGTTCAACAAAAACCATATTATTTTTACAGTTGGGAGGGATGTAAGTATTTTTTATGGAATTGGGAATGCGAATTAGAAAAAAGAATGAACAAGCCAGCAGAGGAAATATCTATCAAATATAAAGATGGTACATCTTGTTTGATTTTTTCTGAGGATGCTGATTATCCAGAAGTTTGTCGACAAAGAGACAAGGAAAGCATAGAAAAACTTCGTTATTCTTTAGGAAATCTCACATTTTCAAAAATTCAAAGGAATAAAAACTACAAAGATAATAAAGCTCTCTACTTGGCAAGCAAATCCTATAGTGATAGAGATGTTGCAAACAAATACGAAGATTGGTCCGACAAGAATATATATGACAGAGGATGTAGAATGTTTGATTTTTTGTTGGAACGCTGGGATTTAAAAGATTCTAAAATAGACAATGATGACTTTAAGAGAAAATTTCTTATCGAGAATATTAAAATAAATTGACCTGTTTTTGACCTGAAAAAATCTTGCGCTGAACGGTATTGATATTTAAATTTGAAAAAAATACGGCTCACCAAGTACATAACAAATTTAAAGATATTATCAAATGAAAGTATTAACAGTTTTTCTAGCAATTCTCTACATAGTCTCAATTCCATTTACCCTCAGAGTATATAAGTGGCAAAGAAGCAATTCTGGGCCCTGGGATAGACTAGCCCCAATTACCCACTTCTTATCTATTTGGTTAATAGTACCTTACTGGATGATTAAAAAAAATTATGAACAACTTAAAAAACGATGACTAATGAGAGCACATTTTAACAAAAAAGGAGAACCTACAGGTTACTCAGAAAAAGTACCCAAGTATTTACAACCAGGTTTCCTTAGTATATTCGGAACGGTAATAGGGTTGTTCTTATGGGTTTTTATATTTATACCAGCTACCATTTACCTATGGAACAAAAGTAAGGGTCCATCTAGATCTTGGATAATAGTATTAGATATGATGGCCATATTATTATGGATAACATGTTTATTAATGGATTAGAGAAAAGACAAAAATACCCCTATTGGTACTTTCAACCTATTCTACCCTAGTCACGTGGACTGGAATGACGGCTGCGGTAACCGTGATGGCGGACGCTCGGTTCGCGGAGTAATAATACAAAAAAAGAAAATTAAATAAAATAAGATATGAAAGGGAAAAACACATTTACAAAAGAAGAAATTGAGCAATTGAAAGAATTGATTTCTCAAAGAGTTAAAGCATCTGAAGAAAAAAACAAGAGCAAGCAAAAAACAATTCGTGATAAAATGAGAAAAATTAGATTTTATGGACAAGATGACTTTGGTGTTACCGATATGACCCTTGAAAAATTCCAACAACTTATTGATAATGAAACTATACAAATATCAATAACGCCAAAGAATTCTGAAATAATAAGCAAAAAACATATAAAAATAACGAAAAAACGAATTGATAGCGATGAATCTTATGTCATAGACCTTTGTGATGAGATTCTTGGGGAAAAAGCTTTAAGACAGCATCGCTTCCCTTTTTTACTTGGTGATCCAGATAAAAATGGGAAACGAGCATATTTGCCTGTTGATGCATATTATGAGGGAAAGAAAATTGTCATTGAATATTATGAACGTCAGCATACCGAAGATGTACCTTTCTTTGACAAGCAAAAGAAAATGACTGTGAGTGGAGTAAATAGAAAAGAGCAACGTAGAATTTATGATGAACGACGCAAAGAAGTACTGCCACAAAATGGTATAAAACATATTAGTATCAATTATTCTGAATTTAAATATGATAATCATAAACGTATAATAAGGGACCATCAGAATGACGTTGAAATTGTAAGAAAACTTCTATATCTGCATTGTAATTTGCAAGACTAATATGATGAACACACATTCTAACAAGAAAAATCGGGCCTGCCAGAAATCTGACTCGCTTGGTAAGGACACATTTCTTTATCGCGCTTACAAAAAACATCGAGGTCTGTTATTATTCGTCACGACAGTAGTCAGTATGCTGGTTGGCATACTATGTTTCCTTCTGTTTCATAACGGACTTGTTGCAATTTGCATTTCCTTGGCTGTTCTATTTTCAGTTGGCTGCTGTACTGTTTGCGTTGAAAATCAGGCAAAAGAGAGGTCGTTGAAGCGACTGGATGAGGCGTTGAAAAATCTGGATAAAAATAAAATCACAGAACCACCAGCCGACAATCCCTGCGAATCCTGCCATGGCGTTATGTTTTGCCTCAGATGCGGAAGTTACAGTACCGGTTGCGACAATAAAGGCAATTGTGTCTGCTACAAGTGCCATTTTTGCTGGATATGCGAAGATTTCCTACCCTGACATACAAAAAAAATCCGAAGTCGTTTTGACTTCGGATTTTTTATCACTTACGCTTAAAAATTACAACGCTTTCATTTCTGCGTCAATTTTATCGTATTCTGCATCTTTGCGCAAACGATAATAGATATTTTTCAGATAACGCAGATTCTCTTTGTTGTCAGGTTTCTGCACATGCACCTTTTCGAAATAAGTAGCAGCCTTTTCGTATTGTGCTTTGGCTTTTTCCAATTCAGCGTTTCTCGATTTGTAATCCTTGATATTGTCAGCAGCATCTTCTATCTCTTTTCCTTTGAAGAAGTAGCACTTGCCGATGCCCAGGTAACCGTCGGTGAACGAAGGATCGTTGGCAATGGCTTTCTCAAAATTAGCGATTGCACCTTCGTTGTCGTTGCTTTCGAGGCTCAGCGTACCTTTCAGATAGTAGAAAATAGGATTCTTGGCATCTTTCTGAATGGCTTCGTCCAGAATTTTAGACGCTTCATCCATTTTCTTGCTTTCGATATAATAACCAATCAGCGAGTACAGCGCGAATTGACTTTCGGGATTAGCTTTAAGCGCATCTTTCAGGAATTTAGCGTAAGCCTCTTCGCCTTTTGTTTCTTTATATATGTTAGCCAGCAACTGATAGCATGTTTCAGTTTGATACTTGTCTTTGATAATTTCCAGACACTCAGCTGCTTCAGCCTTTCTTTCTGCCTTTATGGCTGCATCTGCGCCATAATAGCAAGCCCAGATGTACATAGAGTCAGCAGTGTTGATTTCACCTTGCATAAAAGGCAATTGCGGCATTTTGATGTATTTGTTGAATGCATCGAATGAACCAGAAAAATCTTTGTTCTGATAAAGCAAAATACCATAATTGAACAATTCTGCAGGATATGTTTTCATGAAAGTGACAATCTGCTTAGTGAATTTAGGTTTCACCTGTCCTTTTTCGTTAGGCAGAATATCCAAGTCATAGGCTTTTGCAAAATAGTCGTAGGCTTGAATGGTGTACTCGCCTCTCGCATTCTTGTCGTCGCTTTCCGACACGGCTTTCTTCTGTTCCTCTTCGAGGAATTTCTCGCTCACCAATCCGGCAGTAAACCAAGTTTTGGCCCAATTCTGAGTTTCAGGATTAGTCAATGCCGGTTCAATTTTGGCTTTTGCACCGTTCAAGTCGGCCGGCACAATCGTTGCCAACGTGTAGGCGCTGTTCACATTGCTTTTTTGTGCGAAAACGGCGTTTGCCGCCAACAGCAACATTCCTATAAAAACTGTTTTTTTCATTTCTTTTCTAATTTCGTTAATTAATTATTTTCATTCTGAATCTGTTCGTTCTCCTGTGCTTCCGCATTTTCGTTTTCCTCCGCTTCGTCATCGGCAGGAACAACACATACCGAAGCTATTTCATCATTCCGTTTTTCCAAGTTGATAAGGCGCACACCTTGAGTGGCTCTTCCCATCACACGCATATCGGTAACCTTAAGACGGATAGTGATTCCGGATTTGTTGATGATCATCAAATCGTTTTCGTCCGAAACATCTTTGAGCGCCACAAGGCTTCCCGTCTTATCGGTAATGTTCAATGTACGTACACCTTTGCCGCCACGGTTCGTGATGCGATAAACAGGTTCGCCGTCTTCGTCGTTGAGCAAAGTGCGTTTTCCATAACCTTTTTCCGATACTACTAAGACGGTACGATTGTCGGAAGGTTTAACGCAAATCATGCCGACAACCTCATCCTTTCCGTCTTCATCGAGAGTGATACCGCGAACACCAGTCGCTGTTCGTCCCATTTCACGAACCTTGGATTCATGGAAGCGAATAGCACGACCGTTCTTATTCGCCATAAGCACTTCGCAATCGCCGTCGGTAATACATACTTGAATTACCTGGTCGTCTTCGCGAATAGTGATGGCATTCACTCCGTTTTGACGAGGACGCGAATACGCCTCTAGAGAAGTTTTCTTTATCACACCCTGTTTTGTACAGAATATCAGATAATGTGACTTCACAAATTCCTCGTCTGACAATTCTTTGGTGTTGATGAATGCGTTCACTTTATCATCGGGTGCAATGTTCAGCAGATTCTGAATGGCGCGTCCTTTTGTGTTTTTAGCGCCTTCTGGAATATCGTACACTTTCATCCAGTAGCAACGACCTTTCTGCGTGAAGAACATCAACGTATTGTGCATTGACGCCGTGTACAGATATTCAATGAAATCCTCTTCGCGCGTATGTCCGCCTTTGGCTCCAACTCCACCGCGACTTTGCGTGCGGAATTCTGAAAGCGGTGTACGCTTGATGTATCCGAGGTGCGAAACAGTTATCACCATTTCGTCGTCGGCATAGAAATCTTCAGGATTGAACTCATCGGCAGCATAAACAATGTCGGTACGACGCTCATCACCATATTTCTCTTTCACTTCGAGCGTTTCTTTGCAGATAATCTCCTTTCGCAATTCGATGTCGGCCAATATAGCTTTCAAATGCTCGATAAGTGCCATAATATCCTCGTATTCCTTCTTCAATTCGTCGATACGCAATCCTGTAAGTTGAGAGAGGCGCATATCCACAATAGCTTTCGACTGCAGATTGTCGAGCTGGAAGCGATCCTCCAAGGCTTTTTGCGCATCAGAAGGTGTGCGGCTTGCTCTGATGAGTCTTACCACTTCGTCGATATTGTCAACAGCAATTATCAATCCATTAAGGATATGAGCGCGTTCTTCCGCCTTTTTCAGTTCGTATTCGGTGCGTCTTACTATGACTTCGTGACGATGTTTCACAAAATAGTGAATCAAGTCCTTGAGATTAAGCAGACGCGGACGACCATCGACCAATGCGATATTGTTCACGCTGAAAGAGGATTGCATTGCGCTGTATTTGAACAATTTATTGAGCACCACATTAGAATTGGCGTCTCTTTTCAAATCAATCACAATACGCACTTCGTCTTTACGGTCTGATTCGTCGTTCACATTGGCGATGCCTTCCACTTTCTTGTCCTCGATAAGCGCGACAATGGAGCGGATAAGATCCAATTTGTTTACATTATAAGGTATTTCGCTGACGATAATCTTGTCGTGTCCGTTTTCGTCGGTTTCGATAGTTGCTTTAGAACGAATCACGATGCGGCCGCGTCCAGTTTCGAAAGCCTCTTTTACGCCTGCATATCCTTGTATGATACCGCCAGTAGGAAAATCGGGAGCCTTTACATATTTCATCAGTTCCGAGATTTCGATATCCGGATTATGCACATAGGCCACTATCGCATCGCATACTTCCGATAGATTGTGTGTTGCCATATTGGTAGCCATACCAACCGCAATACCAGAGGCGCCGTTTATAAGCAAATTCGGGATTCGTGTTGGCAATACGGTAGGTTCCATCAACGTTTCGTCAAAGTTTTTCACCATATCCACCGTGTTTTTCTCGATATCCACCAGCATATCCTCAGCCAAACGCAATAAACGCGCCTCAGTATAACGCATAGCGGCAGGCTGGTCGCCATCGATAGAACCGAAGTTACCTTGTTTGTCAACCAAAGGATAGCGCAACACCCAAGGCTGCGTCATACGAACAAGCGTTCCGTAGATAGACGAGTCGCCATGCGGGTGAAACTTACCCATTACTTCACCGACGATACGCGCCGATTTCTTATATGGTTTGTCCGAATTGTTGCCCAATTCGTTCATTCCGTAAAGCACTCTTCGATGAACAGGTTTGAAACCATCTCGCACATCAGGCAATGCACGAGCTACAATCACTGACATAGAGTAATCAATGTAAGAAGTCTTCATTTCTTCTTCAATGTTTACTCTTATAATTCTGTCTTCGCTGTCAATCATATAAATAATTTAAATTGTACCTAAAAAACGCACTAAATTACTATTTTTTTCGCACTTAAGAAAACTTTTCAGGCCCATTTTTTTCCATTTTTGCCACAAAAACAGAAAATTAGTCAAAGACAGCGTGTAAGCGTTAGCGAGGAGTGATTAAATTGCCATGTATGTTGTACAATGTCAATGTACAATGTATTGATGTATAAGGCGAAAGTTACGAGTTACAAGTTATTTCTGATATCTAATTTAAAATTTCGTCAGCGTCAAAGCCAATTGGAAATTAAAAAATTGGACAATTAGATAATTCACCGTCCTAATTCTTCAAAGGTGCCGTCGCTGTAAAAAACGATTATTTTTTTCAGTTCACGAGAATCGCATTTTTGCGTTACCATTGTAAACGGCTCTGTTTTTTTCAATTCTGGCGAAGTTGAATCCTCTGCAGGAGTATCGTCAATCGGATTATCTTCAGATGCAGCATTAGCGTCATCAAAAAGAGTGGGTTCTGCAATGCTTCGCTTCGGAAAAGCGTCGTTACCACCACGATTCATCGGACCTGCGCCGAAAAGAAACCAATCGGGATTTATATTTCGGAATGCATTCAATATCTTTTGCACCACATCCAAACTAGGTTTGTTGCGCCCAGAAATCAAATGTGACACAGCTCCGGGCTGTATTCCTACTTGTTTGGCGAACTCACCTGCTGTTAAATTCTCAGATTGAATAATTTGTTTGATTCTGTTATTCATTTTATCCATTTTTTTGAGTTTACAAATGTAAAAACAAAAAATCAAAAATGCAACATTTACACTTGTAGATTATACTGTTGGCAACATTACAATATTTTACACTTGTAATTATACAAATTCAAGTGAACAATTTATCAAATAACAAGGTAAATACAAGCAATAACAAAGCCTGAGTATATAGTAATAATTACTTTAATTAAATTATGTTACTAAATGATTTTCAATATATTAATTGTGAAACGTACGCATAAAACGCCATATATTTGCTTATTTGTTCAAAATCTAAATAAAATATAATCTAAAACTTTATTTTTATTTATTAAAATGCTGATTTTTAACTATTTAAGAACAAATTTTTCCCGTAATTTCAAATGTTAAAATTTAACTATTTTCTTTTTGTAAATAAATTACACTTGTGAAAATTAATGTCACTTAAAATTGTAAAATTTCGCGTATTCACACTTGTAAATGCACAGTTTTAGTATTTTAAATTTTACATTTGTAAATTAAAATACGTGATGCTCTACCCTGCTATTTTTCATGTAGAAAAAAAGCTAAGGAAACATAAATACGATATAAAATAAAAATGGATAGATTTAATCTCTGATATTGTATTCTTATAAAAATGTATCAGAATTGCTAAACTTCGTGAGAATTCAAAATTTGAGAACCGATTAGCTTGTGTACAAAAAAAACGGGAAAAATGAAAAATCACTTTTCCCGTACATTTTTATATTTGTTTTATGTTTTTACTTCTCTTCAGAAGGAGTTACGCCAGCCAACTCAGGGTCAACCAAGATGCGGCCGCAGTTTTCGCATACGATGATTTTTTTGCGCAAACGGATATCCATCTGTCTTTGAGGCGGAATTTTGCTGAAGCAACCGCCACATGCATCACGCTGTACATAAACTACAGCCAAGCCGTTGCGGGCTCCCTTTCTGATTCTCTTGAAAGCCGAGAGCAAACGCGGCTCGATAGTTTCTTCCAATTTCAGCACTTCTTCGCGAAGTTTTTCTTCTTCCTGTTTGGTTTCTGAAACGATTTCGGCCAATTCCTGTTTCTTTTGTTTCAAGTCGATCTGACGACCATCAAGATACTCTTTCAGTTTGGCGATTTCCTCAGTCTTGCTTTTTACAGCCGCAGTATATTCGCGGATGCGCTTTTCGCTGAGTTCAATTTCCAGGTTTTTATACTCTATTTCCTTCGACAGGTTATCGTATTCTCTGTTGTTGCGAACGTTATTCTGTTGTTCTGTGTATTTCTCAACAGCTCCTTTGGCAATTTCAATTTCTGATTTTTTGCCGGAAATGTTCGTTTCGTTCTGTGCTATTTCTGCCTTGAAATTTGCTATACGGGTATTCAGACCGACGATTTCGTCTTCAAGATCTTGTACTTCCAAAGGAAGCTCGCCACGCAAAGTTTTGATTTTATCAATTTCGGAATTTACAGTCTGAAGTTTGTACAATGCTTTCAGCTTTTCTTCCACCGTCAGTTCCTTTTTTTCTTTTTTACTTTCAGCCATTATTATAAATAGTTTATCGGATTTGTATTTATTTCTGAAATTTGAATGACAAAATTAGGAATTTTTTTTCTAATTATATCAAAAAATGTTTCTTTTATGTATTGTTCCGACTCAAAATGTCCAAAATCCGCTATCAGAATCTTGTTTTCAGCAAGAAAAAAATCGTGATATTTGATATCTGAAGTCAAAAAGACATCGGCTTTCGACGCTAAAGCTTCATGCAAGAAAGAAATGCCTGCACCGCCTACAAACGCCACTTTCTTTATCTTCCTGTTCAAAAAGGCCGTATGACGCACAACAGGTATTTTGAATACATCCTTCACATGGTTCAGAAAGTCTGCCTCGGTCATCTCTTGCGCCAAATCGCCTACGCCGCCAGTTCCGTTGGCGCTTGTCTTTGTGAGCGAATAGAAATCGTATGCAGGTTCTTCGTACGGGTGAGCTTCGAGCAACGCCCTTGTGACTTTCTCCCTGAGATATTCTGGCAATACGGTTTCGTATCTGATTTCCGGCTCGGTGTGTATAGCTCCTACCTTTCCCACATAGGGATGGCATTCTTCGGACTTGGCGCGAAACGTGCCTTCGCCTTGCGAACGATAGGTGCAACAGTCGTAATTTCCAATGCAGCCTGCGCCTGCGTCAAACAATGCCTTGTCCAGCTGTTCCACTTTATTTTTGGGGACATAGGTGACAAGTTTCAGGTATTTGTCGTACGACGGACAAAGCGTACGGAAATTCTTCAGCCCAAGTTTCTGCGCTATCTTAGCATTCATGCCGTTTGCGGCATTGTCAATATTAGTATGCGCCGCATAAATAGCAATGCCTAACTCCAATGCCAGCATAACGCTCCGTTGCACATCCGACTGCGGAACAATCTTCTTCAATCCCCTGAATATCAGCGGATGATGAGCGACAATGAGATTGCAATTCTTGGCGTGCGCCTCCTTCACCACATCGGTTGTCACGTCCAGCGTGAGCAGCACGCCCGTGAGTTCCTTCTCTGGATCGCCCACCTGCAACCCGGCATTGTCGTAATCTTCTTGCAACGAGAGTGGAGCCATAAGTTCCATCTCTGCGCATATTTCCTTAATTCTCATGCTCTGCGTTATTTTCCTTTGCCACAAATATACAAACAAAAAAAGTTCTGCACAACGGCAGAACTTTTTCATTAACATATCAAATGTATTTCTGTTACTAAAAACAAAAACTATTTTTTACAAGGTTTCTTTTGGCAATCTTGCTTGCCGCTTTTGTCGGTTTTGCACTGCGGTCCCATCTCGCGCTGACCATGGCTGAAGCGTCCGTTGTGGTGGAAATTGATTTTTGCGTCAAGCAACATTTTCTGTTCCTCAATCGACAGTTTGTCAAAGTTTGCCCATTTTGTCTCAAACTCTTCGCGAGCAGCTTTTATCATTGAATCTCTTTCATCAATTCTTGCTTTTCGCTCTGCGATAACTACCTTCTGCTCTTCTACAGTAAGGCTGTCGAAACTATTCCATTTCTTTTCCAACTCACTCATTTCTCTGCTGTGCTGCGGATGATGATGCTTGAAATCGCCATGAACGCATGCACCTTGTTCGTCATGATGAGGTGCGCAACATGCACATTTGCCCTCGCCTTTGCAACATTTATTCTCGTCATTGCATTGTTTGTTGCAACAAGACCCCAATGCCATGACACCCAAAATTGCTGTAATCAGAACTGTCTTTTTCATTGTCTGTAAGTTTTAAAGTTAATATTCATTTTTTCACTTTTTTCATTTCTTTGATGCTAATTTGCCTAAAAAGTTTAAATAGTTTATAATATTTTTTTAAATTTGAAAAATTATATTCTAACATTATAAAAAGAAACAAATATGGCAACTATTAAACCTTTCAAAGGAATCCGCCCCCAAAAAGAACTGGTGGAACAAGTGGCATCGCGTCCTTACGATGTGTTGAACTCCGAAGAAGCCCGAAAAGAGGCTGAGGGCAACGAAAAATCTCTTTACCATATCATTAAACCCGAAATCGACTTTGAGCCGGGCACCGACGAACACGACGAACGCGTTTACGCCAAAGCAGTGGAAAACTTTGAAAAATTCCAAAAGCAAGGATGGCTGAAACAAGACAGCGAAGAAAAATACTACATCTATGCACAAACCATGGACGGCCGCACGCAATACGGACTGGTGGTGTGCGCATCGGTTGAAGACTACATGACTGGCGTGATAAAAAAACACGAGCTGACCAGAAAAGACAAGGAAGAAGACCGCATGAAACATGTGCGCATCAACAATGCCAACATCGAACCCGTATTCTTCGCCTATCCTGCTAACAAAGAGTTGGACGAAATTGTGGCAAACATTGTAAAAAACCAAAAACCGGAATATGATTTCATTGCGCCGGGCGATGGCTTCGGACATCACTTCTGGACGATAGACAACCCTGCCACCATCGCACGCATCACCGAAATTTTTGCGGGAATCCCCTCGCTGTATATCGCTGACGGACATCATCGCACTGCAGCGGCCGCTTTGGTAGGCGCAGAAAAAGCAAAACAGAATCCGAATCACCGCGGCGATGAGGAATACAATTATTTCCTGGCAGTATGCTTTCCCGACAATCAACTTAAAATCATCGATTACAACCGAGTAGTGAAAGATTTGAACGGACTCTCGGAAAGTGATTTCTTGAAAGCGCTGAACAAGAATTTTGTAGTAGAAGAGAAAGGCACTGAAATTTACAAGCCAAATGCATTACATAACTTCAGCATGTACCTTTCGGGAAAATGGTACTCCCTTACCGCCAAACAAGGCACTTACAACGACAGCGACCCGATAGGTGTGCTGGATGTGACTATCTCGTCTAACCTGATTCTGAATGAAATTCTTGGCATCAAAGATCTTCGAACCGACAAGAGAATTGATTTCGTAGGCGGCATACGCGGATTAGGCGAACTGAAACGACGTGTGGACAATGGCGAAATGAAGGTAGCTTTCGCTCTTTATCCCGTTTCGATGAAACAACTGATTGACATTGCCGACACCGGCAATATCATGCCTCCGAAAACCACATGGTTTGAGCCTAAACTGCGCTCAGGACTGGTGATTCACAAACTGGTGTAAATATCAAACTCTTACAAAAAAAAAAATCACAAACGGCCGATCAGCAGTTTGTGATTTTTTTATACAGAGAATCAAACCATGCATTAAGTTTGATTAGCAGTTTCATTCCCAAATACAAAATACAAAAAGCTACAACGAAAAAAAGAATGGGAATCAAAACATGCGCCACAGAATTCAACCACTCAGATTTAGAATGAAATTCCATGGCGTCGAATACTACCGACAGTTTGTAGCAACTGCCCCAAAAAACGAACCAAAGAAAAATGTATATAAAAGCCTTTAGTGCGTACAACAAAAATATTTTAACCTCTTTTTTCATATTGCACCCCGAATACAGAACAAGTTAGCAGCCTTTTTTTTGAAGTTTTATTTACATTCTGATAAAATCGTCTATTTTATCGTATACTTTTTCATAGATTTTAAGTCCTTTAATGTATATGTATACAACAAACACACCAGTAACAGTAAGATTACAAACAAAAATCACCATCTCTGATTCGACAAACCGCTCAATGCAATACATTACCAAACATTTCGCAGCGAAAGAAGCAAGACACCATACAATAGTACATAGCGCACCCCACAGTGTAAGCAACGTACCTCTTATCAGATATTTTATATTTCTTTTAAAATTTCTATTCACAGAACTTTTGACAGAGAACCTCCAAGTTGAGAAAATGACTCAAATACATACGCCACTCTTGCCGCACGCCTTGGTCGTGATATCCTTACCTCTTCTATTGCCTTGCGGCTATAATTGATCATTCCCGAACGGGAAGAGCCTAATGCGATTATACTTTGGGCTATGACAGAAGAAGCAAAAGGGATCAATAAATTTTTAACTATATTACTTCGATTAGTGTCATCAGTTTTCACACCTTTAATGCTATTGTCTATCCGTTGTTTCAACGCATTATCAACAACTCCGCCTGCGGTTGTCACTGTCGCTGTACGCAGTGCGACAGACCTTCTTGATGTACATCGGCGAGTGCAAGCCACAGCCACATCTGAGGTTACACCCAATGTTAACGAACCGATTGCCGCTTTAGCACCTATCGCTGCCAAAGATTTTCGGTCAGTAAAGGTTTCAGACAGAGCTTCTTTGAACGAAAGCCCTGCTCTCATTCTGCCGCCCACTTCCTCAACTATGGACGCACCACCGCTTATGAGTGCGCCGGCAAAATATGGATTTAATTCTTTTTTTCGTTTCATTTTATTTTTGTTTAAATAGTGTAATGCAAATATAAGCAACAAAACTTATTATCACATAAAATGCAGCAATAACTTTTCTACAATTCTGATTCCGTTAGTTTTACGACAAGAATCATATTATATGTTATGCATTTTCTATCTCCATTTCTACCATACGTTTTGCCTGTTCCAAAAGGCGTTTGCTCTCCTGCCGTAACGCAAACGAGGTCTGTATAAGTTCAGCGATTTGTTTTTGTGTTTCTTGCGGAAGAATGGGGATTAAGAACTTTTCTATATCAGATGGATAAAGCTCTGCCTGTGCGCTTCCTGTACATAATTTTTCGGTTTGAAGTCTGCCGATTTTTGAGTTCAAAACAAAAGCCGCATATAAAGGATTTATACCATCAAGTCGCAAAATATTCACATGATTGCTTGCAACCGCTAAATCGGAAATCAAATAGGGCTGAGCACGCCCAATATTTGCACCAGTCGTATAAATTAGAATATCATTTTCCTTTATTGTTGCTCTTCCATTTTGTTTTAGAAACTCTGTCGTTGTCTTTTCAAAATTATCATAATCCAAGCCATTTTCAAGAATATGCTTGCTATTAACAACAAGAACAGTTCCATTTGAAATGTAATCAGGCTGAACACCACGAGCATTGAATACTTGCAGTTCTGCAATAGTTTTGAATGGGACTGCCTTTATCTTTGCTTCAATCTCATCATACTTGCTCTGGTAATATTCCGCGTCCAAGCGACCGCTAGAGGCAAAGTCCGAGAATGGCTTTATCGAAACCGCCTCATTCTTTGGCTGCCAGTCTTTCAAGCCAAGCTCACAAAGCAGCGTGTCTTCCGCCTGTGCGTAGAGTGATTTTGATTCAGAGAGTTTTGCGTGAGCAGATTTTACGAGCGATTCAATTTTCTGCTGGAAGTCTGTACTAAAGTTTGGAATCTGCAATTCACGCAATTTATAGATGAACAGATTTAACTGAACATTTCCCGTACTTTCGCGTAAAGTCTGCATTCTGCCATATTTTGAAAGCAGAAATGTAGAAAGAACATAAGGTGAATAATCATCTTTAATTCTGATAATTCCAACATGACGGTCAGAATTTGCGGGAAGTATTGAATCGTCAACAACTGCACAATTTCCAATCGTTCCGACTGTTGAAATGATAACATCGTTTTTTCTTAGAGCTGTCCGTGGATTTTCTGCATGAGCTTTTTCAGAAATAAATGCTCCTCGTGAGAGGTCAAATACATTCTCTTTCGGTGAAGTTGCAGAAATCAGATTTACACGACTGTTTTCATCATAGTCAATAGATGTATGAATTCCATCTGTTACTTCCGCAATATCACCGATTTGGAAAGTTCCAAAATCAGAAAGTCGCTTTATTTCAAGCAAGTTTTCTTTTGAAAAATATTCAGCATCAATTCTATGCTCATTATTTAGTTCCGAAAACCTTACCTCGCTAACTTCCAACCCTTTCAACAATTCATCATATTTTGCCTTGTTGAAAGGGTTGCCTAAAAAAAACTAAGATGCTCCTTTTTGGCAAATTCGGCAAATGCTTCGGCGATGCCGTCTTTTGAATAGCGGTTTTTCAATCTGTTGTCGCGTTGCGTCCATAGTTCGTCTAACTTTGGGTCGTGGTTGAAAAGGTCGTGCTTTACAAAAATGTGTCCGTGAGTGTCTTTCAAGCGTACATTGGGTATTTCTTTAACTTCTTCGGATGAAAGGTAATATTTCTGTTCTTCCTTTGAAAGTTGGTTGTATTCTTGAAGTCCAATCTCTTTGGTTTTCACAGTTTCACAATCGGTGAGTATTTCTTTGTAGAGTTTGCGTTCGTTGGCAGTTAGGTTCAGATACTCGTTTAACGAGATTGTCTGAATTTCAGATTCTACATTGTCGTCTTTCTTCTTTTTGCCGTTTTTTTTGAGTGCGAACCTTACGGGCTTTTCAATCCATTTTTTGTGGCTGTCGAGTTCGCCGTTGTCGGCAATGAATAGGTCTTTTACAAAATATGTGGTGTCCCAATTGGTAAGTTGCTCAATTGGCGTTGATTCCAATTCGCCATTTTTTACGCAATAGGTGTATTTTGTCCATGTAACGTAGTTTTCGGTTACGTAGATTTTTTCTCCGCTATTGTCTTTGCTTGGTTCTTGCATTGTGGCAAAGAATATCGGATAATCGACATAGACATTGTAATCGCTTAGTTTATTGTGTTCTTTGTATAACTTTTTGTCGTCATCTGACAGTTTTTCGTATGTTTCGAGGCTAATTTTGGGTTCGTGTTTTTGACCGTCGAAATTCTCGTCTTTTTCTTTCTGCATTTGTATGGACAACAAACGAAACTCGCGATTTGCGATGTCGTCGTCCATCTCTTTTTTGTTAACACGCTTGTTGCCGTCGGTTAGATGTATGCGGTATGTTACTTTTTCTTTGTCGTTGATGTTTGGGTATCCACACTCTTCTTCGGTCCATTTCTGCACAAGGAGAACGCTTGTCTTTGTGCCTGTGTGCGGCTTGAATACGTTGCCGTGGAGACCCACAATGGCTAAAATCCTGCATTGTTTAGCTATATAGTCGCGTATGTATTTGTCGCTCGAATTGTTGAATCTGCCTTGCGGAAGCACAATCGCCATACGACCACCCGGTTTGAGAAAGTTAAGGTTACGTTCTATAAACAATATGTCGCGCCCCACCTTGTTTTGTTTAACGCCTTTAGCATTTTTTGCCAAATCGTATTGCGACAATGTTTTGCTGTCGTCCAAATCGCCGGCAAAAGGCGGATTGGCCATCAGAATGTCGAATTTGAATTTTTCATAAGGGGAGGCGTTGTTGTCGCATAGATTTTCAAGTCGTGAAAAACCATCGTTATATTTTGCATACCATTCGGGGTTGCGTTTAAATTGGCTTTCCCATCTATTATAATCTAATGTATTTAGATACAATACGTTGGTGTTGCCGTCGCCTGTTATGATGTTGAGTATGCGCCCTATGCGCACCGCTTTTTCGCTAAAATCTATCGCATAAACCTTGTCGCGTACATAATCTTTTTCCCATTGTGTACGGCTGGCGGTTGTGAGGTTGTCGCGCTTGTCCCACACATGGAGAATTGTGTGCATTGGAAAGCCGCAACTTCCGCTGGCTGTATCAATCATGGTTTCTTCTCTTTTTGGGTTGAGCATCCTTACACACATGTCGATAACGTAGCGAGGAGTAAAGTATTGCCCCATTTCGCCTTTCTGATTTTTGTTAACCAGATATTCAAATGCTTCGTCAACGACCTCAAGGTTTGAGTTGAAAAGTTTTACATTATAGAGTTCGAGTACGCAACTTTTTATAGTTGATGGCTGCATATCGAGTTTTGTATTAGGCAAAAAAGCCCCTTTCCAATGTTTCTGAGCGTTGTCAAAAAGTTTTGAAATTCGCTCGGATATTGTATTCTCATCTTCTGAATTATGGGCGCGAAAATCCAAAAGCGTAAAATCGGTGTCGTCAACCGCTTTGATGCATTCATCATCTGTAGCTTGCGGTCTTTCTCTCCTTTGCCTTTTCACTTCGCGGCTTATATAGTCGGCATCGTTGCTGTGTGCAAATTCATCGTAAAGTTTGCAATAGATTAGTTTGAGTATTTCATCAAAACTCTTGTCGCTCGAATCGTTTGCGGCAAAACGCTGTTCAACATCTGTAATAACATTTTTGAGAGTGTCTTTCCTAAGCCTGTCATACATATATAATTGCTTGAGCGTGAAACGCATATTATCTTGCCATTTGTCGAGGTCTTCGTTTGATTTTGGGAATGCTGTAGCTGTAAGCGGTTCTGTGTAGTTGTCGCGTTTGGAATAAAATTTCAGGATGTTGCCACCGTTGGCCAATACACCCAATTCTGGCAGATTCTGTCGGCAGTAGCTTTGCATTTGCTCGTATGGTGTTGTCTGTCCGGGTTCACGGTGGCTTTCGTCGGTTATTGATGGACGTTTTACCTCTATGATGAAACTATATCCATTTTTTGATTTATCCTTGTATACTGCGATGTCGATTCGCTTGTCGGCTTGTTCAATCTCACGCCCTTTGTGGAAAGCTGGCACTTCGAATTCAAGCAAGTCTTTGTTGTAACCAAGTGTTTTTATCAGTCTATATGCATATAGCTGACGAACAACTTCTTCTGGTTTAAGCTCAAAATAATCGTTATCGCTATTTTTCCCTCTTACAATACATTCAACACCATATTTGCCGTCGGAGCGCGTTTTTATGCGTTCTTCGAGCCATAGTTTTTCCGCCTCGGAAAATTGAGTTAACAAGTCATTTTCCGAACCTTTAAGTATTTCAGATAATTTCATTTTTCTGCGCTATGTTTGTGGCGTTTGGCTTATCGTTTTCGGAGTAACGGGCATATTCTCAAGGGCATAAAAAAGCGCGGATTTTGACATTATCCACATTCTAAAGGCCCTGAGATTGCCCGATTTTCCCAGATAAGTCAAATACCCACGCAATACGCAGGCATTTACTGACTTATTCATTGGGAAAATCAATATCCAAAAGTTTCTCAGGTTCTTAGAATGATTCCGAATAAATAGCAAACGCTATGATTAATATTATTTAAATTAAATCTCTATTCCGTTTTTTGTATGTTTTATAATTTCTCAGTCAAAAATATATAAAGTTATTGTGGTTTCCTATTTTTATTACAAAAAACATTGTCATCCACATTATTTTTCTTATATTTGAAGAAATACGCATTTAAATCTACTATTCTATGAAAAAGACACTGCTCGCCACCCTATGCTTACTATCTTGCACATTAAGTGCTCAAACGTCGCACAACACACTGAACTACTTGTATGAAATACAAGGAACGAAAACACTTTCGGGACAAGAAGGTCTGCAATACTGGGAACCCATGCACACCATCACCGGGATGTACCCCGCCTTATGGGGCGATGATTTCTCATTCTACAACTGGGGCGGGACAAGTTCTATGCCTGAATGGCGCAGCATGGTGACCGCACAAGCCAAAGCCCGTTGGGCCGAAGGCGCTTTCATATCGCTGATGTTTCATGCCTGCCCTCCCACGCAAGCCGAGCCTTGCAACTGGGACGGTGGCGTTATCAGTTCGCTCACCGATGCGCAATGGAACGACTTGATTACCGACGGCGGCACGCTGAATGCCAACTGGAAAGCGCGGTTGGATGTGATATACCCTTACCTGAAAGAACTGCAGGACGAAGGCGTAGAAGTCTTTTTCCGTCCGCTGCACGAGATGAATCAAGGACAATTCTGGTGGGCTGGCCGAAAAGGTGCAAACGGCACTGCCCGCCTGTTTCAGATAACACACGACTATCTGGAGAAAGATAAAGGGCTTACCAACCTCATTTGGGTGTGGGATTTGCAAGACTTCAGCACCCTAGCCTCCGACTTGAATGATTACGATCCAGGCGAAAATTACTGGGACATTCTGGCACTCGATGTGTATTGGAGCGATGGCACAGGCTACACCAATACCAAATACAACCTGATGAAAAACAAAGCCAACGGAAAACCTATAGCCATAGGCGAATGCGATGTACTGCCATCATCGTCACTTCTGCATTCGCAGCCCGACTGGACATTCTTTATGGGATGGTGTGAGCTCACGCAACAAAAGAACTCTGACGCCACCATAAAAGCCATTTACGAAGCAGATAATGTATTGACGCTTAACCCTAACGCGCATGCCGAAGAATCGCCTTACAAGGTGAAGATAAACGGAACAAAGTTTATGGTGAACGGCAAAGAATTTTTTATCAACGGAGTGAACGCGCCATGGCAATACCAGACTGATTGTGACATCAATTTTATGCGCAAAAACTACAGTCACGACTATTGGGACGCTGAAATAAAAAAATATAAGGACGCGAATGCCAATGTAGTAAGAATATGGCTGCACGGCGGCGGCAATTACAGCCCTGCATTGAACGGAAACGGCTATGTGACTGCCTACAGCGACGACGACCAGTTTTGGAAGGATATGGACGATCTTGTGGCTATTGCCGAAAAATATCAGATATACCTGATGCCCACTTTCTGGTCGTTCGATATGGCTACAACAACAAACAGTTGGTATTACTCGCAATACCGCCAAATACTGACTGATGACAACAAAGCCGGCTCGTACCTGAACAATTTTCTGATTCCATTCGTGAAACGATATAAAGACACGCCATGGATTATGGGATACGACTTGTGCAACGAACCCGAACATATATGGCGAGACGCTAACTGCGGCAACCAGAACGAATGGTGGGTGACACGATTCTTCGCACGCTGCGCCGCCGCCGTACATCAGAATTGCGATAAACCGGTCACCATCGGTTCCATGTGGGCCATCTACAACAGCGATGTATTAGGCACTGGCGACGGTGACACTCGTGCCGGATACAACCGCTACAAAGATGCACAGTTCAAGACCTATGCAGATAACAACGCATACGCATACCTCGACTTCTACTCTCCGCACTGGTACCAATGGCAAGGCAACAACGGTCCATTCAACCGCACCGTAACGCAATGGATAGGTGAAGACAACAAACCCGTCATCACGGGCGAAACATACGGAGGCGACCTGAACGGCATTGTGACGATGGCCGACTTCTACATCAACTCATACAACAACGGATTCGACGGTGTAGTAGGTTGGAAAAACGCCTGTCAAAACGATGGTTACGGCACATGGGACGGAGTGAAGAAAGGACTTTCGGCATTCTACGGCGCCCATCCGGAACTTGTATTCCCTTACGCACAGAACGACGAGGAGAACATTGCATTTCAGAAACCAGTTTTTGTAAACTCCAGCGAATCAGCGCAATACGCCAAGGAATATTTGGTTGACAACGACTTAACCACTCGCTGGTCGAGCAACTGGAACGATGCCGACCAATCTATCTACATCGATTTGGAAAACACCTACAACATCAACAAAGTGATTCTTTATTGGGAAGCGGCATACGCCACCATGTTTCAGATACAAGTTTCGGACGACGCCAACACTTGGACCACCGTTTACGAAAACTATAATGCACTTGGCGGAACAAACGAAATACCGCTGACTGCATCCGGCAGATACATAAAAGTTTACGCCTTCGGCAAAGCGACTGAATACGGCTACTCGCTATACGAATTCAAAGTGTACGGCACACCAGAGGGAACAACCGCCATACCTGAGGCAAATACAGCCGATGCCGACATCTTCCCGAATCCCGTCAGCGACAAACTGTACATCGTCGGCACTGATGTAGCGCATACAACCATCGTAAATGCATACGGCGCCATACTGCTGGAATCAACGGAAAATACAATTGATGTGAGCAACCTCCCCGCCGGTTTCTATATCGCCTGCATCACCGACAATCACGGAAACCGCACTTCAAGAAGGTTTGTAAAGAAATAGAAACGAGAACGCAGAAACAAGACGACTTTGACATTGACTTAGACGCAAACATTGACGCAGACTTTAAACTTGTAACTTTCGCCTCATACATCATACATCATACATCAATACATGACAATTGAAAATGGGATTTTCAATTGTCATGTATTGTCGGATTCATTACTACTTCAGCCTTATTTCCTTGCGAAAGAATATCTGCTAAAAACAGTCTGACATCTTCTTTGGTTATAGCGTTCAGTGTAGACATGAAATCAGTCACCTTATCGGTATTGAGCAGATAATACTCTTTGAGCGCCGAAAGCCAATACGCATTTTCGGTCTGCTGTTCGTTGAAGTGTTTTTGCATATACTCCTTTGTCTTGGCAAAATCCTCGCCGGAAAAACCTTCACGCGCCACCCTCTCGAGTTCGGTGTACATAATCTCCTTCATCCGTTCGCTTTTTTCTGGATCGGTATCGAAAAATATGCGCAATTCGAATGCCGCAGTAGGCCATTTGGTGATGCTTCCGCGCACCCGCACACCGTATGTGCCGCCTTCTTCCTCTCTGATGGTCTTTGTGTACAAAATATCGAGCAAATGGTTGAGAATAGACATTTTCAGAGAATTGGCAAGCGTATATTCGCAACTACCCGACAAAACGGAATAGACTGTTGTCTTGCGAATTTCCATATCATGTTCGAAAGTGCGCTGCCACTCTCCTTTTCGCGGCTCAAAAGCAGTATCGGCAAAGTTTTCGGCATGTTTCACCTTGGGCAATGCTCCGATATATTTTTCTATCAGCACCGCTGCAGAATCCGGCAAATTGCCCACAAAAACAAAAGTAAAGGCATCGTTGTTCATAAACCTTTCGCGATACATCTTCAACGCCAGCGCATAATCCACAGCCGGCACATCCTCTTTCTTGAGCAATCGTGCACGCGGATGACTGCCATAAACCGTACGATAGATAGAATCCTTCAATGCAAAATCAGGGTTCTGCTCCGCTTTGGCTAACATAGTTTCAACCGAAGATATATAGGCATCGAAAACATCATTGTCGGCACGCGGTTGGGTGAAATAAAGGTAAAGCAGCTGCAAGAGCGACTCAAAGTCGGAAGGCGAACAATTGCCGGAGAACGACTCGGCATGCAGCGATATATTGGGCGACAGCGATACATTTTTGCCAGCCAAGGCCTTTTGCAAATCCAGCGAACTGAAATTACCCAGACCACCCAGGTCAATCAAACTGTTGAGCAGCAGAATGGTAGGCATCTGACGGTCATCGAGCAACGAGGTGCCTCCTGTGCTGAAAGCCGACAGCAGCACCTCGTCCTGTTTGAAGTCTGTCTGCTTGAGAATCACGCGCATGCCGTTTTTCAGCACCATTTCTTGACTGTCAAACTGTCCGTGAGAAACGCTTTTCTGTTTCCCCTTCTTGGGCGATTTCTCAATCAGATCAACGTTTGGAGCGGAATCAACATACGATGCTACCGTTTCGTTTTTAGCCTGTTCGTACACTTTTTTCAGTTCCTCTTTCGACGGAATTTTCGATTCGGCGTTAGCCATCAGCATCACCACCACATTCTCGTCGCCAATCATCTTGTTCATATATCCGTTTATCTCGGTCACCCCAATCAGATCGGCTATTGTCTTAAAGAAATTATATTCGAATGCAATGCCCGGAATAGGTTCAGAATCAAGAAAATGGTCAATGTACTGTTGCGTATAATGGTCGTTCCGTTCTTTCTCGCGTTCGTTGTAGGCATTTTCGAGCGATTTCAGCAAATCGGCTTTCGTTCTGGCATATTCCGTTTCGGTGAAGCCATGACGAAGCACTCGCTGCATTTCGCGTGTAATCACTGCAAGCGCCGAATCGGCCTGCCCTTCTTTGCAACCAGCCTGTATCTCCCATGCCTGTTTGGTTTTCGACACTAGAAAATCGCAATCGTCGGAAGCTGCGAACACAAAAGGCGACGACTTTTTCTGCGCTATCTCATCCAAGCGCGCATTGAACATTTGAATGGCCATTGTCTGGATATAAGACAGTACGAGATAGTCGGGCGTATTTTTCATCGAAGGCGGGAACGCCTCGTGTTTGCTGAACATCAGCAGATAGTTCATCGTGGCCTCGGGATCGGTGGCTACAGAGAAAATCGGCTCTTTGTTGTCCGAAACGGGAAAATACTCGCGTCGGGCGGGATTTACGGGCGCTGGAATATCAGCGAAGATGTTCTTTATCCTGTTTTCGATGTCGTCAACATCCACATCACCAACTATCACAATACCCTGCAAATCAGGGCGATACCATTTTCTGTAATAATCACGCAATTCCTGATATTTGAAATTGTCCACCACCGACATCAGTCCGATGGGCAAGCGTTCGGCATAACGGTCGGCGCCATACACTTCGGGCAGCATTTTCTCGTACATGCGCATGGTAGGACTCTGACGCGTGCGCCATTCCTCGTGTATCACGCCGCGCTCTTTGTCTATCTCGTCGTCGGTGAGCAGCAGGCAATTCGACCAGTCGTGCAGAATGAGCAGACACGTATCGATGATGCCGGTGCGTGTGGTCGGCACATTGGTTATCATATACACCGTTTCGTCGATGCTGGTATAGGCGTTCAGATTGGCACCGAACTTGACGCCCACGCTCTCGAGATAGCTGCGGAACGACTCCGATTCTGGAAAATGCTTTGTGCCGTTGAACGCCATGTGTTCGAGGAAATGCGCCAGTCCGCGCTGACTTTCCTCCTCAAGAATGGAGCCCACGCGTTGGGCAATATGAAAATCGACTGAGTTTTTGGGCAGTTCGTTGTGACGGATGTAGTATGTCATGCCGTTGGGCAGGTGGCCAATGCGCACCGCCGTGTCAACAGGCAGATTCTGTGCTGTTGCTGCAACAGAAAAAAGCAGCGAAACAGCCAATAAGATTCTCTTATGCATAATGATGTGTCAATTTATCAGCACAAAAATAAGAAATCTTTTCGGCATCAGCGCATAAATGAAACAAAGAAAAGATGCAAAAAAAAGCTCAAGGAAACCCAAACTGCCGCTGTTATTCAGATAAATAAATCAATAAAATTTAAACGGCTTGTTTATCCTTTTTATCTTATTTCTTTATCTCCAAACAACAATTTCAACTGCTTGTCAAAGTCACTCATAATCTCACGGTCTTGAATGACACGGAACTTGTCGTATTCTGTAAGTGCCTTTTCTACCGCCTGCTCGTGAGTCACACATCCTGCATCTGGAAGTAACGGACGGTTGTTCAAGTCCATATAGCGCTGTAGGAGAGCCGACCAGTCTTTCATTGTCATCAAGATATGGTCTTCTGCGCGTTGCTCAGCAATGTCAATGAAGGCATTGCTCAATCTGTTCAAAGAATCAACCTCCTTTTCACTGAGATAGTTCTTTGCCACCGTAACATCCGACTTCACGACTCTTCCATCTGGTGCATTCTTCCATGTTGTCAATCCCATGTGAGGTCGTTCAGCATCTGCACGATCGTAGATAATCTCAGCAGCAGTTTGTTTGGTTACGGCATAGTGCATCATGTTCTGCACAGTCTTGAAGAACAACTGTGTTTCCTCAGAATCCTTATCGTAGTCAGAACTACACTCGCTATATATATCCGTAATCTTCTGATAATAACGCCGTTCACTGATTCGTATCTCTCGGATGCGGTCAAGCAAATCATCGAAGTAATCAGCCCCGAACACGTTCTTTCCCTTCAGACGTTCATCGTCCAACACAAAGCCTTTGGTTAGGTATTCTTTCAGAACTTGTGTCGCCCAGATACGGAATTGAGTAGCCTCATAGCTATTCACACGATAACCTACTGCTATGACCACATCGAGATTGTACATCATTACCTCACCAGACCATTTGTCCGAAGGTAACAATTTTTTTTTGTAAGCATCGGACAAATGCAGTTCACCGCTTTCTTCAATTTGCTGAAGATGATAGCTAATGTTTTGCTGGGTAACGCCAAACAACTCTGCCATTCTCTGCTGAGAAAGCCAAAAAGTATTTGTATCAAAGACTACCTGCACTTGCACTTTTCCATGTCCACCTTTATATAACAAAATGGAGGACTCCATGCTTCTCACGGCTACGTCAGGAGTCATGGTCGCGCTGAAATACTGCTGTGCAGCCTTCACCATCTCTTTCTTTTGGTCTGCATTCATAGCTACAGCCATGCAGGCGGCACGAGACAAGCGGATGCTCGTCACTTCTCGGACAGCCCCACTGCCCAACTCTGCCATTTCCGTTATCTCCACGAAATGCTCACCAAGATGATAGCCCTTCTGTGAAGTCCATGCCTGTGCCTTGGCTATGACACGCTCAAAGTTCCAGTACTTGCCATAGCCCATCACTCGCGCCAACTTACGCGAGTTCCACCATTCCTTAGCATCAGCATCAACCTCTTTTAACTGTTCGAAAAGAGATTGGAGTTCTGGGATATTGTCGTTATTCATCATGATGTGTCAATTTATCAGCACAAAAATAAGAAATCTTTTCGGCATCAGCGCATAAATGGAATACAAACCGTACAACTATGCGTGAGACATTATATTATCTCCACATTCACAGCATAACTGCTATAACGCTGCAACATGAGTTTATAACTCAAATAATTGTTATAGTCGTTCAAATCAATACAATAGATGTGCTCATTTTCAGCCGTGGCAATCATCATATTCGCCAACTTTGCTCCTGCCCGCCTTTTATAATCGGGCATTGCAACCGATATTGCTATTATATCCACTACCCTGCACGAAAAATCTGTGCGATTGTCCATTCCGATGAAAGAAATATCAGTATCACTCATCTTTAAGTAACCTATTTTCTTTCGTTCATCTTTCCAATATAGCCAAGAGAAAAAATAAGTGAGAAAGATAATGAGCATCCAGCCTTTCTGTTCGTACGAAAAGAAATCGAGCGGGAAAAGCACGCACAACACTACCAATAACGGGAACATCGATTCGCGATACACCTTTCTCGCAAAGGATAATTTCCTTTCCACTACCTTATATGTAAATTGAGCGAACCGCATCTCTTCTTTATTCTCTTACGTCAAAACTCAGACGTTAAAAGATTCTATTTCATCTCCATTTGCTCAATAGTCGATACCCCTCCACGCACAACTCCTCACTCCTCATTCTTCACTCCTCACTTTCCTAAATCTTCTCCACCCCTCGTAACACACTGTGCCGAGCAGCGTGAGCAGCATGACGGCGATACATAAGGTGGCGAGCAAATCACCCTTGCGGGCGCTGTCGGGGTCGAACACAAAGCGAATCTGATGCTTTCCGGCAGGTACACGCATCGCACGTAATGTATAGTCGGCTCTGAAATGCTCGGCTGGCACGCCGTCGATATACGACTTCCATCCGTACGGATAGTAAATTTCGGAGAATACCACCACCGATTCATCGGCGCATTGCGTCTCGTAATTCAGTTCCTTGGGCGTGTACGACATCAGTTTCACCGTTGAAGCAGAATCGGCTTTCAGCGACAGGCCTGCCACCTGTTTCTCGAACTGCTTGTCGAGCACTGCCGCATGCTTCAAATCCAAAGTGTTGAGCGCCGCATTCTCTTCGTTGGCATCGGCAGCCACCACCAGCGAATCGACAAACCACGCATTGCCGAAAGCGTCAGGATTCTGCTGTATAGCTGCCTTGCCTTGCGACGGAACGATGAAATACTTGGTATTCAGCATGTTGTACACCTGCATATTCATTTTTGAGAGGTGTTCGTCAATCAAATCCTGATAGCGGCGCAACTTGGCAGCCGAATACCCTCCCACCGAATTCAGATAATATGACGGACGCGCATCGTTAAAAGTATTGGTAGTCAGATCTATCATTCTGAAATTCAGTTCTTTATCCTCGAGCAATTGTTTTTCGTAGTCTTTCATGACAAACATCTTTTCTATTTCTCTTTCGGGCACATAATTGCGCTCGTTGAAATAACGCTTGTTCACCGGCCACATATCCACCAGCACAAGCAGCGCCAGCAGCATTCCGAATGTTTTTGTCTTTATCTTGTCGGCAGCCAGCAGATAAGTGAGCACCGCACCCAACACTACAAACAGCAGCGAGCGCCATGCGTCCGACACCATCAGCGACTTACGTTGCGCAATAATGGCATTGTACACAAAATCAGGTATTTGTGAGGTGAATTGCGCATCGTGGCGCGAGGTGAAACTGCCAATCAGACCGCCAAACAAAGCGAACAGCAGGCAAATGCCGCCCGTGATGAGCGCCGAATAGGCAATCTGTTTCTTTATGCGTGCAGCGTCAGCCTTGCCTTCGGCCACCGCTTTGAGCGCCATGAAACCGAGCAACGGAATGGTGATTTCTGCCACCACCAGTATAGACGATACAGCACGAAACTTGTTGTACATCGGGAAATAGTTGTAAAACAGCTTGGTGAGCGGCATAAAGTGATATCCCCACGAGAGCATCACTGAGAATGCCGTAGCTGCCAGCAAAGCCCATTTGTACGGACCTTTCACCACATAAAGCGACAATACGAAAAGAAAGCATACCACAGCACCCATATATACAGGACCGGCCGTAAACGGCTGATCGCCCCAGTACATCGGCGACGACTCGCAGAACGCGCGTGCCGAATTGCCTGGAACGCCTTCTTTTGTCAATGCTTGATAAAGGTCTGAATCCTCATCAAGATGGTAGCCGTTGCAACCGCCCATATAGTTCGGTATAAGGAATGTGGCAATTTCGTCGATGCCATAGCTCCAATTGGTGGCGTAATCCAAATCCAGACCGCCGGTCTTGTTCTGGCTGTCGGTCTCTTTTACCAGTTCGGAATGTCCGCCGCGCATCGTTTCGGTCACATACTCCTTGTTGAGAAACAGCAAACCGCCATTAGCGCCAAGTCCCACCCCGAAAGCCAAGGCAAACACCGCTGTAGCTATCAGCAAATCCTTGTACCTTTTCTCTTTGAGGTGCATATACAGTTCGGCACAGAAAAGCAGACCGATGAGCATACACAGATAATAAGACATCTGCAAGTGGATGGTGAAAGCCAGCGCCATGGCAAACATAGTGATGAAAGCCCCCCAGCCGTAACGTTTCCTGAATATCAGCACAAAGCCGATTATGACGGGAATGGTCCATGTGAGTCCGATGCACTTGCCTGTGTGCGATGCGGCTATGATGATAAAGAAATACGACGAGAAAGCGATGGCAAAAGCGCCAGCCACACTCATCCAACGTTCGATTTTGAATGTGCGAAGCAACAAGAAGAACGCCAAAAAATAGAAAAAGACGATGGATATGGCATACTTATGCCCTGTCAAGCATATATTCTTGAACGGACGCAATATCTGATGGGAATGCAACACGCCGTCGCCGCCGCCAATCTGATAGTTGGGCATGCCGCAAAACATAGAGCCTGTCCACCATGTGTAATCGCCCGTCTGCTGATGATACCGCCAACTCTCCTTCATGGCCGAGGTAGGTTGCTGCGCATCGGCAGCCACTATCCGCTGCCCTTCGAGTTCTGGCGAACAATAAAGACACGCAACCAATGCAAACAACGCCATTATGCCCAAATACGGGAGAAAACTTTTAAAATTGAATTTCATCTTTTATTCTTTTTAACAATTGATTTATATCTTCAGAAAAACGCATGCTATAGGCGACAAACACACCGACCGACAGCAATACGGAGGTGCGCAGCGCCGATTCGCACAACTGCCACCATACGCTTCCCGAAACCGGGAACGCATAACGCCACAGCTCGTCGGCCGCTAAGAGCAAAGCAAACATAGCCAATACGCCGAAATGTTTCGCGCTGAGCGGCGACACTTTTATCTTAAACCAGTCGAGCAACATCAGCAAGCCGTAGTAAAGCATCGAAGAAAGAAGTGTGGCCAAGGCCGCGCCGTTCATTCCCCACAGCGGTATGAACTTACTGTTAAAGTACAGCGCACTCGCCGTAAACACCAGCGAAAACAGCAGCGAATAATAATAATATCTCGAAAAGCTCAATGCCGCAAGACTGATGCTGAAAACCGAAGTGAACAGTTTGGACATTCCGAGAATAAAAACCACCCATTTGGCTACCGCATACTGCTCGCCATTGGGCAACAATCGGAAAAACAAATCGAGGTTCACCCATATCAGCAGGAACACAAATCCACCCACAAGCATCTGATTGACGGATATCCTTTTGCACAATCCATTGGCCTCAGCCATCTCATTTTCCTTGATGGAAGCCGAAAGCTGCGGCAGCGAAATGGCGCCCAGCGAACGGTAAGGAATTTCCACCAATGCCGTGATATAAGTAGCTATTGCAAAAATACCGGTAAAGGCAAGCCCCATTTCGGCACTGATGAAATAAGTGTTGGCAAATGGCGCCAGCACCGTAGCAATGGTAGATGTAAGCAAAAAAAGCGTATAATACAGATAATTGCTTTTGAGTTGCGGCGTAAGGAATTTCCAATCGGGTTTCAGTGATATTTTCTTCAGCGAGAAAAGATAGGCCATATCCACCAGCAACGCCACCACATACACGCCGCAAAAGCCATACACAAAGCCGTCGATGCCCAGCGTGCCAAACGCGTAAAGCAGATAGACCGCCAACGTGAGCAGACGCACCAGCACTTCGCGCACAAACTTTGGCACAACGATGCGCATCAGCACATTGCAATTCGATTCCGAAACGGTCATGTAAAGCATGGCGAAAGCCATCGGATAGACGCACTTGTAGTAGGTGACAAAGAGTCCTGACTTCTCGGCAAAACGGGCGCAGACATAATCTTTCAACCCCCAGAACATCAAGCCGAACACGACAAAACCGATCAGCGGCACCAGCACCGTCCAGAAAAAGAAACCGTTATCCCCTTTCGACTCGTCCTTGAAATAAGGATAGAAACGAACGATGGACGACGACGTGCCCATCTGCGCCAAGCCCACAAAAAGCGTCGAGGCATCCACCAGCACACGTGTCAAACCGATTTCTTCGGCGGTAAGAAAGCGCGTAAGCACAAAAAAAGTGGTGAAAAAACCGATGCAAACACCGATGTAATTCACTAACGTCCCTTTTATGCTCTGTCGAATAATGATTCCCAAAACCTATATTTTTTTCTTAATTGGCAAAGGTACACTTTTTAAGCGAGAAACTAAATTTAAAAAAATTAAATCAAATCAGCGACTCGACGAACAACCTTGTATTCCAGATCCTCAAACTGCTTGAAATGAGCTGTTCCACAGTGAATTTTTTGTCGTTCACTTGGATGAAGTTTTCCCAAATCAACAGTCGGAGTTCCTGTGTCTTTTGTCTCAGCAACAAAATAAACCTTCGTGTCATCTTCAAAGATTACTGCCCAATCAGGATTGTATGAGCCAATTGGGGTGGGAATTTTAAACCAATTCGGCAACTTGAAATAATACTTGATTTGGTCGCTTGTTTCGCAATCTTGAGCAAACTTGTTTTCTACCGAAGAATCCAAAGGGACATATTCATCGTAGATGGTTTTATCTACATCAGAAACCTTGAAAGTGAAGTCGTTCAAATAGATTTCCAATTCTTGTTCCTCGAACAAGCGCATTTCATATTCGGTATCACCTATTTTATGATATTCTATTCCATCTATCATCAGATCTTGTAAAATACGCCTAATCGCATCTACAACTATATCCATAAAAAGTTGTGGATTTATAGCCACATCGTCTAATCGGCCTGATTTTTCCAAAATCTGTAAGATTGTTGAACGTGTCAACTCTGTTCTGTTTTGTATGTAACTCAAAATATCAGGTATGATATAATCCGAAATATGAGATGAAAGTTTATCGCCTTTATAATTGGTAGAAATACCTTCTTTAGCAATAACAACTTCAGTTTTCACAGAACGAATGGCTGGAGCTGCAATCTTAGGAAGTTGCTTTATCGCTTTTGATGCTTTTTCTATCAATGTTGCGGTATCATAGTTTACTCGATACGTGGTTTTTGTTTTAAGTTTTTCCCAAATGGCAAGGAAAAGAGGATCAGCCTCAAATCCTTTCTTGTACTTTACAGTAACCCTATCGCGTTTTGGTTTTATACGACCTCCAAAATCAACGCCACAATCATCTTGCATTTCATTTTGTAGAGCTTTAGCAAAGTCATTATATGATTCATTTGCGACAACTGTCAACCGATTGACATTTCTGTCATAACAACGCAAACCTTCCTGATTGACAGGCAAACGCAAACCTCGACCAATTTCTTGACGTTTCTTTATCTCTGATTTTGTTTCATTCAAAGTGCAGATTTGGAACACATTGGGATTATCCCAACCTTCACGCAGAGCCGTGTGCGAGAAAATGAAACGAAGCGGATTGTTCATATCCAATAGAGTTTCCTTGTCTCTCATAATCAAGTTATATGTATCGTCATCGGCTTGTGTTTCACCAGAAGTGTCTTTTGCATGTCCTTTTTTGTCTTGCGAAAAGTAGCCATTGTGAATCTTGTCAATAGAAAAATTATCCAATGATTGAAATTCGGGACGCTTTATCAGCTCTGAATAAATTTCCTCAAACCAAATGGCAAACTTTCCTTTCACTTCATTGTCTTGAGCATCGTATGTGCGGTAGTTCGCCACTCTGTCAATGAAGAACAACGATAAGACTTTGATTCCCTGTTTGTTCAATTTCAATTCCTTACGCAAATGCTCCTCGATGGTGCGGCGAATTTGGAACTTCATCACGTCATCGTTTAGGTCGTCTTTGCGTTGCCCCTGATAAAGTACATCGCCATTTGAAAATACAATGCAGGCATTTGAAGCATCTATTTCCTCCACAATGTAACCGTTTCGATAAATCTCACGTCCTTCACTCTTTGCATATAAATCATCGCCAGCCTTGACAGAAACAGATTTCCGTTTAACTCCATTTTTGTCGTTGACATCAATGGAAACTTTTGCTGTAATCTTTGTTTTACTTGCGGTTATTGATTCCAAAGCTACAAAAGCTCCGTTTAGAGAATTTTCCTCGAAAACAGAATCGACCTCTATCTGTTTCACAAGCCCCAAATCGTATGCTTTTACTGGATTTAGGCTGTAAATCAAATTGTAACGGTTTCGGTGAGTGGCCGAATAGCGTAAGGTACAAAGAGGATTAAGATTGGCGATGGCCGCCACCCGTTTTTCCGATTCCATGTTTTGTGGTTCATCCACAATCACGATGGGCTGAACCTGCTTAATGAAATTGATAGGTTCCTGCCCGTTGAGTTTGTCGTTCGGTTTGTTGATGACATTCTCATCCTTGGCAAATGAATCAATGTTGATAACCAGCACCTCAATATTGTCGCCGGCCGCAAAACCACGAAGTTGGGAAATTTTGTTTCTGTCGTAAACATAAAAACGAATGGGTGTATTGTCGTATAGCGTTTGAAAATGCTCATGCGTGATTTGCAGATTCTTCAAAACGCCCTCACGAATCGGGACAGACGGAACAACGATAACAAATTTCTTGAAACCGTAGATTTTGTTCAACTCATAAATGGTGCGCAGATAAACGTATGTCTTACCAGTTCCTGTCTCCATTTCAATAGAGAAGTGCATCCCATCAAGTTTATCCGATAGGGCAATCTCATTTTGATTCTGCACTTTCTGCAAATTGGCAAGAATCTGTTCTTCCGACAAAACCAATTTATTGCCAATTCCATCAATAAAGCTCGCCTGCTTTTCATTCAAATCATATTGAAACAAAGAGTCCTCAATCGCTTGTCCCTCAAAAAGGCCGACAACCGACTGAATGGCTTCCTGCTGATACTGAAGATTGGATTCGAAGGAGAGTTTCATATTATGTTATTGGAAAAATCAAACATTAGATGATACAGGACAATCTCTTTACCCGAAACATGGGTATGAGTTGACAAGTATGAATACGGATAACTATTTGCGAAGCTCGAATGCTGTATGGGTTTTGTTGCTTTTGCATTGACCGTCTCACCTTGCTGATTTTTATAATTTTTAGGCAGTAATCCGTTGATGATTTCAATGTTTTTATCAATATCAATTTGCTCAACCACAAATCCAAACATTGCATTTGTGTCAAAATACGTAGAATAATAATCTGTCACATACCTACATATACCATTCTTTACGTATTCTGCATTTAAATGTGATTTGCCATCAAGTCGCTTACACTCAATACTGAAATATGCTTTTGTACTTATATATGGATTTATTGTTTTTGCTCTTATGTCAAGACACCCCGTTTTTTCTTTGCTTTCTGCTGTGAAGTCAAAACGGTTTAATATATCGTGAGAATCTCGATAGTCATCGTTGCTCAAATAATCATCATAAAACAAATCGCGAATTTTTTCTTCTTGATTTTCCATTTGCTTATTTTTTGCTACAATGTCTTTATAAATTTCCACACAACATGCCAACAATGATGCTAAAGATTCATCTCTAAAATGTTGTGCAGGGAAAAATGTATTTGCATTCAATTGACAATTATTCATTTGTTTACCCTCCCCGCTCTTAACATTGCATCATCAAATTCATTCACATCCAAATGGGCAATGGCCTTGTGCCACAAGCGCTTTTCATTCGGTTTGAAAATATAGAAGAACTCCTTTTCAAAACCACGAATATCCTTTTGAACAAACAACCGGTCCGTTATTCGTTGAGATGATAGTTTGGTTGCCAAAGCTAACAGATTGTCGTCAGTTTGGGAAAAAAGTATTTCTTCGGTAAAATATTTTTCATCAATCACTCTGAAAAACATACCAATCATTTGTTCAGAGTGATGAATATCAACCATAAAACGTTTCCCGTTTCTGTTGAAACTATTGGAATATCGGTCAATATAAACCTGAGCGTAATTTGTCAACAAAGCATCGTCCTTTTTTATCGGTTGAAATGCTCTTTCATATCCTTTTGCCTTTATTGCAATCGGAATGGAAACATTTGTAGCGTAATCAATCAAATCTAATTCTAGTTGTGAACAATCAAATTCCTTGCAAATCAATTCATCAATCTTTTGTCTTTGTTCTTGTATGCTTTGCTCTAAAGATGGCGTAATTAAAGTTGAAGTGTGTTCTTCTTTTGCCAGCCTTTCCATTGCTTCTACCAATTCGGAGAGATTATGGCAATACGGTAAAGAAAGTTTTTCCTTGTCGTTGGCAAATTCTCGTTCTATTCCTGAAGAACTGAAAGTCAACAAATTTTGATATGCAGAAACACTTGAATTCAATGTACCAACAATATTACGCAAAACAGTTTCATCTTGAATACCGCTGATTGCAGTTATTGAATCATTATAAACCGCATTTATAAAGCAAATTGCTGAAACGATTTTTAAATCATCGGATTGTATGCCATTTTTTATGGTCACAAACGGAGCAGTATAAATACTTGTGTCAACTTTGCTATTTCTCCTATAAATATAACCAACGTATGGCTTATCCCATTCAAGTAATTCGTTCGAACAATAAAAGGGTTTAATTGTTTTGTTTTGCAGCAAATGCCATCCTGTCAATACTCTTGTATCAATCCGTTTGTCACCATCTTTGTTTTTATAACCTTGTTTTATGATCCCTTGACTCTTGATTGTTTCTATGATGGTTTTGTATGTTTTCAGTCGTTTGATAAAAATAAAGTCTAAATATGACCCGTAAACCAACACTTTCCATAGATAATCGTATTTTCTTAATTTATCCTGTTGGATTTCTTGAATGTCGTTGCGAGTCAAACTGAAAACTTTAAACATAGTAAAAAACCGACTTGGCTTTAATGCAATGTGATTTATGACATTGCTATCAGTTGATTCACCATTGGCATTTTTGTAAAATAGCACACAAGCAGGAGCAACGGCTGGATCGTTGGATTTGTTAAACACCTCTTTACGAACTGGAGCCAACTCCAAAACTTGGTTAATATACAAATGTTCAAGAATGAATGAACGGAATTTCTTACTGTCAATATTGTACAAAACCTTGCTGACAAGAATCAAAGCACATTGTGTATTTGGTGATGTGAAATCCATACTTCGCAAGACAAAAGTTTGAGCCAGTTCTCTGTTCCCTATATTATTTAACAGACCACGTTGTTTTAAATACTTTTCGCAATATGAACCTTTTTTCACACCACCTCGCTTCCATGGCGGATTCCCAATAATAAAATCAAACTGCAATTTCTTTCCTTCCAGCTCCTTTAGTTCCGCATTGTCAACATCAAAAGTGTCGCTACATATCAAATTCTTTCCATACAAATTTGGAAACTTGAAATTCTCAATATCCGCGGGTTCTTGATAATCAAGTAACGTTAGATAAATTGAGAATATCGCTACCTGAACAGCGTTGTAATCTTTATCTATACCAAAAATATTGTCACAAACCAACTTTTTAAGTCCCTCCCTGAACGATTCAGTGTTTGTGTTCTTAATCTTCTTAACCTTTACATATTTTTCTATGATTCTACGCAAAGATTCAACCAAGAAAATACCCGAACCGCATGAAGGGTCCAATATCCGGCAGTTATAGTTGTCGTCGGCACTCAAATGCTTTTCAACTGTTTCGGCAATAATGTAATCAACCAAGAAAGTTGGTGTATAATATGCACTTTCTTTGTTCTGTTTGTCGACCCCGATAAACTTTTCATACATATTGCTTATGAACTCTATCGGAAGAATCGAGAAATCATATAGATTAAACAAAGAGCGTTGACCCGTTGCAAGGTCTTCACTCTCTAGCAATCGAATAAGTATGTTTAATGCATCTTGACTAATTAGTTTATAGTCCTCGGAAGCAATTCTGAACATATCACCATTAAATCCTGTTTCTCTGCTTTCCAAATGTCGGACAAAATCTAAAAAATCACCTTTGTTAGACAAGCATTGACACAAATCCCCATTATCCCATCTCTCTTTGCCTTGATAGTTTAGTCTTACCTTGCGGTCTATCAAATAACGATAAAATATAATCTTGCCTATTAAAGAATTAGACAAAGTTTGTGATAGTCCATGATTTATCATCAAACCTTGCGCCACCTCAATGTTTTCCAACAATTTATAATCAACCCTATTTTTATGATTGAGGTCATTTTGATACTTCTCCCAAGTTTTTCCCGTAACAAGTTCAAAATAGGTAAAATCATTCAGTTTGTCGGCTGTACCAAAAGACTTAAGCAGTTTTGTATTTTCATCAATAGAAAAACCATTGAAAATTTCAACAGCGTTGTTTTCAACAATAATGGCTATTGGCGATTCATTGAAATTCCAAATTGCCTTGTGAAGCGCTTGTTTCTTATTGCTATCTTCAAGATTGAAAAATAGGATAAGCGGCTTGTTGTCAAAACAGAAAAATGCATCCAAAGTCTTGAGCAATTCGTTTTTCTCCAACAGACGGTAGATACGACTAGGAAGAGCAACTTTTTTCTTCCAATCTTTATCAGAAGACACACGAATAAGGCAATCTTCCGTCAAATTTAATGTGGTATATATTTCTTGTAAGTTCATAAAACATCTCCTTATATCGTCCTAAACTCCACTCCAGCGTCTCTCATCTGCAGGGCGGTGTTGGTTTTCAATTGGTCGTTGCCTTCAAACAGGTTGTCCAAGGCGAGGACTTTCTGCGGATGCTCGGCGAGGATGGCGTCAACCGTTTCTTGCGTGGCGGATTCGAGCATCAGTATCAGCTCCTTCCCGTTGATGGCGTGGTAGCCGTTCTTGTGTTCGATGGTGCTGGTCAGGCTCTTGCCGCTCTTCAACAACAACTCATACACCATGTTATCAGTGGTGGCGTTTTCTGCCACAGGATTAATGAAGTCCAGCATCTGCTGTTTCCACTCCTCTTTGTTGGAGCCTTTTATCTCCCGCCATTGTTTGAAGTTGCTTTCCGACAACTTGAACACTTTGAAGCCTAAGTCCGGCATAGGCATTTCCGACGTGTCATCAAAGGATAGTTCTCCTGCTTTCTTCGCTTTTTCTGCTTCTACCTCTGCACATAATTTCTTACCTGCTCGGCGAATACGTTCTTTGCTAATCTCAGCAATTGTGGAATAACCGGCTTTGTATGCTTCACTTTTAAGGTCGCATAATTCAGGTAATTGAACACAGACAAAGCGACAGCTACTCTTGTGTTTTTTGTTGTATTCCATTAGTGCATGCCCTGTCGTGCCACTCCCGGCAAAGAAATCAAGCACTATTGAATTTTCATCTAATCTGGCTAATGTGAGCAAGCGTTGAAGTAATCGAACTGGTTTAGGACCATCAAATGCCCCTGCTTCTAATAATTTAGTAACTTCTTGTGCCCCTTCTTGACTATGTCCCACCTCTTTGTAGAATAAAATTGAAGTGGGTGCCATGCCTTCAAATTTTAATTCTGAAAGAAACCGCTTAATACAGGGGACGGAATCTCCATTTGGTCCAAACCAAATGCGACCGTCCTGGAGTCTCTCGAAAAACACGTTTTTCGAGAGACTCCAGCAGCGTCCTGCTGGAGGCTCTACTATACGCCCAGAGGGCGTCGTTATAGGGTAGTCGTTTTCAGGTGTATACGTTTTCACAGACAAATCACTTGGTTTCCATACCCCGCGTTGATCATTGTCTGGATTAGAATACCTTGCATTCGCTTCTTCCGTACGTTCCAAACGACCAATTTTGAAAATTTCAATCTGTTTTGCATACATCAAAATGTAGTCGTGACTGTTTGACACATATTTTGCATCATTTTTAGGTGCGTACGCCCTTTCCCAAACCAACTGTGCCACAAAATTCTCCTCCCCGAAAATCTCATTCATCAGCAAGCGAAGGTTATGCACTTCGTTGTCGTCGATGGAAACGAAAATCACGCCGTCCTCGCGCAGCAGGCTCTTGGCCAGATAAAGGCGCGGCATCATCATATTGAGCCAATTGCTGTGGTATTGCCCGTTCTCCTTGCTGTTCTTGCGGAATATGCCCTCGCGGGTCATATAGCCATCCTCGTCCTTGTCGCCAACACGCTTCATGTATTCCTCTTTGGTCTCCGAAAACTTGTCGGGATAGATAAATGAATCATTACCAGTGTTATACGGCGGGTCTATGTATATCATCTTCACTTTGCCGAAGTAACTCTTTTGCAACACCTTCAGCACTTCCATGTTCTCGCCTTCAATGAAGATGTTTTCGGTATGGTCGAAATCGACAGATTCCTCACGGCAAGGCACCAAAGTAGCCGACGAAGGTTGTTGCATCACACGGAACGCATCGCTTTTCCCTGCCCAATTCAGCACATAGCGCTCGTTGGCAAAATTCACCTTTTCGCCAAGCGTAGCCTTCAACTTTTCCCAATCAATCTTGCCCTCGTCAAATATCTCAGGCATAAGCGATTGTAGTATATTTATTCGTTCTTCTTGTGGTGTTTGAGAGTGGCTGTTCATATCTTAAATTGCTAATAAAATCATACAAATTTAAAAAAAAAATTAAAATTTCAATTTTCCACCCCCAGTTCCCCTTGCCATACAAAGCAACCCGGGAAAGCGTTTTTCAGGTCGATTTCGTTTTCAAAAATGCCGTATACCGACGAACCAGAGCCCGACATAGAGGCATACGCCGCACCCGCTTCGTAAAGGGTATCCTTTATTTTTCCGATGGCCGGATACTGGGCGAACACGCTCTTTTCGAAATCATTTTTCACCACCTGACGCCACGCTTGCAGCGGTGTATGCTGTATGGTTTCGTACAGCGAAACAGCCGGCACATGAGGCACAACGCCCGCATACGCCTCGGCAGTGGACACATGTATATCTGGTTTGACTAGCACAATGCGCTTTCCCTTCAACGACAATTCAACGGGCGAAAACTCGTTGCCGATGCCTTGCGCATAAACGGGGCTGTTTTTTATAAAAAACGCACAGTCGGCACCCAAACGGGCGGCATACGCCTCCAACTGCTCATCGGTGAGCGCCAAAGCGGCATGTTCGTTGAGCATCTTCAGCATAAAAGCGGCATCGGAGCTGCCTCCGCCAAGTCCTGCACCGAAAGGAATGGCCTTATGGAAATACACGTCAAGCGATGGCAAATCAAAATCCTGCGCAAGCAAACGGTAGGCCTTAGTGACCAAGTTCTTCTCCACGGGCGAATCCACCACAATGCCAGACTGATGAAGATTGAAACCTGCAACGCCGTCCACTATTTCCAGGGCATCGCATAAAGCTATGGGATAAAAAACAGTCTCTATATTATGATAACCGTCGGCACGGCGCTCGGTGATGTTCAATCCGAGGTTTATTTTTGCGTTAGGGAATGTCAGCATAATTTCTTTAAGTTTTTTCAAAGGTAAGCATTTGTGAAGATTTTTTTGTATCTTTACAAAGATTTTACATTATAACTATGGAAATAACGAAAGACATAAAGTATATCGGCGTGGACGACACCGATTTGGATTTGTTTGAAAGCCAGTATATTGTGCCAAATGGCATCTCGTACAACTCATATCTGATAATGGACGAGAAAATTGCGGTGATGGATACTGCCGACAGCCGCAAAGGCAAGGAATGGCTCGCCAATCTGCAAGCTGCCTTGAACGGCCGCAAGCCCGACTATCTGGTAGTGCACCATCTGGAGCCCGACCATGCCGGCGAGATAGAAACATTGCTCTCCCTCTACCCTGATATTCAGATTGTAACATCAGCCATTGCCGCCAAAATGCTGCCGCAATTTTTCGACGGCACAGATTTCGCTTCGTGCACCAAAGTGGTGAAAGAGGGCGACGAACTCCCATTGGGAAGCCATACGCTCAAATTCTTTGCCGCCCCTATGGTACACTGGCCAGAGGTCATCGTATCGTACGACACCAAAGACAAGGTGCTGTTCTCGGCTGACGGGTTCGGCAAGTTCGGCGCGCTATCTGCCGACGAGGATTGGGCCTGCGAAGCACGACGCTACTATTTCAACATCTGCGGAAAATACGGCGCACAAGTGCAGGCTCTGCTCAAAAAAGCCGCCGCACTCGACATTGATATCATCTGTCCGCTGCACGGTCCGGTGCTGAAAGAGAATCTTTCGTACTACATCGGACTGTACGACACATGGAGCAAATACGGCGTGGAGACCGAAGGTGTGTTTGTGGCATACGCTTCTATTCACGGCGGAACGGCAAAAGCCGCTCAAAAACTGGCCGAAATTCTGCAAGCCAAAGGTGCGCCAAAGGTTGCCGTCAGCGACCTGAGCCGCGACGATATGGCCGAAGCCGTAGAAGACGCATTCCGATACGGAAAAATGATTGTGGCCGCCCCCACCTACGACGCCGGCATTTTCCCGCCGATGCACGACTTCTTGCATCATCTGCAAATAAAGGGGTATCAGAAACGCCGTGTAGGAATTATCGAAAACGGTTCGTGGGCGCCTGTTTCAGGAAAACTGATGACCGCCATGCTGGAACAAATGAAAGAGGTGGAAATCGTTCAGCCGCTCGTCACCATCAAAAGCCGCATGAAAGAAGCGAATATCGCCGAGCTCGAAGCATTGGCTGACGCAATCCTGAAATAATAAAAAAAATCATTCTGCCAGTCGAACTGGTATAGATTTATTGCAATTCGACAGAGTGACGTTTGCTCTGTCGAATTATTTTTAACCAAGAATCACGACAACGATTTAAGTCCTACAATCGACCCTACAAGAGTAGTCAAGAAAAACAACCGCCAGAAAGTTGCCGGCTCATTAAAGACCATAATGCCCAAGAGTACTGATCCTATGGCTCCTATGCCTGTCCAAACAGGATATGCTGTACCCAATGGCAATGTCTGCGTTGCTTTGGCCAGCAATACAGCACTCAACACATAAAAGAAGGCGAACCCTACAATCCAACCCCACCAATCCATACTACTAACTCCTTTAGAACGCCCAAGACAATAAGCGAAAGCCACCTCGCAAAGTCCTGCAAAAATCAATATAAGCCAATTCATTTTAAATACAATCTTGCCTACTTGAGGGCTGCAAGACTATCTCGGCGACTCCTCACAGGCTTTGCAAAATTACAAAAAATCATATAGAAACAGTTTTGAACTTTATTGATTTATTTTTCAAAATAACAGCGAAACAATCTCCAACAACATGCACTCTGTCTGCTGCATAAAAAAGTATCATGTCGTGGATTTGTTAAATTAATCTAACAACAAAAAAAGAGAAAGTCCCAAAAGGCCTTCCTCTTGAAGATATATGCGGTTCAACAAATATCAGCTGAACATATTCTTGAAACGCGAGAAGAAGTTTCGTGTAGCGCTTTCGGTCGGTTTCAGATTGTTCGACTCTGCCAGTTTCTCTATCACTTTCTTTTCGTCTTTGTTCAGATTCTCTGGTATATACACACCGATATTCACCAACAAGTCGCCAGTGCCATAACCATTCACGCTAGGCAGACCTTTGCCGCGCAAGCGCAGCACCTTGCCAGGCTGCGTACCAGGCTCAATCTTCATCTTCACTTTGCCGTCAACGGTAGGCACTTCCACCGTACCGCCAAGAATAGCAGTCGGAACAGTAAGCAACAGATTGTAAATCAAATCGTTCTCGTCGCGTATCAGTTGCGAATCCGGTTCCTCTTCAATCACCACAAGCAAATCGCCGTTCACGCCGCCACGACGAGCCGCATGTCCTTTGCCGCGCACCGAAAGCTGCATGCCGTCTTGTACGCCGGCAGGGATTTTCACCGTTTCGATTACCTCTTCGAACACAACGCCTTCGCCGTTGCAATGCGGGCATTTGTTTTTCACCACTTTTCCTTCGCCACCGCAATCAGGACAAGCCTCCTGCACCTGCATCATGCCAAGCACCGTACGCTGTGTGCGCACCACCCTTCCCGAACCGTGGCAGGTAGAACAAGTCTCCGTCTTTCCGTCGGCCGAACCGGTGCCGTTGCAATGCGTACAAGGCGAATATTTTTTGTATTTGAATTTCTTTTCGGTGCCGTTAGCAATTTCCTTCAAGGTCAGACGCGCTTTCACACGCAAGTCGGAACCGCGACGCACACGCTGTCCGCCACGCGAACCGCCGCCAAAAAAGTCGCCGAATCCGCCGCCAAAATGTCCGCCGAATATATCGCCGAATTGCGAGAAGATGTCCTCCATGCTCATTCCGCCGCCAAATCCGCCGAATCCGCCCGCACCACCGTTCATTCCTGCGTGTCCGAACTGGTCGTAACGCTGGCGTTTCTGCGGGTCGCTGAGCACTTCGTAGGCCTCCGCAGCCTCTTTGAATTTCTCCTCGGCTTCCTTGTCGCCCGGATTCTTGTCAGGGTGATACTGAATCGCCTTTTTGCGATATGCTTTCTTTATTTCGTCAGCGCTAGCAGTTTTTGAAACGCCAAGCACCTCGTAATAATCTCTTTTTTCTGCCATATTTTCAGTTTTTAAGAAATATACATGTCAAAAATGTCTTATTGTCCGACTACCACTTTGGCAAAACGAATGACTTTTTCGTGATAAGTGTAGCCTTTCTGCGTACAGTCGATAATTTTGCCTTTCATTGATTCGTCAGATGTCGGAAACAAAGTCACAGCCTCATGAAAATCCGTGTCGAAAACGGCGTCTTTCGTTTCTATTTCCTTCACGCCATTCTGATTCAGGAAGTTCACAAACTTGCTGTGTATCAGTTCGACACCTTCTTTCAGCGGATTGTCTTCGTCTGGCATATTGGCAAGTGCGCGCTCAAAATCATCGATAATCGGCAACATATCCTTGAATATGTTTTCGCCGCCGAATTTTATCAAATCGGCACGTTCTTTGAGCGTCTTTTTGCGATAGTTGTCAAAATCGGCCATCAGTCGCAGGTGCGAATCGTTCAAATCGTTGAACTTCTTCTCCCAATCGACAGTTTCTTCCGTTTTACACTCTTGATTCTCAGCGCCTTGCTGTTCAACAGTCGCTTCAGTCTGCATTGTTTCTTCCTGCTCTTTTTTTTCGTTTTTGTTGTTTGTTGTTGACATTATATCGAGTTTTATTTTTAATTTTCTAATATTACATATACAAATATATTGCCAAACATTATTTTGCGACAAAATGGCAGAAAAATCATCATGCATTTCAGTGTTGTTTTTTATCGTCTAAAACGCTATCTTTGTAGGTTATTATAAAAAAACGAAAAAAATGCCTGAAAATATCATAGAAGACATAACCAAAGGCGAATACAAATACGGTTTCACATCTGACATCGAGACGGAGATTCTGTCGGCTGGACTGAACGAGGATGTGATTCGGCAGATTTCAGCTAAAAAGGAAGAGCCTGAATGGCTGCTGAATTTCCGACTGAAAGCCTTTGAACAATGGAAGAAGATGAAACTCCCCACATGGGCGCATCTCGACATTCCTGAAATTGATTTTCAGAAGATTTCGTACTTCGCCGCACCCAAAAAGAAAGTGAAAAGCATGGACGAAGTGGATCCTGAACTGATAAAGACATTCAACAAGCTCGGCATTCCGCTTGAAGAGCAGATGGCGCTGAGCGGCATGGCGGTGGACGCTGTGATGGACAGCGTATCGGTTAAAACCACTTTCAAAGAAAATCTGATGGAGAAAGGCATCATTTTCTGCTCGTTCAGCGAAGCCGTGAAGCACCACCCCGACCTTGTACAGAAATATTTGGGCACAGTGGTTCCGTATGCCGATAATTTTTATGCGGCCTTGAACAGCGCCGTTTTCAGCGACGGCTCGTTTGTGTACATCCCCAAAGGCGTAAGATGCCCGATGGAGCTGTCGACCTACTTCCGAATCAATGCAGAAAACACCGGACAATTTGAGCGTACGCTGATTGTGGCAGACGAAGATTCGTATGTGTCGTACCTCGAAGGTTGCACGGCGCCACAGCGCGACGAGAACCAGTTGCACGCCGCCATCGTGGAAATAATTGTGCATGACCGCGCCGAAGTGAAATACTCGACCGTCCAGAACTGGTATCCCGGCGACAAAAACGGCAACGGCGGCATATACAACTTTGTGACCAAAAGAGGCATCTGCCACGAGGACGCCAAATTGTCGTGGACACAAGTGGAAACGGGTTCAGCCATCACATGGAAATATCCGAGCTGCATACTGAAAGGCAACAACTCGTCAGCCGAATTCTACTCTGTGGCTGTGACAAACAACTACCAACAAGCAGACACCGGCACAAAGATGATTCACCTTGGGAAAAACACCAGCAGTCACATCGTGTCGAAAGGCATTTCGGCCGGAAAGAGCCAAAACTCGTACCGAGGATTGGTGCGTGTGGCAAAGAATGCCGAGAATGCGCGCAACTACTCGCAGTGCGACAGTCTGCTGCTCGGCGACAAATGCGGCGCACATACGTTCCCTTATATGGACATCAACAACGAGAGTTCGGTTGTGGAGCACGAAGCTACCACTTCTAAAATAAGCGAGGAGCAGATATTCTATTGCAACCAACGCGGCATTTCCACCGAAGATGCAATAGGCCTCATTGTGAACGGATATGCAAAAGAAGTGATAAACAAACTGCCGATGGAATTTGCCGTAGAAGCCCAAAAACTGCTGCAAGTATCATTGGAAGGAAGCGTAGGATGATTACTAGAAACAAGATACGAGAAGCGAGATGACTTTGACGCAGACGGGAGATAATTTTGAATTATGAATTATGAATTATGAATTTTGAATTGAAAATCATTGACCAACGGGAGATAATTATGAATTGAAGGCATCGATAGAAGGAAAGTTAATTTTCAAATTCTCAAATATTCAAATCTTCAAATCAGAAGCAACGTTCATTGAGCGCAGCGAAATAAATTAAAAACTCAGAAACAACGTTCATCGAACAAAGTGAGATAAATTAGAAATTAGAAACAACATATTATGCTTGAAATAAAAGACTTACATGCCAATATCAACGGCAAAGAGATTCTAAAAGGAATAAACCTTACGATTAATGAGGGCGAAGTGCATGCCATCATGGGACCGAACGGTTCAGGTAAAAGCACGCTGTCGGCTGTACTAGCTGGAAATCCGAACTATGAAGTGACTAAAGGCGAAGTGACCTTCTTAGGTAAAAACCTGTTGGCATTGCCTCCAGAAGACCGCTCACGCGAAGGCATTTTCTTGAGTTTCCAGTACCCTGTAGAAATTCAAGGGGTGAGCATGGTGAACTTTATGCGTGCTGCCGTGAACGAACATCGCAAATACAAAAACCTGCCTCCCCTGTCAGCTTCCGATTTTCTGAAACTAATGCGTGAGCGAAAAGAATTTGTCGAATTAGACAACAGCCTCGCCAACCGTTCGGTGAACGAAGGATTCTCCGGCGGAGAGAAAAAACGCAATGAAATATTCCAAATGGCTATGTTAGAACCGCGACTTTCCATTCTGGACGAGACAGACTCTGGATTGGACATCGACGCCCTCAGAATCGTTGCGAATGGCGTAAACAAACTTAAAAACCCAAAGTCTTCGACTATCGTAATCACACATTATCAGCGATTGCTCGACTACATCAAGCCCGACATCGTACATGTGTTGTACAAAGGACGAATAGTAAAGACGGGAACGCCTGAATTAGCCTTAGAACTAGAGAAAAAAGGATACGATTGGATAAAGAAAGAACTGGGAGAATAGAAGATAGAAACAAGAAGCAAGAAATCAGAAGCAAGAAACGAGAAACAAGATAATTTTGACTTTGACTCTGACTTTGACACAGACTCAAACACAATTTTCAAATTCTCAAATCTTCAAATTAGAAATCAGAAATCAGAAATCAGAAATCAGAAATTATCCATTGACGTTAGAACATGGAAGAACAATCTTACATAGAATTATACAACACCTATTCGGAAACCATCAAGAAAAACAGCCATGAGATACTGAACTGTTTTCGCGATGCAGCATTTGACAAATTCAAGGAAGCAGGATTTCCCTCTCCCGATTCCGAACACTACCACTACACCGATTTGTCAAAAGCATACAAAGTGAATTATGGTCTGAACATCAATCGCATTCCCATAAAGACAGCCTCCAATGAGCTTTTTCACTGCGATGTGCCTGGCATAAAGTCGCACCTTTATTATGTAGTGAACGATACCTTTATCCGTAACGAGCAAAAAGACATATTGCCCGATGGCGTTGTCATCTGCGGTATAAGTGAAGCTGCACAGCGATATCCCGAACTGTTGAAAAAGCACTTTGCACATCTATCAGAAAAAAGCACAGACGAGAATGTGCTTTTCAACATGACATTCGCACAAGACGGATTCTTTATGTATGTGCCCAAGAATACAGAAATAACCGAGCCCGTGCAACTGATAAACATCATGACAGGCAATGCGGACATTATGGCTAACAGCCACAATATCATCATATTAGAAGATAACGCAAAAGCCAAACTGCTGGTGTGCGACCACACGCAAAACGACAGGACATATCTGTCGAACAGGATAACAGAAGTGAGCGTAGGCAGAAACGCCGCTTACGAGCATTACAAACTCGAAAGCACCGGAAACAAACACACCAACATCTGCAATCTGCTGATTGAGCAGCAAGAAGGCTCAAAAGTGCTGACTAATGTCATCACTCTGCAAAACGGACTGACGCGCAACAACATAAACATATCGTTGAACGGAGAACATGCCGAAACAAAACTTTGCGGCATGGCAATAGGAAACAATACACAGCATATTGACAATCATACCGACATCCGTCATAATGTACCAAACTGCACCAGCAACGAATTGTTCAAATACATTCTGGACGGACAGTCGAAGGGCATATTTTCGGGACGAGTGATGGTGAAACAAAACGCGCAGAAAACAGCGTCGTACCAAACAAACAAAAACATGTGCCTGTCGGCCGACGCAAAAATGTACACCAAACCGCAACTTGAGATTTATGCGGATGACGTGAAATGCAGCCACGGCGCAACAACCGGACAATTGGACGAAAACGCCATGTTCTACCTTCGTTCGCGAGGCCTTAGCAAAAGCGAAGCGCGCTTGTTGCTGCTGCAAGCCTTCACCGCCGATGTGACGGAAAACATCAATGTATCTGCACTGAAAGAGCGCGTGAAAATGCTGGTAGAAAGCCGATTGAGAAACGAACAACCCAAATGCATGAGCTGTGCAATGTGCAAGTGATTATTAGAGTGTGAATTATGAGCTTTGAAGAAACAAGAAAAGATTTCCCTATCCTGACGCAACAAATTTACGGAAAACCGTTGGTGTATTTTGACAACGCAGCGACAACCCAAAAGCCTGTGTGCGTGATAGAGAAAATAAAAAACGCCTATTACGAGCAAAACGCCAACATACACCGTGGTGTTCACTTTCTGAGCGAGCGTGCCACCGAAGCGCACGAATGCGCCCGTAAAAAAGTGCAGCAGTTCATCAACGCACGAAGCAGCAATGAAATCATCTTCACGAGAGGCACTACCGAGGCAATAAACCTTGTTGCCTTCTCGTTTGGCGAGACATTCTGCAAGGAGGGAGACGAAATCATCGTCACCGAAATGGAACACCACTCCAACATCGTGCCATGGCAAATGATGTGCGAAAGAAAAAAAGTACACCTGAAAGTGGCGCATTTCGACGAGAACGGCATGCTCAACTTGGACGAGTTACGCAAACTCACCAACGAAAATACAAAACTCATTGCCGTAGCGCATGTTTCGAATGTACTGGGAACCGTAAACCCCGTAAAAGAAATCGCTCAAATTGCGCATGCTGCAGGAGCTTTGCTGCTGGTGGACGGTGCACAGTCTGTGCCTCATCTGCAAGTGGACGTGCAGGACATCGACGCTGACTTTTTCGCATTTTCAGGACACAAAATATACGGTCCGACCGGCATTGGCGTACTATTCGGCAAAGAACAACTGCTAGAAAAGATGCAGCCTTACCAAGGTGGCGGCGAAATGATTCAGAAAGTGACTTTCGAGAAGACCACCTACAACGAACTCCCCTTCAAGTTCGAAGCCGGAACGCCCGATTTTATAGGTTCTACGGCATTGGCAGAAGCATTGAATTATGTCGACAAATTGGGCATGAAAAATATAGCACAATATGAACACGATCTGTTGGAATATGCCCGCATACGCCTGTCTGAAATTGACGGAATGCGATTTTTCGGGAATGCACCAGACAGAAGCGGCGTGCTCTCGTTTCTTGTAGGCAACATACACCCTTATGATATGGGAAGCATTCTGGACAAATTGGGCATTGCCGTACGCACAGGACACCATTGCGCACAACCAGTCATGGACCATTTCGGCATAGAAGGTACAGTTCGCACATCGTTCGCGTTCTACAACACAAAAGCGGAAATAGACACGCTGTTCAACGGTATCGTTCGCGCACAAAAAATGTTTAGATAATGGACATTTGATAATGGATAATGGATAATGGATAATGGATAATGGATAATGGATAATGGATAATGGATAATGGACACAGACGCAGACTTTGACATTGACCAAATTTTCAAATCTTCAAATTTTCAAATCAGAAATCAGAAATTAGAAATTAGAAATTAGAAACCGTTTTAGTTTATACATCATACAAATACATAAAAAACATGACTATCAACGAAAAACAAGACGAGATAATCGCCGAATTTGAATTTTTGGACGACTGGCTTGACAAATACCAGTTGATTATCGACAAAAGCCAATCCTCCAAAGGCGTAGAAGACAAATACAAGGTAGAAGAGAATGTCATCGAAGGCTGTCAGAGCAAAGTATGGGTGGCTGCCGAATACAAAGACGGCCTCATATACTTTCAAGGCGAAAGCAACACTGACATTGCCGGCGGCATCGTTTGCATGCTTGTCGAAATCCTTTCGGGACACACGCCTGACGAGATTCTGAACGCCGACCTTTACTTCATCGACCGAATCGGGCTGAAAGAACACCTCTCGCCAACACGCTCGAACGGCATGCTTGCCATGATAAAGCAAATGCGCATTTACGCCATGGCTTTCAAATCAAAAAACAATTAATATATAATGAATTACGGACTTTACATAAAGAAGAAGTTAAAAGAAGAATCTGATTGTAAATACAAAGATTTTTCTGCAAAACTCACACCTACAAACC
>SUXD01000015.1 GCA_015061145.1 Bacteroidales bacterium | reverse complement strand
TACCGTTCTGATCGACGAAACCGTACTCTTCAGTATAGGTAAAAGTTTTTTTCTCTCCTTCACCCGTAGAGTTATATGCCAGATTTAATCTTATCATCAAATCCCTATACGCTTTAGAGGTGCGTTCCTTATCCGTCGCCTCTTCCATTCCTGTAGGGTCGCAATACTTCAGCGGGTTGCCCCATGCGTAGGAGTAGCGGTTGTAATCAAGCCAATTGCCGGCATCGCTTATCACCGGGTCGGGGCTCAAGAAACATGCCAGTTTCGGGTCGTAAACCCTTCCGTTCATGTTTATCAAGCCAAACTCGTCAAGATGTTCATGCAGGGTGTAGCCGCGGTTAATGATATGATGCGTGAGCGTGTCGCGCTGCGTCCAGTCCGTCGCGCTGCGGCGGTTGCCCCACGGGTCGTAGCTGTAACGCTCATACGGCTTGCCGCTCACGTCGGTGAGCGCCAGCAGGTTCTGCTGATAGTCGCAGAAAGCGTAGAATGTCGTGTCTTGGTTCTCGGTTCGCATGTGTATGGCGGATAATCCGTTCGCTCCGCAAATGTAGTGAAGATTACGCTCTGCGCCAAAAGAATCCGTTTCTTTCTCGTTTAAAAACAATCGGCACAGCCATTGCCGTGCCGATTGATATTTCTTCTTGTTTTATGCGCGACGTAGCAAGGACGCTACGCCGAACAAGGGGGAGGGATTTGTTTTTATTCTTCTACTATAACCGTAAAATTTGTCATGGGTGTTACTCCGCGGATAATCAGCCCTTCTTCGTTACAAAACAAATATCGAATTAAAATTGTATCAGGAGTTTCACCTATTACCAAATCATACGGATAGGAATTTTTACGGTCTTCTGTTTCAATTTTTTCCACGCTGGCTGTACCTGAGCGAGATATGCAATCTACTATATAAAAAGAATCATGCAAATTGTACACTCCTTCTACATATGTACGAAAAGGGATTCTGCCCACATCACCCTTTAAATATCTCCACTCATCGTTTTTATGTTTTTCTGCATTATCACTAAATCGGATATACGCATCTCGTTTTGACAAATCAGGGAATGTGTCATTCTCATACGAAACTGTTGCTATGCCATCTTCCATTACATATTGACATCTTAACTCCCCATCTTCATAATAATCATTCCATACACCTGTACATAAACTATCATTATACACTTTCCCTGTTGTTTTTAAATTGCCATTTTTATAATAAATTTTTATATTGTATGAATCTTTAGTAATAAAAGTGGTTTCACTTAGCAATTCTCCCGTTTTGTAATATGATTTCTCTGTTTTTTTACAACTGAATAAAGAAATGACAAGTATAATAATATATGTTGTTTTTTTCATCTCCTTCATTTTTTAGGTCTATAAGTATTGTCAATATTAAGTGTATCACATTTCCAAGTACCATTAGGATAAAAAGTTGTTTTTACTGTGGTTATCTTTGTCGTATCACCTGCTTTTGTCCCATTATCAGGAAAATCAGAACCATTGGTTGTAGGATAATCTTTCACTATCACATGCTCCTTTTCTTCCACAGGTTTTGGAGTAACCTCCACTTTCGGCGAAGGAGAGAAGAATTTCTGAACCAATTGCATGAAACCTCTGATGCCGCCTTGAGAACCCGTGCCATCCCAGTCTATCATCTCTTCCTCGTGCTCGGCATGCACACCGGAGCCGTCTCCCCTTGAGCCGTCCACGCCTATTGGCGCACCGCCTGGCTGGGTCACTTTCTTGTCGCTTGTGTTCGGTGTCGTGTTTGTACCTGTATCGTAACTGGTGTTTGCAATTGCATCGTCTAACTTCTTCAAGTCGTCAGTCGAAATACCGCAAAGTGTTTTACCGTTCTGATCGACGAAACCGTACTCTTCAGTATAGGTAAAAGTTTTTTTCTCTCCTTCACCCGTAGAGTTATATGCCAGATTTAATCTTATCATCAAATCCCTGTACGCTTTAGAGGTGCGTTCCATATCCGTCGCCTCCTCCATTCCCGTAGGGTCGCAGTACTTCAGCGGGTTGCCCCATGCGTAGGAGTAGCGGTTGTAATCAAGCCAATTGCCGGCATCGCTTATCACCGGGTCGGGGCTCAAGAAACATGCCAATTTCGGGTCGTACATACGGCCGTTCATGTTGATGAGACCGAATTCATCAAGGTGTTCATGCATGGTGTAGCCGCGGTTAATGATATGATGCGTGAGCGTGTCGCTCTGCGTCCAGTCCGTCGCGCTGCGGCGGTTGCCCCACGGGTCGTAGCTATAACGCTCATACGGCTTGCCTGCGGCATCGGTGAGTGCCAATAAATTATGCTGGTAATCGGTATAGGCGTAATACATGGTGTCCTTGTCTGCGGTTGTTACATAAATGGCCGCTAAGCCGTTCGCTCCGCAAATGTAGTGAAGATTACGCTCTGCGCCAAAAGAATCCGTCTCTTTCTCGTTTAATATCAATCGGCACAGCCATTGCCGTGCCGATTGATATTTCTTCTTGTTTTATGCGCGACGTAGCGAGGACGCTACGACAAACAAGGGGAAGACAAAAAGTTCATTTATAATTTAATCTGGATACAAATAATTTTCCAATCCTACTCCTAATATATAACAATACATCATAAAGAGAAATATAACTAAACAACTAAAGTACCCCGCAATAGCATATATTTTTCTTTGTTTTATAGTATATTCATTTATCGTTCGCAGAAATTTTGACTCGTTTTTCCTCACATAATGTTTACATATTAAATCACCCAAATAAATTATAAGAACAATCGAAATTGCAATTATAGACCATCCATATAACATACCCAATCTTTTTATTCCAATAAATCCCCATAGTATTATGAATACACTAGCTATCACCTGATACAACTCAAAGGCTATTAAATGCTTGACTCTGCCTACCTTAGGGAAAGTCTTGTCTCTTTTCATCCCGAAATAAAAAGCCACAAAGAAAAAATGAAATATCTTTTCCATAAACACTCCTGCACTATTTAAACACATTAATTGGAGTAGCAGATATATCGCATTTGGAATCAATATAATCGTCCAATCCAAACATGCAGCCAACGCCATACACAAGACCTGCACCAACAATGAAGGGGGTAGCACTCGCACCAACAAAAAATGCAGCAGCAGCTCCTCCTACAAGAAAACCTGCATCTATCAAAGTTGACGTATTAACATTTCCCGATAATAAATCTGAGCCTATAGATGATAATGAAATTACGGTGGAAGTCTTACCCAACACTTTAGCAGTTCCTTTCCCTACTGATTTTGCTGTTTGGAACAATGTGCCAGATTTAACAGGTACTTTTTTAGAGATATTATAAGCGGCTTTTCTCTTAATATCATTGTTTAACCTGTTATATCCAATAGCGGTCATCAATGCTGCATCGTTCACTACACTGGCAGATTTCGCATATCTCCCTATTTGTTCAGCACACCGACTTATAAAATTATTTTTTCCATACCCACCCGTATTATAACTTGTAGGATTCCAGCTCTGGAATTTGGCAAATTGTTCATCGGCAAATTCGAAAGGATTGCCTTGCACTCCGCTACTCGGGCGGCTGGCGGTTACTGTCACTGTCGGGATGTACCCTGTTCCGTTCAGCCACTGCGTTTCTGTAGAATTGTATGAATTCGTTGAGAAAACATAATTTGCATTTTGCCCAACTGCTGTGTCATACCAGCATTTCATCACCAGTTCTTCTGTTGACGGTATATGCCTCGCCTTTGCGCGACGGCGCTGGTGGTCGCCTTCGGTTTCGCTCATTCCCGTAGGGTCGCAGTACTTCAGCGGGTTGCCCCATGCGTAGGAGTAGCGGTTGTAATCCAGCCAATTGCCGGCATCGCTTATCACAGGATCGGGGCTCAAGAAACACGCCAGTTTCGGGTCGTAAACCCTTCCGTTCATGTTAATGAGACCGAATTCATCAAGGTGTTCATGCATGGTGTAGCCGCGGTTAATGATATGATGCGTGAGCGTGTCGCGCTGCGTCCAGTCAGTGGCGCTGCGGCGGTTGCCCCAAGGGTCGTAGCTGTAACGCTCATACGGCTTGCCTGCGGCATCGGTGAGTGCCAATAAATTTTGCTGGTAATCGGTAAAGGCGTAATACATGGTGTCCTTGTCTGCGGTTGTTACATAAATGGCCGCTAAGCCGTTCGCTCCGCAAATGTAGTGAAGATTACGCTCTGCGCCAAAAGAATCCGTCTCTTTCTCGTAATTGCCGAGATAAATCTTTGTTTTTGTCTTTTCACCGTCGGTAAAAACGCTCTTGCGGCGCTCGAGGTCGGCTCCGTAGAACAGTTCGTAGCGCTTGCCACCCTCGGCTATGGTCTTCACCTTCTTGAAGTCGGTGTAGGTAATCTCCTGCATTGGCTTTTCCGTATCCGGCTCGGCCGTCACGGAGGTGACGGCGTGCTTCGGATAGCCGTACTCGCCGTAGGCGAGTTCCTCGCCCGTGGCTGTTATCAGCGCAATATCGCCAGCCGTGTTGTAGCGGAAGCCGTTCCGTTGCAGCATTTCGCCGGCTGCGCCACCTTGGTAACGGAAGATATTCCAGTCGGTCAGGCGGTTCTGGCTGTCGTAGGTGAACTGCTCCTGCTGGTAAGTATGATAAGACGAACGGCTCTTCATCAGCGTGGTGTTGTCCTTGTAGGCGTACATGTTGCACAATACGGAGCCGCCGTATTCGCTCGTCACCATGCCGCCCGGCGCATAGTTCGTCGATTTATAGGCGTTGCCTATCTTCTCGTTAGAGATGCGGCCGTAGGTGTCGCACGAGCCGAACGCCCATATCGGTGTGCCGTCCGAACTCTCCACTTTCTGCAGATAGCCGTACTCGTTGTAGGTGTTCAGCACGCTGTAGCCGCTCGGGTAGGTCTCTTTCACAAGGTTGCCCGCAGCGTCGTACTCATATTGGTGCACATAGTCCTTGCCGTCGATGGTCTCGGTCTTCTTCAAGAGCCAGTCAAATATATTGTACTCATACTTTATCTGGTGTCCGTTGCTCGAAGTCACAAGATACAGACGGGATTTGTCGTCATACGAATAGGTGGTCACCTCGCCGTTCAAGTCCGTCTTCACCAGCAGGTTTTTGGCGTTGTAGGTGTATTCGGTCACAATGTGCTGCCCGCTGCGGTGCACATCCTGCGTGGTTCTTGTCACATTGCCGAAGGCGTCGTAAACCGAGGTGATGGTTTCTTCGTCGCTCACCATTTTTGTCTGGTTGCCGTTGATGTCGTACTCAAAGGTTACGGGTGTGCCGCCTTGTGGCGTGGCAGTCTTTATCTGGCCGTTGGCGTAATAGGTGAAGTCCACGCGTTTGCCGTTGGTTGTCACCCATGCCTTGCGCCCGGCGGCATCATACTGCACCTCTACGGTCTCTTCGGGCGAAACGCTCTTCATTCGCAGCTTGTCATAAGTGATGTCGGTCTGCTGCAAGGTGCTCGTGGATGTCACAGCCTTCTGCACTGTCACGGGGCGCAGGAATTTGTCGTAGGTGTATTTTTCCTGATTTGTTCCTCCCGAAAGCGTTTGTGCACTTGAGGCAGGAGCCTTGAACGGAGTCGAAACATTTGATATGCGTCCATCATAAAGGCGTGTGGTCTTCACAAAGTATTCCGTACTTCCGTTGGGCAAAGTTTCTGCATCGGCAATTTCCTCTCCGAAGGAGTTATAGACGGTCTTCTGTGTCGGCTTGCCCGTTGTTTCCACCGTCCGCATGTGCGAAATCATATAGAACGGGCTCTTTTTGTAGGTGACGGTTTGCACCGTACCATTGGGGAGTTCCGTTTTCACGGGACGGCCCAACGCATCGTTGGTTATATTGGTCACGCCGTAGCGGTCGGTCTGCCGCACAAGGTGCGACATGGCGTAAGCGTATTCCGTCGTCATGCCGTATTCGTCGGTCATCTTGGTCAGGTGATGCCCGTTGGTGTCGTACCAGTAGCGGCGCGTGAGCGTGCGGCCGCCTCCTGTGGAGCTTTGCTTGGTGCAGTTGCCGAACCGGTCGTATTCGTAAGCGTTCGCCAGTTGCAGGTCGGTGTTCGGATTGATGGTCTCCTTCGTCAGATTGCCGCGCCCGTCGTACTCGTAGAGCGTTGTCTGCGCATGGGTGTCGCCGCCGGAGGTGCGGGTCACCTTCTTTTTGCCCGGCAGATGAGCGCACCACGAGCCGTTGCCCACATAATCAGAAAATTGCACTGTTTCTGCGGTCGTGCCGTTGTTCACCGTCGTTTCGAGTATATTGCCGTGTTCGTCGATGACGGTCGCTGTGCGCGTCACAACGCCTGTCTGATGGTCGATCTCCACCCTGTCGCCGGCTGTCAGGCGGTAGCGAAGACCGTCGAGCGGTATGATTTTGGATATATTCTCGGTGGTGCGCACCGGTGTGCCGTCTTTCAGCGCCACGGTCTCCTTTGAAGGATAAAGCACCTTATGCCGGCTGTCATAAGCGTTTTCGCTGACCGTGACAAACCCCGACTGCTCGTCGGTAACGGTCATCTTGCGGAAGCCGAGGAAACCCTTGCCTTGCGAGTGGCGCAGCGCACCTTCGTATTTATAGGTCTTGCGCTCCTTAGTGACAACAGACGGGCCCGACGACTTGTATTTCATCTCGCTCACCACGCCCAGCGGAACAGGGTATTCCGAAAGCAGCTCAGCATCGTTGTTCCACGACTCGTCGTATGTGTATATGCTTGCGTCTGTCAAGGGCTTGTAAGTGAACTCGCACTTGTTGCCCAGCGGGTCGGTGATGGACGACACCTTGCCCGATGAATACGGGGCGGAGGTGGTGTGGAGATAAGATTCTCTCAACAGATTCATGCTTAACATATCCGTACGACCGTCGCCGTTAAAGTCGCCCAAAACAGTATTGTTTCTTCCGTGTCGGTGATCCCCAAGTTGCGTCACGGTAATGTCAAATATCACGCCTTTTGCACCTGTCGGGTCTTTCCTGCCCTTCATCCAGCTCACTTCACCGTCGTTCAGCACGTATATATCAGAAATACCGTTGCCGTCAATGTCCGCCACTCCCATCGCACGATTATATACCGCAGCCTGACCGCTGCTTGTTATGTTGTATCCTGTGGAATATACTGATGCATGCGCGTTCAGCAGCGACGAAAGATTGTCTATCGGCTCCATGTCGCTGAAACCGAAATGACCGTCGCCATACATGATGCCGCCCTGCTGATTTCGCTCATCTGAGAGTACAAGCATATCCATGATACCGTCGCCGTTGAAGTCGCCCGTTCTTACAAAATAGTAGCCGACCGACTTGAAATATGTTTCTGTATCAACACTGCTTTCATGAAATTCGTCCGCCGTCACGCAGTACTGCTTCAATCTTTCCTTATAAAGGTCGGTTGTTATTTTCGACATGCTGACATTACATTTTGTGGAGCCTGTCCCTATGTTCTTGAAACAAGTGATGCCGTTGGAGGTGAGAACGCAAAGGTCTTTCAGCTTGTCGCCATCTAAGTCTGCCACAAAGAACTCGCACACAAACTCCGTCAGATGCAGCGGAAGCAACTGCTCCTCTGCCGCAGTTCCTCCGCCGTATGCTATATGCAGATCATAGTCAGTATCCACCATCTGAGGTCTGAGTGACCAGATTTCATTATTTATCTCCCTTTCTTTTTTTCCTTGAGCGTACCCTTGTTTATATATATCGGAAACTTTTTTATTATAGTCTCTCGGATAGCGCTGTAGTGTGATAATGTCGTCGTAGCCGTCGTTGTTGATGTCGGCAACTGTTTGAGCATAAAAACGGTTTGCGGTCAAAGTGAGTTTGCGGTCATAAACATTACCGAACAATATACTTCCATAGTCTCCCAAGTCACTTTCGTTTTTCCGCTGGTATTTATAATAGCTGTTGGATTCTAACAAGGATTGTTGAGAGTTTGTATACGGCACTTTGTCCACAGGGACAAAGTATTCTAATATACCGTTATAGTCTGATTTGTAGTCTTTGGGAATCTTCACCAGCACTGTTGGTTTGTCCAGACTGTTGAAATGGCCTGTCACAACTGTATAACAATATGGAAGATCTTCTTTGAAACCTGCGTCCTCCACAAAAGAGATATTACCCGCCTCGTCTTTTTGGGCAAGATACAGGCTTACATATTTATCACATTTCTCAATGAAATCAGTCAGTCCGTCGTTATTATAATCTATCGGTATAAGCATTTTCCCGTCAGAGGAAATATGGTTCGAATTCATAATATCGCCGCCGGATATTGAAGAGGACATCGCTTTCATCGCGTTGTTTTCATTTCCACTGTTCCACGACACCTTAACAACCCCTAGTGAAACATTGTCCTCTCCGCAAATGTCAATCTGTTTCAGTTTGCTGAAACCGTAATAAGGGTCGCTCACATTGTTTTCGGCTGTTGTCTGATAAACAAAATTATAGGTGCGGTATTTTTTTATAACGCCGTTCTCCTTCAAAATCACTCTTATCGCCTTCAGCCGCTTCTGCTGCAGGTTCATATAGTTGGCTATATAGGTGCGGATGTCGTCAGGGCGGTCTTCGTAGTCGAAACTGATCTGATAAGCGACATTGCCGCCGTTTGCATTTGAACCGTACTGAATATTGCTGATGCGGTTGTTTATATAATAGTTGTATTTCAGGCCCCTGCGCTCGTAAGAGCCCGTCTCATCCGGCAAATTGTTGATTCCCTCGTCGGTCAGACTCGATTTGTCATGGGCATAACTGAAAGTTATGTAATTCCCGTTAGCGTCCGTAATCTTGTTCAACTGATATGAAATGCCCTTGAACTGAGAAGAATGCCCGTCTTCGCCCTCGTTGGTCAAGGCATGGCAGGCGGCAGACGTTTTGCCGTACTCCCACACTTCGCCGTTCTTTTTGCGCACTTCGATATTCAAATCATGCCCCAAGTCACCGATATAATTTATCTGCACATCCTCCTCTTTTTCCAACAGATCCGCCATCAGCCTGTTGCCATCTAACGAAAGAACTGTATCACGCCAATCCAAAGGGTATATGCCGCCATCGTGATACAGATCCTTGGGAACTCTCGTGAATGCCGACAATCCGCCTATATTCCAGCCCAATCCCAGCAGACCGTTGCCCGCCTGGCTGTTGTATTCTATGGAGATATTGGGCGTCAGTCCGTTCACGCCTTCAGGACATTCAATAGGAATAGAATAGGTGGCAGCACCGCTTTGGCTCACGCCGTGAGATGTCTCTATGTTCGCCACAAGGGCATCGGCTGCATTCGCATACGACAAGTTAAGAATGGCTGCCGCTAAAATATGTCTGATTTTCATAAGTCTTATTCTTTGATGATTTTGAATGTCTCTTTCTTTTCTCCGCTCTCTATCACAAGTATGTAGGTGCCGCTGCGGAAATCGTCCATCGGCACAGTGTGCTCGCCCTCAGACGCGATGTCGCCGTCAAGCAGCTGCATTCCGTTGATGTTGTACATCCTGTAGGTGTAGGCGCTGCCCTCTCCCGTGGCCTGAATGTTCAGGTTGCCGCGCACAGGGTTGGGATACACGGACAGGGTGCGCTCGCCGCCGGGCAGTTCCATCTCGGCAAAGTTGTCTTCCTCTTCGTCATGAGTGAACGATTGCGTTTGAACAGTTGAATTGTTGTGTATGTAAATGGTATTCGGCTTGCGCAGCACGCGGTTGCCTGAGTTGTCATACTCGTAAAGCAACGCCTGCTTGCGTTTAATCTTCACATCGGCCGTCAACAGCGTCGGGCTGAATGATGTCTCATAATCACCCGAAAAGCAGCCGTAATAGGATGTGGAATTGCCTGCCAGATAGCCGTCACTGTCCAGTATCACCGACACCCGACGGAAATCGGCGGCATACACATTGTCGAGCGTCTTGCCCTGACTGTCGCGCAGATAGACAGGACCGCTCGGATAAGCTCTTGCGCTGAAAATTACATTGCTTGCGGTCGCCACTTCGGGATAGGCCTTCTTTATTGCCGCTACATTATTTGCCGAAAACACCATCGTGAAAGTTGATTTCGGGGCTATCGTCTTGCCCTGCGGTATCGTATAGTCAAACGACGTACCCGACGAAACATGAATGACGCACTTGCCGATGTCGGCCGGCTCGTCGCTCGCATTGTAAAGTTCTACTATTTTGCCGGTCATGCCGCCGAACGGCGAGGAGACCTCGGAAAGGAACACCGCACGCTGAGCATGCCCAAACAACGGAGATAGGCACAGCAACAGTGCCAGAATGTCTTGCTTTTTCACTTTTCTTTCTCTTTGCTTTAAAAATTCGTGCAAAGGTAAAGAGATAGGAAATGTAAAAATGATTTTGCACAACATTCCCCGTCAAATGTATATTATAAAGGCATGAATAACTTGTTTTAACTTGCTAATAAAACCTTTAAAAAACACTTGAAAAAAGAGAATACAACATAAAAAAAGAAAGTGTATCTTTGCGGGAAGATAAAATATTAATATTGATTTGAACTTTGCTTCAAACTCTCATGCTGAAAAATCTGGTAAATTTTTAAGACGAGAGAACAAGGAGCGAATGGTTCACGCCTTGGCGTGGATTGTTCTCATTTGTTATCGTCAATGGTTTACCAGAGCCTTCAGCATTAATGAAAAAGAGCAATTCAACGCCTTTTTTATGGAACAGAAACAGTTACTATTGACTACAAAGAAAGAGATTAGAGTAATACGATTAGAGAAAATCGTAGCAATAGAGATTGCAGACTATTTGTGTACCATCCATTTTTATGATCACAGCACCTTTACTTGCACCAAATCCATGAAAGAGATTATATCACTGCTACCCAATAATTTCTGCCGTATAAGCCGAAGCCTGATTATAAACACAAAAGAGGTGCAAAGCATTAATATCATTCTGAAACAAATCACAATGAACAACGGAGAAATATTTGAGTGTACGCACCGCGGAATAAAAGATTTAAAAAATTTTTTATCAAAAAGTTGTATATAATTCTCTTCCTTTCTAAAAGAATAAACTAATTGACAGAAAAAAAATCCACCCTTTTGAGTGGATTCTTTTCTGCATTATGTAAAAATGTTTATTTCTTTGTCACTTTCACCTTCACCACATAATCCTCAAAATCGAGTTCTGTAGCGTTCTCAATTTTATCGGTGAGCGTAAGCGAAGTGGCCAGCACTTGCGACGAAATATATTCTTTGAATGTTTCCACAGCAGTGCTTATTTCATCCATCCGCTCGATTTCCACCGCAATCTTGTCCGTTATTTCAAAACCGCTCGATTTACGGATATTCTGAATACGGTTCACCAGTTCGCGCGCCACGCCTTCCTGACGAAGTTCTTCGCTCACCTCTATATCGAGGGCAATGGTGAGTGCGCCTTCGTTGGCAACCAGCCATCCTGGCATATCCTCAGTAGCGATTTCCACATCGGCAAGTTCTACCAACACTTCGCCGCTCGGCAGCGGCAACGTGATTTGTCCGTTGCGCTCAATACTTGATATTTCGTCTTGCGAAAGTGCGCCTACGGCAGCGGCTATCTCTTTCATCTGTTTGCCGTACTTCTTGCCCAGCGTCTTGAAGTTCGGTTTGATGCGTTTCACAAGTTTCACCGACGAGTCTTCGGCTGTAACCACCTGAAGCTCTTTTACATTCACTTCTGTCTTTATCAGTTCGGCCACATAATTGAGTTCTTCCATCATTTTGGCGTCCGACACAGGTATCACCGCCTTTTGCAACGGCTGACGAACTTTCTTTCCGCTTTCTTGCGCAAAGCCAAAATCATCGACGAACTTTGTTGAGCCAAATACATGCACTCTTCCAAATGCTTATCTACCAACGATTTGTCGGCAACAGGGAATGAAGTGAGGTGAACAGACGCACCGCCTTTCAAATCTCTGTAAAGTCTGTCGGCATAGAAAGGCGCTATCGGCGCCATCAATTCCGTCACGGTGCACAAGCAAGTGTAAAGCGTCTGATAGGCCGACAGTTTATCGGCATCCATCGTGCCGCCCCAGAAACGTTTACGGTTCAGGCGCACATACCAGTTAGAGAGATTTTCGCAAACAAAATCGCTCACGGCACGACCGGCACGCGTAGGCTCATAATTCTCGTAATGTTCGGTCACTTCCTGCACGAGCGTGTTCAGCAACGAAAGTATCCAGCGGTCTATTTCGGGGCGCTCGGCTACAGGCACAGCCTTTTCTTCGCCTGTGAATCCATCCACATTGGCATAGAGTGCAAAAAACGAATAGGTATTGTAGAGTGTGCCGAAGAATTTGCGGCGCACTTCTTCTACGCCTTCCACATCGAATTTGAGGTTGTCCCACGGCGATGCGTTAGTCATCATATACCAGCGCAAGGGGTCGGAGCCATATTTCTCGATAGTAGCAAACGGATCGACAGCATTGCCGAGGCGTTTCGACATTTTATTGCCGTTCTTATCGAGCACCAATCCATTGGAAATCACATTTTTATAGGCCACTTTTCCTTCTATCATTGTGTGGATAGCATGCAAAGTGAAAAACCATCCGCGCGTTTGATCCACACCTTCTGAAATAAAGTCGGCGGTACGCACAGCATCCTTATTTTCAAACGGATAGTGCACTTGCGCATACGGCATTGCGCCACTGTCGAACCATACATCAATAAGATCCTGTTCGCGTTTCATCGGTTTGCCGCTTGGGCTCACCAGCACAATGTCGTCCACATACGGACGGTGCAAGTCTATCTTATCATAATTTTCCTGCGACATGTTGCCTGGCACAAAACCTTTTTCCTTGTACGGATTTGATTTCATCACACCAGCTGCCACCGATTTTTCTATTTCGTTGTACAATTCTTCTACACTGCCAATGCAAATTTCCTCGCGCGTGTCGCGGTTGCGCCAGATAGGGAGCGGCGTACCCCAATAACGGGAGCGGCTCAAGTTCCAGTCGTTCAAATTGTTGAGCCACTGTCCAAAGCGTCCTGTACCTGTCGATTCGGGTTTCCAATTGATGGTTTTGTTGAGGGCTATCATCTCGTCGCGGCAAGCCGTAGAACGAATAAACCAGCTGTCCAGCGGATAGTAAAGCACCGGTTTGTCGGTGCGCCAGCAGTGCGGATAGTTGTGCACATGTTTTTCTATCTTGAACGCCGTACCCTCCTGTTTCATTTCCATACAAAGGTAAATATTCAGGTCTTCGGCCTTGGCTGCTGCCGCCTCGTCGTATTTTCCGTCTTTGTTGAATTCGGGAGCGTAAGCGTTTTTCACAAAGTTTCCTTCGTGTTTCGCGTACACTTCTGCATTAACGCATTTCTGTACAAACGGAGCCGCCAATTCGCTCTGCAGGTAGTATTTTCCTGTCATATCCACCATCGGACGGGTCTCGCCTAACAGGTTTATCATATAAAGTCCCGGCACTTCGGCAGCTTTTGCCACCTTGGCATCGTCGGCACCGAAAGTGGGTGCGATGTGCACAATGCCCGTACCGTCTTCGGTAGTCACATAGTCGCCTGGTATGACGCGAAACGCTTTTTCAGAAATCTCCACAAAATTGTCTTGCCCTACGGCAAAAACCTTATCGGCATGCGTTTCGGCGTATTTCTTCACATAATCAGCCGCCAAGTCGTCCACTTTTTCGCAAGGTTTCACCCACGGCATCAGCTGTTTGTAATGCATGCCCACCAAGTCGGTGCCTTTATAGCGACCCACTATACGATAAGGCACTACCTTCTCGCCTGCCGTATAGGTATTGATGTCAGCCTCAGCTCCTTCGGGTTTCAGGTATGCCGAAAGGCGCGCTTCAGCCATCACCAGCGTGAGTTTTTCTGCATTATAGGGGTTGTAAGTCTGCACCGCCACATAATCGATGTTCGGGCCAACGCAAAGCGCCGTGTTCGAAGGCAGCGTCCATGGTGTAGTTGTCCAAGCGAGGAAACAAGCCTTTCCCCACTCCTTCATTTCAGGCTTCGGATCGAGCATTTCAAAAATGCCCGTCACAGTGGTATCCTTCACGTCGCGATAGCAGCCTGGCTGGTTCAGCTCATGGCTTGAGAGTCCTGTTCCTGCTGCCGGCGAATAGGGTTGAATGGTGTAACCTTTGTAAAGATAACCTTTCTTATAAAGTTCTTTCAACAGATACCAAAGGGTTTCGATATACTTATTGTCGTAAGTGATATACGGATGCTCAAGATCCACCCAATAACCCATCTTTTCGGTGAGTGAAGTCCATTCTTTGGTGAATTTCATCACATCACGGCGACAAGCGGCGTTATAGTCGTCCACGCTGATTTTCTTGCCAATGTCTTCCTTGGTAATGCCCAAAGCTTTTTCTACGCCCAGTTCCACAGGCAGACCGTGTGTATCCCAACCAGCCTTTCGTTTCACTTGAAAACCACGCATTGTCTTGTAACGGCAAAAGGTATCTTTGATGGTACGCGCCATCACATGATGAATGCCCGGCATGCCGTTAGCGCTGGGAGGTCCCTCGAAAAACACAAACGAAGGGCACCCTTCGCGCGTTTCGATACTTTTATGAAACAAATCTTCTTTCTGCCATTGTTCCAACACTTCTTTGTTGATGTCAGAAAGATTAAAACCTGTGTATTCTTTGAATTTTTTCATACGAAAAACTATATATTTCTAAATAAATCGAAACCTAACTCCTCACTCCATTATATGCTCCACTCAAAGCCATCTTTGGTGTCTTTGACATTGAAGCCGAGCGCAGCCAATTCGTTGCGAATGCGGTCGGAGGTAGCCCAATCCTTGTTTGCTTTAGCTTGCTTGCGGATTTCGAGCAACAAGTCCACCGCACCTTTGTAGGCGTCGTTATGGCTGTCGGCGGCACCGCCCAACTGCAAACCGAGCACTTCTTCCAAATAAGTATGGAACAAATCCTTCAGTTCGTTCAAATCCTCCTCTGATAGCGTGCCATTGCCGTCGCTCACAGTATTGATAGCCTTTACGGCATCAAAAAAATGGGCAATGACTATCGGTGTGTTGAGGTCGTCATTCATCGCCTCTTCGCATTTCTCGCGCAATCCCTTCACATCCACCGTAGAGGCAGCCGAAGGTTTAATGCGCATCAGACGGGCATAAGCGTCGCTCAAGCGAGCCAACCCTTTTTCGGCGGCCTGCAACGCCTCGTTGCTGAAATCGACAGTGCCGCGATAGTGTGCCTGAAGTATGAAGAAGCGGATAGTCATCGGGCTGTACGCCTTTTCAATCAGTTCTTTGCCTTGGGCGTTCTTGTGCGAAGTGCCATTAAAAAACTCATCGAGGGTGATGAAGTTGCCGTAGCTTTTTCCCATCTTCTGTCCGTCGATAGTAATCATGTTGTTATGCATCCAGTATTTCACGGTTTCGTGTCCGAGCGCCGCTGTCGATTGCGCTATTTCGCACTCGTGATGCGGAAACACCAAATCCATGCCGCCTCCGTGAATGTCGAAAGTTTCGCCAAGATATTTCGTGCCCATGGCAGAGCACTCCATGTGCCAGCCAGGGAAACCGTCGCCCCAAGGCGAAGGCCAGCGCATGATATGTTCGGGCTGCGCTTTTTTCCACAGAGCGAAATCAAGCGCACAGCGTTTCTCGCTTTGTCCGTCGAGGTCGCGCGTTGTCTCAAGCAGCTCGTCGATATTGCGTCCCGACAGTTTGCCGTAATGGAAATCCTTGTTGTATTTGCGCACATCAAAATACACCGACCCTTGGCTTTCGTAAGCATAGCCGGCATCGAGAATTTTCTGCACAAAATTGATTTGTTCGATAATGTGTCCAGACGCTTGCGGCTCGATGCTGGGCGGCAGCACGTTAAGCATATCCATGGCCTTGCGGAAACGGTTAGTGTAATACTGCGCCACTTCCATCGGCTCTTTCTGCTCCAAGCGGGCTTTCTTCGCTATCTTGTCTTCGCCCTCGTCGGCATCGTGTTCCAAATGTCCCACATCGGTAATATTGCGTACATAGCGCACCTTATAGCCAAGGTAGGTAAGGTAACGGAAAAGGATGTCGAATGTCACGGCTGGACGTGCATGCCCCAGATGAGCGTCGCCATACACCGTAGGACCGCACACATACAGCCCCACATGCGGAGCATGAAGCGGCACGAACAGTTCTTTGGTACGCGACAGGGTATTATAAATAAAAAGCTTGTTTTCCATAACTGGATAATTTTCATGAAAATCAGCTGCAAAGATACAAAATTTCATGCGATTTTTTTACCTTTGTATGGTTATTTTTAATTGTTTTGACCTATGAAAACTGCAATGAAAACCATTTTATGCGCCGTTCTTATGGCATTGGGCACCGCAAGTTGCACCAAAGAGTATATCACCAAAGAAGAATACATCACAGAAAATCATTACGACGGCGCACAGATTTTCACAAGAGAATACACCATCAACCCTGACCAGTGGACCTTGGAGCACTATGACGACGGTCGTCCGTATTTTCTGGCTACGGTTGACAATCCCGACATTACCAATCAGGTGATGGACCACGGCGTGGTGTTGGGATACATTTGGTACACCTACAACATTGAAACAGGAGGCAGCAGTTGGAATGCGCTCCCTTATGTTTTTCCTTTGTATTTGGAAAGCGAAAACGCAATTGTGCCTGAAAACATCCGCATGGAATACGAGAAAGGATTGGTATATTTTGTTATCGAGGACCTCGACAGAAATGTTCCGGAACTTAATGGCAGTCCGCTCATCTTTAAAGTGGCTGTGATTAAGAACATCAAATAAGCACACAACCTCTATAAGCAAAAAGGCGAGAACAAAATTCTCGCCTTTTTGTATTTATGCTTTCATATTATATTTCTATCTCATCAACAATTTTTTCACAAAACTCTGTCGCGCAGTTTCCACCTTCACAATGCTGACGCCGGCAGGCAGAATGCGACGCATCTCGTCTAGCGAGCGGCAAGTGGCTGTAACGCCTCCGAGTATATTATAGACAGTGATGGACAATATTTCGTCGTCATCTTCAATGCGTTCCACGATGGTGGCGCAATTTCTGTCGGTGACGGTGATTTGCGGCGCATAATGCTGATAGGAAACTGGGATGCCTCCGAGATACTCCACAATGACATCGCACACATACACGCCAGCCTCATTGGTCGGGTATGAAGCCGATGTGGCGCCTGCTATTTCCACATCATCCTTTTTCCATTGATACGAAATGCGGCTTGTGCCGGGTATGTTGTTTTTCACAGTGAGGGTAGCGAAAACAGTTCCGTCGTCACATATTTCGGTTATATTGTCGGCAGCCTCGATGACAAAATCGTATTGCGGCGATTTGGCGCAAAGGCAGAAAGCGTCTTCGTCGAGCACGGTGGCATCAAGTGCAGCCACAAGGTTGTCCATCGCTAGCAGACGGTCGGCAATCCAGCCTTTGAGCAACATGTATTCGTTGGGGAAAGTAAGTGTTTTGCGCCCTCCGTTGTCGGAAGTATATTCGCCCCATTCAAAACCTTGTGGCATATTGGCTGGAATAGGATGGATACGCACACCTTCGCTGTTGGTCATGTTGTCGCCCCACGGAAGGATAATCCACGGACAGTTGTTATAGGCTGGTGTACGACAGCCTGTCACACAGGTGTTGCGTGTAGCCCAAGGCCAGCGTTCCATCTCGCGCTGAACAGCATTGGCCGCAGTGAGTTCCGTCACCATATTGTCAATTCTGTTCCACACTGCATTTTTACTCAGCACTGTCTGCCTAAGGGTTTCCCAACGGGTTTTGAGCATATTCTTGAAACAAGTGCTGCGTTTGAGTTTCTCCCACCAGAAAGGGATGGGGTAATACGGTTCGCTGTCGCCAAAGTTCAGTCCGTTGCATGTTTCACTAGCAGTGTACATGTGCTGCCATATATTGGTGAGCGAACCGCCATGCGTACGCGAGTTGCCATAGCCCATTTCAAAATCCCAGGGCGCCACACACTTGAGTTTACCGCCCACATCCTTGGAGAACCACATGCTGGCACGATAGCCATCTGTGTTGCGCGCCAGTTCTTCCAGCAGCATGAAGTCGGCGAACGACTGCAAATCAATGAACTCATCGAAAACCATCTCGTAATCGGCATCTGTAGTGGCATTATAGAGCGCAATTTCCATATTGGTGAGAAATGTCTTGATATACTGAAAGCGATAATCGGTGGTATCGGCAAATCCTTCAGGGTCGGGATAGACAACCTCCCAACCTTGTCGGGTGCTGGCTGCCGCCGCATCGCCGCATCCGCCATGACTGCCGCAACCCGTATAACGTGCCTGAAAGCAGTTGCCGTCCAGACATGGAAGGTTGCGAATAGCCTTCACATCGCCTCTGTACCAAGTGCCTTTGTCATTGAGGTTCACTTTGTCGAACTTGAGCACATAACCCAGCTGCGAAGCATCGGTGTTGCCTTCAGGCTCTTTGGTGACATGGATGCGGTTTTCGCTCTGTTCATACTTCTCAAGCAATACATATACGCCCCAATACTCGCCGTCGATATAAAGTTCAACAAAACGGGCGGCGCTGGCATAGTAGCCTATTGCATTCGCGAGGTCCATTGCCAGCTTGTTGCGCATCATCGACTTGTCTTGATAAGCGGCATAGAGCACCCAGTCTTTCTCTTCGGGTAAATCGAAAAGCCCCACTTTACCTTTTTCCACATTGCCTTCGGCATCCAGATTCTTCTTGCAGGTGGAAAGCGCCAGCGATTTTTTTGCCATGGTGCGCGAAGTGGAGCCACGGTAGTTGAGGCGTGCCTTTCGGTCATAGTAAACGGGGGCATTGTCGGCCATATCGGCAAGCGAATTGAGGTTCCCGTCGCCGTTCCAAATAATTTTCATGTCCACCGGCACCTTTGTCTTGGCTGGCGTACAGCTGGCACCGCAATGGTTCGTCTCTTCCCATCCAGGAAGCGCTGTGTCACCGGTGCGGATGACCAATATAGGCAAGTTGGTGGACGCGTCATTCTTACGGAGATATTTGTCGGCGTTGTTCACCGTTGTTATCGTAACTGGGTCCGACACCGACATCTTTGTTCCGCCGGCATAGGTTATCACACAAGTATAGGCACCTGCTGCCGTAGGACGAATATTGTTGTTATTGTCGTTCTTTCCTGTATATCTTACACCGTCTTTGCGCCATTCGTAGGTGAGCGTAGGGTCGGCAGCCGCTTCGGCATCGACTGTGGCCACAAGACAAGCGAAATCGCCCATTGCATAGATGGAGGTGCGGTTGCCCAAAGCACGGACAGAGATGGCATCGGTAAGGGTTGTTCCCCCTGTCTGAGACGCATTGAGGGTGACTACGCCGAATGTGCGAGTCGGGTCGCTCATATTGGCATGCGGGTCGTCGCCCCACGAGTATTGCGACTCCCTTGTCACTTGCCCCTGCATGGAATAATTCACTGCAAAATCGAGATACAAAGTCCCATCGGCAAAACTGTACAACTTGTCGGAAGGGATACGAAAGAAATATTTGACATAGCCAGTCGCAGCGTTCCGCTCAACTGAAGCGTTGAAATAGGACGCATTCTTATACTGCTCGCCTGCCGCTGTCACCGCTATCTGAATAGCCGCGCCGTTGGTCGGACGGAAATAGACTTCTGCCGCATCGCCATTCCACCCCGCATTTCCTGTGTTCGATTGAAAATCGTTATCTTTGACGGTGACGAGCAGATAGAGGCTGTCGGCATCCCAACATCCTTGCCATGAGGCCTGGAAACCTGTTGACGAACCTACGGCAGCCGAATTGATACTATAAGATGACGCCGAATTCCACTGGGAGGACGATGCAGAATGCGGAGACGCATACTCGACGGTTGCCACAGGATTGGCTGCGAAAGAACTTACGCATGCGCACAGAAAGAGCATGCACAACATCAGATTTTTTCTCATGCAATAAAAATGTAAGGTTAACAAAGCTACGAATATATCATCTTATTTTCAGATTTCAAAATTTTACTACCTTTGTGTTCATTTTTCAGAAAGCACATCAAAATCATGAACCTGCAAGAAAAAGCCAACGCCATAGGTTACTATGTAACCGAACTGCTTGCCGTAGGCACACACACCTCACGCGCCGAGAGAAATGTGCAACGCATTTCGCGCTCGTGGGGCATTGAAGTAGCCATGGCCGTATTCCCCAAGAATGTAATACTCACCGTAACCGACCCCGAAAGCGGAAAGATACACACTTCGTCGAGAAACATACCCGCCAGAGGCATCAGTTTCCGTATAAACAAGGAGTTGAGTGCGCTCAGCTGGCGCACTTTCGACAACAAGCTGAGTGTAGAGCAATTTCTGTCGGAATGTGAAGGCATTCTTTCCAAAAAACAATTCTCCAACATCTATGTGGCGCCCTTGGCAGCTTTGGCCAACGCCTCTTTCTGCTACCTTTTCGGTGGTGACTGGACGGCGATGTTTTGTGTTTTTCTTTCCACTCTGACAGGATTCACGGCAAAAATATGGCTGCACCGGTTTTCGGTGAACGACTACATCGCCTTTGTTGCCGTAGCCATGCTATCGTCGATGATGAGCGCTCTGTCGTTTCCGCTGGGTTCGGGCACACCGGATGTAGCGCTTGCCACCAGTGTGCTGTTTCTTGTGCCGGGCGTACTGCTCATCAATGGCATCATTGATGTAGTGGAGGAACATGCGCTGATGGGATTTTCGCGCCTTATTAAGAGCACGCTGCTCATTATCAGCCTTGCTATAGGACTAGCTTTCACATTATCCATTCTTCAAAACAACCTGCTATGATTACCGACATACTTTTAGACGGACTTTTCGCCGCTTTTGCCGGCATGGGATTCGGCATCATATCCAACCCCGACCGCAACACGCTGCCTTATATCGCCATACTTGCTGCTATCGGGCATGCTTTCCGCTTTGTACTGATAAACCACACCCACACCGACATAGCCACCGCCAGTTTTTGCGCTGCACTGGTCATCGGACTAGCGAGCATGGCTTTCGGACGGCTCAAGCATACGCCTACCACCTGCCTGTACATTCCGGCACTGCTGCCTATGATACCCGGAATGTATGCCTACAAGACAGTGTTTGCACTGATACTTTTTCTGCAAAACCTCAACACAGAGGCAAACGTGCAACTGATGCACCAGATACTGAGCAACCTAACCGTGACGGTCATTGTAGTAGCGGCATTGGCCGTAGGAGCCACCACCCCCACCTTCATATTCAAAAAACTGGTTTACAGCATGACGCGCGAGAAGCACTCATGAACGAATGCGGCAACGGCATGGCTGCAATCATAGAAGCTGTTTAGATTTTATTGGTTTTTTCAAACAGCCTTTTAAAGTTTTACGCTGGATATATCCACAAGATTGTTGACGATGGCATAGATGGTGAGGCCAGCCGCCGAATGAATCTGCAGTTTCTTGGCAATATTGCGGCGATGCGTTAGCACGGTATTGACCGAGATAAACAAATGTTCGGCAATCTCTTTGTTGCTCATGCCTTGCACCACACACACTATCACATCCTTTTCGCGGTCACCAAGCATTTCGACATGCCCCTGATTCTGAGATATCATATTTGATATTTTGACCGACACATCTTTCTGTTTCGAACGCTGTTCGAAGCGCTTTATCACAGGTATGAACATTTCGTCTTCCACGCGCGCGTGAATAGAGAGCCACTCCTGATTATTGTAAATATCGTACAATGTAGCCGTCAGCTGATTGTTGTGCAGACCGTCGCCCGGCAGATATTTGATAATAATATTTTTCAGCTCGCGCAGCTTTTGGTCGGTAGCCGTATGGTGTTTGGAGAATGTCTCGACATCGCAGCGATCGGTCACCCTACCATTGAACAATGCATCTACATAGGGGAACACCACCCGTTCTTCGTATTTCATGTGCGAACTGATGGCATGCGCATACTCATCATACAACTTGAGAATCAGCCGTGCCAGATTGTCGTTGGCATCAAGCGCATCGACCAGTTCACGCCGTATAAAAGGGAGTTGGAAACCAAGATAATACTCATGACTGGCCTTGAGGTACTGCATCAGCGTAGGGATTGAGAGACGGTCCACATCATCGTAGTCGCGATACCCGTTAATTGTGAAATTGACAATCGCCAGAAAAGTATAGGTATCCACCCGCTGACTTTCACAAACCTCACGGACAGTCTTGTCGCCAAAACCCAGATTGATGCCAAACGAGCCAAGGCTCTGCAATATATTATAATTGTCGCGAATGATGCTGATCAGTTTATCATCGGCTTCGTACATTTTCTGATTCTTCATCTCCTTCTCCTTAATAATCATCATTTACACGATGCAAAATGACAAAAAAGAGACGGAAAAAACAATAACTATTTTTAGGTATTTTGAACCGTCATTTTACCAAATAGCGAATTTTTACCGAAGCCGATACCCAAAAACAATGAAGTGATTTTTACCTATTTATCGGTATTGCAAGGGGGAGGCAAGCCATCTAACTTTGCAATCGAAAAAAACAATACGCTATGCACAATACAATGAACAAGAAAATCATTTGCATATTCATCAACTTATTTTTTATGGCTTTTGCCACGCACGCTTCAGATGCGGCGCCAGAAACCGACAGCGCCACCGTCGCCCCCAAGTGGCGTGTTGGCGGATACGGCGAAATGCTGGCCTGCTACAAGGACTATGGGCAGAACCGATACTACGGCGGCATGGGCAACACAAAGAAAAATCATGCCGAGATATCTATCCCCCGCTTTGTGCTTTCGGGCGAATACCGCATTACCCCAAAATGGATACTTGCCGCGGAAATAGAATTCGAATCGGGCGGAACAGGGATGGCATACGAACTGGAATCGGGCACAGGAAGCGAGAACGGCGAATATGAAGTGGAATACGAGAAAGGTGGAGAAGTGGCTTTGGAGCAATTTCACATCACACGACTCATCGTACCTGAGTTCAACATCAGGGCAGGACATCTGGTTTTGCCTATCGGACTCACAAACGCACACCACGAGCCGCTGAACTTCTTCACGGCAGCCCGTCCTGAGGGATCAACCATTCTGCTGCCTTCGACATGGCACGAGACAGGGCTGGAATTGTTCGGACAATTCGGCAAAAAGAAGGCCGTGTTCAATTACCAAGCCATGATAACCGCAGGGTTGAATCCTAACGGATTTAATGTATATAATTGGGTAAAAGGCGGCAAGCAAGGACTATTCGAAACAGACAATTTCACCTCGCCCGCCTACAGCGCAAGGCTCGATTGGGAAGGAGTTCCCGGATTGCGCATAGGGGCATCACTTTTCTATAATCCAAGTGCTGAAAAGAACTGTGACAAGCTAGACACTTACAGCGGTTTGAAAAATCCTGTGAATGTGCTCATCTATTCGTTCGACGCGCAATACATAAATAAATTCTTCACTGTAAGAGCCAATTATTTAAGCGGCGACATTACCGAAACAGTGGACCTGACGGCACGCAACCGCAAATACACCAGCAAGTCGCCCTACAGCCGCAAAGGCCCTATCGCCAAACGAGCATTGGACTACAGTGTGGAGTTGGGACTGAACGTGAAAGCCTTCTTCGACAATGCGCCAAAATTTCCGAGACTCTATCCTTTTGCCCACTACAACTATTACAATCCGCAAGAAGAAGGAGAAACCGGAATGGTGATGGAAAAGCGCTGCCAAGTGAGCATGTGGAGCTTCGGCATCAACTACTATGCAGTGGCGGGACTGGTGATAAAAGCCGACTACACTACACGCCAGATTGGCACCAACAAGATGTTCGGCAAAAGCGAATTCAACAGCGAGAACGAGATACGCTTAGGCATAGCTTATGCGCTCTGGTTCACAAACAAATGACAATTTCTAATTTTTAATGTAATACCAAAAAAAATGAAAAAGAATCTTTTAATCTTAGGAAGCCTGTTTATAGGCCTTTCTGTTTCATTCACATCATGCAAGGATGACGATGACAAGGACAACAAAATCCCGGCAAGCGACGCTTACAATCTGGAATACAAAAGCGCTTACGCCACCGCATGGGGCAACTACATGAACATCGTCTCCAATTTGCTGAAAGATGATGCCACTACCCTCTATAACGACTGGAACGAAAGTTTCAACAACGGCGAGAGTTATGCAGCACTCTTCAAGGCACACAACGGAGGCATTGAGGGCATCAACTCGCAAGAAGACTGCCTCTCGCAAATTATTGATGGCTGCATTGACATTGCCGGTGAGGTAGGCGAAAGCAAAATAGGCGACCCGATAGACAAATGGGAAGCAGGCGACCAGACAGCAGCACTCTATGCCGTTGAATCATGGTACAGCTGGCATTCACGCGACGACTACACGAACAACATACGCTCTATACGCAACGCATACTACGGCACAAGAGACGGAGCAATTGCTGAACACTCGCTGTACAACCTCATCAAAAATTACGATGAAGCGCTGAACACCAAGGTTGACAACGCCATAAAAACAGCAGAGAACGCCATACAAGCTATTCCGCAACCATTCAGAAACAACATCGGTTCACAAGAAGCCAAAGACGCACAGGATGCCTGTGGCGATTTGGCCGAAATACTGGAAGACGACATCAAACCTATTTTCGAGAATGCGCTGATAGCAGGACAAGACTTTGAGATGGAGGAAATCATCAAACAATATGTAGATGTAGTAGTTGTGCCTACATACAAAGATTTGAAAGACAAAAACACAGCGCTCAACAATGCCGTAAAAGCATTTGTGGCCCATCCTACCAACGAAGGGTTTGAAGCATGCGCAGATGCATGGCTGGCAGCCCGCGAGCCATGGGAGCAAAGCGAATCTTTCTTGTTTGGACCCGTTGCCGACAAAGGACTTGACCCTAACATGGACAGCTGGCCACTCGACCAAGTAGGAATTGTCAACATTTTGAATTCTCAGGATTTCAATCAACTGTCATGGGAAGGCGAATATGACGAAGAAAGCGAAATAATAGAAAGCGCTCAAAGTTTACGAGGATTCCACACGCTGGAGTATCTTGTATTCAAAGACGGAAAAGCGCGTACAATAGCAAAATAACATTAACAGATTGCCATTTGTAGAAATAAAGAAATATTAATAACCACCCGACAAGAGCGGTGGCAAGGGAACCAAAATCCTTGCCATCGCTATTGTGGTCTAAAACAAAATCATTTTCAAAAAGGTATTACATACGAAAATCAAACAGGAAAGGCAATGAAACAATTCAGAAAATACGCATGGATACTGCTGGCAGCATTGTTGAGCATTTCGTGCAACGACGAAGACCAACTGGATGTTGACGACATAGACATTCCCAACGGATATGCGTTGTCGGCAGGCACCTCAACAATCTTCTACAACTCGGCTTTTGCATACGACCAACCTGCAAAATGGGTGAAAGGACAATACAGCACACGCTTTATAGCTGGCGACAAACTGTATGACAATGTAAAATCCACCAATCACAACCATGCAGGCGGCGGATTAGGACCTGTGTATGCCGGTTATTCATGCGGAAGCTGCCATCGCAATGCGGGACGCACGGAACCCTCCTACTGGACAGCCGTGAAAAACGGCAGCAACGACGCATCAGGGCAATATGGATTCACATCCATGCTGATTTACATTACCAGAAAAAACGGCGCATTCTTTAAAGATTACGGACGAGTGATACACGATCAGGCTATATACGGCGTAGAAGCCGAGGGAAAGCTGGAAGTGGACATCGAATACCAGACATTTCAGTTTGCCGACGGAGAAAGCTATGAGTTGGCACTTCCGCACTGGAGCATTACCGACTGGTATGCCGATGACATAAGCCCTGAAGACATGTTCTGCACTGTGCGCATTCCGTTGCGTCATGTGGGCATGGGGCAGATAATGGCGCTCGACCCTTACGAGATAGAAGCGCTCGCCTACAGAAGCAACTATCCGGAATGGGGTATCAGCGGACGTTGCAACTACATCACCGAAAGAGGCGTCAGGCAGTTAGGGCTGTCGGGGAACAAAGCGCAGCATGCCGACCTTACCGTTGAGCTCGGTTTCTCGAGCGACATGGGTATGACCAACAGCCGCTACCCTGAAGAAATTTGTGAAGGGCAGACACAAGTGAACCAAGGGAGTATGATGGGACTCAGTTACGAGCAACTCGACTGCAGCACCGAGGAAATGGAAAATGTAGATTTGTACATGCAAGCCTTGGGAGTACCCGCACGGCGAAATGTGAACGACCCCGATGTGCTGGCTGGAGAAATGCTTTTCCGCGAGGCTGGATGCCATCTATGTCATGTAAGCACCCTGCACACCAAAGCACGCGGCAGCGTACTGCTGGCTGGCACAACATTGCCATGGTTGGGCAATCAGACAATACACCCCTACTCCGATTTTCTGATTCATGACATGGGGTCGGAAATAATGGGTGTTGGACTGAACGACAACTATGTAAGCGGACTTTGCCGAGGCAACGAATGGCGAACCACCCCACTCTGGGGAATAGGGTTGCAGGCCAAAGTGAACGGACACACCTACTTCTTGCACGACGGACGCGCCCGAAACCTCATCGAAGCCATCATGTGGCATGGCGGCGAGGGATATGCTTCACGCCAGAAATTTGCCAATTTCAGCAAGACACAGAGAGAACAACTGATTAAGTTTCTACAATCACTATAAAAAAAGACAAATATAAAAAAACAAAAAGATATGAACTTTAAATTACTATCCAAACAAACCAGCATGATAACCTTTGCGTTATCCCTTTCGGTTTCCGTTTTCTCTCAAAATGACAATCAACGCCAAACAGACTACAGGAGCTATGATATGGAAAACGGTGTGACACCTATTGCCGACGACCGCGGATTCACCCTGCAATCGAAAAAAGGAGATTTTATTTTTAAACCTTATCTATACTTGCAAAGCAACTTCAGCATTCATTATTATGACGATGAGGGACTGGACAAAGCATACAATCAAGACAATATCGCCAATTCCGGATTTGCCATACCATACGCCATACTTGGATTTACAGGAAAAGCCTTTGGAAAAATCGACTATAATGTAAGCATCAACGCCGCCGCACAAGGAGGCGCCATTCTGCAACAGGCATGGATAGACTATGCCGTCAATCCCGCCATACGTTTCCGCGCAGGAAAATTCAAAACCCCTTTCACACACGCCTACCTGACCACTTTGGGCGAAACATTATTTCCTTCGATGCCCACTTCGCTGACCGCCTCGGCTATCATGCCCTACTCGCTGAATGCTGTAACACCATCAATAGGAACCGGTTTTGACCTCGGTCTGAAAATGCATGGTCTGATAAAAGACAAATGGGGATACGAGATAGGACTTTTTAATGGTACAGGAGCCTCGATAAACACTGCCACCAAAGGTATCAGCGACGACAACCACCTGCCCTCGCTGCTCTACGCAGGGCGATTTACTTACCAGCCCAAGGGCGCAATGCCTGCTACGCAAGGAAACAGCAAAATGCTGAATCTTGACAAGATGCTCATCGGAATCAGCGCGAACTACAACAACGAAGCTGAAAACGAGAGCACCAACGACTTCAGAGCAGGCATTGATTTTGCTTGGATGAAAAACAAATGGTACATCGCAGCAGAAGGCTACTATATGCATGTTAACTTCACCAAACGCCAAAAGATAAATGACACCTACAACTTTATAGGAGCTTACGCACAAATCGGATATTTCATCGGCACACAATGGCAAGTGGGCGCACGATACGAATGGATGGACAGAAACAGCAGCACAAAAGACGGTTCAATCAACTCGCCCGCTGCCGTATGCAATTATTATATCCCCAAAACAAACATTAAGCTAAGCGCCATGTACCAATATATCGGACGCTGGGGACATGATACGCAACTAGACCGCGATCTGGATGACCTTGGCATTTCCACGCATACCGCTATGATTATGCTGCAATATGCTTTCTAAAAAAATACTGCCATGAAAAAGATACTATATCTCCTGTTTTTGGCGCTGGCCACGCTCGCCTCATGCGACGACGGTCCTATAGAGGAAACGAGCAAAGGATATACAGACGGGACAACCGCCAAAGTAGAGGGTGTGCTGAACGGCATAGATTCGTGGCCGTCGAAATACAATATAGCCATAGCCGGATTTGAGAGCAACGACAAATATGCTGTAATCTCCAAAATCATCACCAATTCTAGCATTGACGAGAGAGGGCATTTCAGCGTTTCGCTTTCGGGCATTCCCGAAAATGTAGAAACTCTAGAATTATGCGTCATCAACCGTCTGCGACAACGCGTAATCACATTGTATTCGGAGAATATCAGTCAAGCTGCAGGAAGCATAAATATTGACGCAGGTGAATTTGACGCTGAAATGTACAATATGATACAGACACATCTGTTTGACGTAAGCTGCACGGCTTGTCATGGAGGCAGCACTTTTTCCGCTGCCGGCCTAAATCTTACAACAGGGAAAAGCTACGACGGACTGGTGGACAAACCATCCAAAAAAGCAGAGGGGCTTTACCTTGTTGCGCCCGGCGATGTGACAAACAGCGTACTCCACCTTGTGCTGAACACCGACATTTCAGCCGACTGGCGGCAAAATCACGCCGATATGCTCAACAAAGAAAGAGCCGCAGAATTGCTGACCATGATTGACGATTGGATAGATTATGAAGCAATAAAAAATTAAAAAAATGCCATGAATATGAATATCAAACAACACATCATAACTGCTTGCAACGCTTATGCTGAGATTTTCAATTTTGCCTGCGGAAAGGGCGTTGAAGAATTTCATCTTATGATACATGCAAGCAACCATGAACTCACCTTCGGCGGGCAACTGAAAGCCATTGCACACCTGTACGAAGATATATGCAAAAACGAACTTCCGACTGACGCTTGCCCCGTTTTCAAACGATACTTTGTGAGCGATGCGGCAAATCAGACTTCGGACATTTGCACTTACGAAGCCTCAAACGACAGTCATTCTGTTTCAATAGTACAGCAACCGCCATTGGACGGCACAAAAATTGCGCTATGGTGTTATTTGCAAACCAAAATTACAACCAAGAAGAACAACAGCGGTCTGTACGAATCGAAACACGGAAGTTACAAACACTTTTGGAACGCCAGCGCGCATATTGACGCCGACAGTTCCGAAAATCAGACAAGACTGCTGTTGGATGAATATGTCAGACAATTGGATTCGGAAGGCTGCAATCTTGCCGAAAACTGTGTGCGCACCTGGTTTTTTGTCAACGACATTGATAACAATTACGCCGGCGTGGTAAAAGGCAGAAATGAAGTTTTCGACACACAAGGCCTGACAAAAGACACGCACTTCATCGCCAGCACTGGCATCGGCGGACGACATTCCGAACATCAGACAAGCGTACTGCTCGACAATTACGCCATTTCGGGTATCCGTCCCGAACAGATAAAACACCTGTATGCCGCAAGCCATCTCAACCGCACAAGCGAATATGGCGTCCGTTTTGAACGAGGCACTTGCGTTGACTATGGCGACCGGCGACATGTGTTCATTTCGGGCACGGCAAGCATTGACAACAAAGGAAACATCATGTATCCTGGCGACATTGTACGGCAGACTTATCGAATGTGGGAAAATGTAGAAGCGCTGCTAACAGAAGCCGAATGCACCTTTGAACATGTTGCACAAATCATTGTTTACCTGCGCGACACAGGTGATTACTCCATTGTCAGGAAACTTTTCACCGAAAGATTTCCTAAAAAACCCGTTGTCATAGTTTGGGCACCCGTTTGCCGACCCGGATGGCTTATCGAAATGGAATGCATGGGCATTGTGCCGGCAAACAACAGCTACGAACCGCTATAGATGAATCACGGCATGAGAATCACCAAACACATCACCGCCTTTTTATTTTGCTGCATCATACTTGTATTGGGCGCAGCCACCTTTCTTGAGCAAGCCCACGGTAACGACTATGCTGCCGCCATGGTCTATCACACGCCATGGTTTGTCGCACTATGGGCGGCACTGGCTGCATGCACCCTGATTGTCATATTCAAAAAACACCTTTTCAAGCGTCCTTGCATATTCTTGTTGCATCTCTCTTTTGTCATCATTCTGGCGGGAGGACTGACAACATTCCTCACTGGAAAAACCGGCACTATACATCTGAGAGAAGGAATGACAGAGCGTCATTTCTACAACAAATCGACAAAAGAGAATGAAATACTTCCTTTCGACATCAGACTCGACAGTTTTTGCATAAAATATTACAACGGCACTTCCGCCCCGTCCAACTTTATAAGCCATGTGACTTTCGTCTCCGACCGTGACACGACATACGCAAATATCTCGATGAACAACACCTTTACCTACCAAGGATTCCGTTTCTATCAAACATCCTTCGACAAAGATATGCACGGAAGTGTGCTGAGCATCAACAAAGACACTTGGGGAACAGGCATTACCTATACAGGCTACCTCCTATTGGCCATTGCCATGCTGTGGACTTTGGCGGCACGTTACGGCGAGTTTCGCAAACTGCTAAAACACCCAGCCTTACGGAAAAGCATTCTGATGCTTGTCTGCATTTTATGGCTATCGCCCGTGCATGCACGCAGTATTGCCACCATCAACATCGAAAAAGCAGAAGCGGCAGCACGTATGCAAGTGATTTACAACAATCGCATCGTGCCATTCGACACTCCTGCAAGAGATTTTGTGCAAAAAATATACGGGAAACCGTCATATAAAGGTCTGAATGCCGAGCAAGCTGTTTACGGATGGCTGCTGAGCCCTGAAAACTGGAAAGACGAAGCTTTCATACTCATCAAAGACCAACGGCTGCGCCAACAACTCGGCATAAAGGGGAATTATGCCACTTTTGCGCAATTGTTCGATGCAAACGGGACATACAAACTCACCCAATTCTTTTACGAAGAAAATGCATCTGAAAGCCAAAACAGCAAAAGTATACGCGAGCTAGACGAAAAAGCAGGACTGATAATGATGCTCGTCAACGGAAGCCTGATAACACCATTGCCTGAAGGTACAACTCCACTTTCTGACGCAAAAATAAATGCTGAGTTATGCTACAACCGCATCCCCTTTTGCAAAATACTGTTCATGTCGAACCTCACTTTAGGCATTCTCGCTTTCTGCTGGCTGCTATATCGCTGCATTCGTCCATCAAAAACAAAACACGACTATCTGCGCAACACTTTTTCCTGTCTGCTGACTATCGCATGCATATTTCACTTCGCCGGCTATGTGTTGCGATGGTATATTGGCGGCCGGATTCCATTAGGAAACGGACATGAGACCATGCTGTTCATGAGCGGTGCCATTATGCTGACAGCCATTTGCATCCAAAAGAAATTCCCATTCATGCTGCCGTTCGGCTTCATCCTGTCAGGATTCACTCTATTGGTGGCCTACATCAGTCAGAAAAATCCGCAAATCACACCTTTAATGCCTGTTCTGCAATCGCCATTGCTCAGCATTCACGTTTCCATTATCATGGTCTCGTACGCACTTTTGGCTTTCATGATGTTCAACGGCATTTTCGCTTGCCACCTGATATTGCACAACAAAGGAAATCGTTATGACCGACCTATAGAACAGCTTACCGTACTGAACAGGCTGATGCTCTACCCTGCCGTGTTTTTTCTCGGAGCAGGCATCTTCCTTGGGGCAATATGGGCCAACATATCATGGGGAAGCTATTGGAGCTGGGACCCTAAAGAAGTATGGGCACTCATCACATTTATGATATACGGAGCCGCATTTCATCGACATCTTGCATTATTCAGGCGAGATTTGGGATTCCATGCCTATCTCGTTTTCGCTTTTCTAGCTGTACTAATGACTTATTTCGGAGTTAATTATTTCCTTGGCGGCATGCATAGTTACGCTTAGAAGCCGTTTTGAAATTTTATTGACACATTTCTCTGAATAACTGCAACAGTTTCGGCTTCTCTGAGTTTGTTTTAGGAATGACCTAAAAACAATTTTTTAATGAGAAGCTTTGCGCATCTTGTTGCGCGGGTGATATTTCATAATCGTGTCGGTGAGCATCGACACATCCACATGCGTGTAAATCTCGGTCGTAGTGATTGACTCATGCCCCAACAATTCCTGCACCACACGCAGGTCGGCACCGCCCATCATCAGATGTGTGGCGAACGAATGGCGAAAGGTATGCGGACTGATATTCTTTTTTATCCCAGCCGCCTCGGCGTACTGCTTTATCAGATGGAATATCATAGAACGGGTAAGTTTTGCCCCTCTCCTATTCAAGAAAAGTACATCTTCATTGCCATGTTTTATCTCGATATGACAACGATCCTCGAGCCACTGGCGAATATATTTCAATGCCACTTTAGAGATGGGCACAATGCGTTCTTTGTTGCCCTTGCCGTGCACGCGGATGTACTCATCGTCGAAATACACATTCGACAACTGCAAATCTACCGCCTCCGACACACGCAAGCCGCAGCTGTAGAGCGTTTCGATAATGGCACGGTTGCGATGCCCTTGCGGATGCGACAGGTCAATCTGCGCCAATATGGCGTCTATTTCTTCAATGGAAAGCACTTCGGGCAGATGTATGCCCAATTTGGGCAGTTCAAGCAGTTCGCCAGGGTCCTTCTTTATCTTGTCGTAAAAGTAAAGATACTTATAAAAACAGCGGATGCTGGAGATGAGGCGCGCACTCGAACGGGGCGTCAGTCCATGCTGCTGCACCTCGACAACGAAATCGCGCAACGCCTCGTAGTCGGCATCCTGAAGGGCTATTCCGCGAGCAGAAAGGAAGTCATCCAACTTCTGCAAATCACGCAAATAAGCCTCCACCGTATTCTTCGAGAACGACTTCTCCAAGAGCAGGTAAGTTGAATAATCTTTTATGACATCATTCTGTGGCATCGCCATCCTTTCCTTTATGTTTCTGCTTGCGCGTGTAGCGTTTCTTGCTCGGCACCACCTTGGCGTAGCAGATGGATTTGCCAAACCGCCTTATTTCCTCCTCACGGTTGAGTTTGCGCACCGCCTTGAGCGCCCTTGTCATGATGTCGTTTTTTCGTTTCATACTATTCTTTTTCCGACCTTAAAGGTATACTTTTAAATGAAAGCAAAAAAATATCCGTTGCGGAAATTTCCATAAACAACAATGAATTTTCAAAAAAAAGAATGTAAATTTGTTTGCTTTCTGCAAAATGCAGTTGCAAACCGACATTTTATATAAACTTGAAAACTGAAAAAAAATATAAAAACAGAAAAATAATTTTAAACTAACATATTATTAATCATAGCGTTTGCTTATTATTCGGTATCATCTTTGAACCTAGGAAATTCAGAAATGTCTTCACTCGAATAAGTCAAGTGAATGCCTGCGCTAAAGTGCGGGCTTGACTTATCTGTAAAGACGGGCTTCCTAGGGCCTAAAGATGTGGATATTTCAAGTTCCGCGTTTTTTTGTACCCTTAGTGAAAGCCCGTTTTGCCGGAAGCAGATAAGCTGGCGCGCAAAGTTTTAGCGCAGAAATGGCAGCTCCTATTGACATTCTTGAGAATGACATAGACAAACTGTCGCATGACCTTCTCAAAAAATTACTCAAAGACCATTCCGTAAGCCATCATTTTAATAATGAACGGAATATTATTTGGGCTACCTCCGATTATACTCGTTTGGGAGATGGTTATGGCATTCACGACCAAATTACTCCAGAAAAGATTACGGGCGTACGCGGCAACCTGATTCAGCCGCGAGCCAAAAAGAGCCACGAGGTACAGCAACAACGCATTACCGACAAGGCCGAAGTTTTTACGCCCGCCTGGATTTGCAACAAGCAGAACAACTTGATAGATAATGCTTGGTTTGGTCGCGAAGGTGTATTTAATACCGAAATAGATGATTGCGACAGCCATACATGGAAATCTTCAGAAGAACCGATACAATTCCCTAATTCAAAGGGCAAAACATGGCAAGATTATGTATTTGCGCCCCGACTCGAAATGGCTTGTGGCGAAGCTCCATACCTTGTGAGCCGCTACGATGCTACATTGTGCGATTGCTTGATACCCATACCGCAACGCATCGGGTTGTTCGATCGCAAATTGCGTGTGGTGGGTGAAAACACCTCAACAGCCGACGAGTGGTTGGTTTGGGCATTTAATGCATTACATAATATTTATGGATTTGAGTGGCAGGGCGACAATCTGCTGCTTGCCCGCGAAGCCGTATTATACACATTCAAAGAACATTACAAATACAAATTTCACGACACACTTCCTACCAAAACACTCGAAAATGCTGCCTATATCATTTCGTGGAATCTGTGGCAGATGGACGGGTTGAAGTTTGTGGTGCCCGATTCGTGCGAATGGGCAGCACCCAAGTCAACAAACATTTTTGGAGAAGAAACAATTGAAAAATGTTCCGCTTGCGAAAAAGGCGAAACAACTGGACATATTGGCATCAGGTGCAATGTAGTGGAATGGCGCAACACAACAATGAAAGAGCTATCGAGAACAGGCTCAAAACGAGCCACATACATCTATCCGAATTTAAAATCCGCTATCAAAGAATAACCTATAAACATTTCAATTATGGAATACGTATCAACATTCAAAAACCGCTTGATATACATCTTCCGCATCAACGACCTTCAACATTCGGGCTGCGTGAAGATTGGTGAAGCCACCGCACCCGACGGGTTCTCTTTCCAGCCAAACTGCAAGGAACTGAACGATGCAGCAAAGAAACGCATCAACAGCTATACACAGACGGCTGGCATCCGTTATGAACTGCTGCACACCGAAATGACGCTCTACATCAAGGGCGGACAGGTGAAGAGCTTCAACGACAAGCAGGTGCACGACGTGCTGCAGCGCTCGGGAAAAGAGTAAGCAGGAAAGACCTTACCACAATTGAGTTGTCAAAACTTCGTGAATTAGCAATCCACAACCTAAAAGGGGACATCACGCTTGATGGCGTTTGGGATGCAATTCCTAATCATACTCTTTATAGGTACAATAAAAAAAATCGTTTGGATAGTGAGAAATAAGTGATAAAATTCTATGAGCATAATAAAAATATGTGGCAAGCAGTGTTTCCTCGGCATGGTGGTCGAAAAACAGATCGTGTCGAAATAGCGCCACAACACGCCATTTCGCTACTTTCCTAAAATAATTTTGGCAAAAAAAACATGCCATCCCCATTTCATTCTACTGAAAACTTTTGCTCATTTTTGTAAAAGTTTTCAGTAGAATTGAAAACTTTTGTTATATTTGCAAAAAGTTTTCAATAGAAATGATACAAAGAGAGCATTATGTGACAAAGGTCCGTCCGTTTTATGAGTCGGACTTGATTAAGATAATAACAGGGATACGGCGTTGTGGCAAGTCTGTGATATTCAATCAAATAATCAACGAGGTCAGGGTAACGTCCGATAATGTGATTTATCTGAATTTTGAAGATATACGCACCTCCATGATGATTCAAAATGTCAACGACTTGTTTGCTTATATTGATTCGCATCGAAAAGAAGGGAAATGTTACTTGTTTTTCGACGAGATACAGACTTTGCAAGGTTGGCAGGATGCTTGTAAAACATTGCGGTTGCACAACAATTCGGTGTTTATTACGGGATCGAACTCCAAATTGTTGTCTGGTGAATTTGTAAAGGAGTTGAGTGGGCGTTACATTTCTATCCGCATACGTCCGTTTGTGTACAAAGAAATTTGCGAATACTGTCAGCAACTTGGGAAAACGCCAAGTGTAAGCGATTATTTGATTTGGGGCGGTTTCCCAAAACGTTTTGAATTTGATACGTTTGATGCTCAAATACAATATCTGAGTGATTTGGACAACACAATTGTCATGAACGATATTATTAACCGATATAAAATCAGAAAAACTGATTTGTTCCGGCATTTGGTTAATTTCGTATTGCAGTCGAATGCCCGTATCTATTCCGTCAAATCAATTCATGATTACATAAAAAATGCCCATTCCAACTGTTCAGTTAATACAATTATGAGTTATCTTTCGTATTTGGAAGAAGCATTTGTTATTGAAAGCATTGGACAATATTCTACCAAAACAAAGCAGGAACTTGCATTCTACAAGAAGATATACAATGCCGATGTGGCATTCAACAGTTTACGGTGTAATTCTAATCGATATGACATTACTCATAACTTGGAAAATATAGTTTATAATGAATTATTGTATCGAGGTTATTCTTTACAAGTATATAACGGCGACAAGGAGATAGATTTTATGGCCCAAAAGGACAATAAGACCTATTTTGTGCAAGTTGCATATAGTGTAGCCGATGAAAAGGCGTATGCCCGTGAGTTTTCCGCTTTTGACAAAATCGACAATAGGCATCAAAAAGTATTGATAACCAACGATGATGTTGATTATTCTACAAGCGTGGTACGTCATATTTCCTTGCCCGAGTTTTTACAAATGGATGAACTTTAATTGCTCCTACTGAAAACTTTTACAAAAATGAGAAAAAGTTTTCAGTAGGATTGAAGACTTTTATTAAAAAACAGAGACAACCGTTATGATGCATTCGAAAATGATGTATATTTTGTCATTTGTAGGAATGGTTTTATATTTGTGTTAATCATCAGCGCAATGTAACCATGCCAGACAATTTGTTTCAGCATCAATACCGCATACCGTCAGCGCGTGCCAATTGGCACGGATACGATGGTGGCGAATATTTTGTAACCATTTGCACACAAAACCGCGAACATTATTTTGGTGAAATCGTAAAAAACAATAACGATGAACCGGAAATGGCACTAACCTCGATAGGCCGATTCGCAGAAGAACAAATACGCAATGTTACCTGTCATTATTCATACGCCGAATTTCCATTGTGGGTGGTGATGCCCAACCACATTCATGTCATCGTGGTTATTGGCAATGATGTGAATTGTAGAGACGCGATTAATCGCGTCTGTGTGCAACAAACAAATGAAGGAGACGCGATTAATCGCGTCTCTACGGGCAAAACAAATGGCATTGGTGGTATAACCGGCAACAACAATCCTATGTTGAAAAAATGTTTAGGAACCGTTGTGCGTGGATTAAAGGCCCGTATCACCAAATTTGCCAATGAAAACAACATTCCGTTTGCGTGGCAGACACGGTTTTATGATCATATTGTACGTAACCAAGACGAAATGAACCGCATTGCTGAATACATCGAGAATAATGTTGCAAAATGGGATTTGGACAAATTCCACAACAACGAATAATTCACAAAACAGGTCGGAATTTCTACAATCCCGACCTGTGGCATCTCTGTTCCCTTACGTTATCGCACTATCACTTTGTAGGTATCATCGTGTTGCAAATCTTTCACCCGCACAACCAACACATCGTTAGGCGCGTCAAACAAAACCACGCCATCCACAGCCTGCACATCAGCAATCTGTCGTCCAACGACTGAATAGACCGAAACCGTGGCATTGCCGTCGTAACCATTTAGACGAATATGACCATTGTCTATAGTGATATTGCGGTCGTTGTCAAGCATGGGCGATACGCAACCCGTAGGATGATTTTCGCCATCTTCGATGATAATATCGTCGATGTTGGCAGAGTAGTTGCCAGCCGTTCCGTTGTCGTAGGCAATGACAATGCCTGTGATGACATCGCCAAGCAATGCACCGTTGCCAAACGAGCAAGTGAATTGCTCCCAACCTGCGCCGACATTGCCTTTGGCTGTTCCGGGGTGCATGCTTGCGCCATTTTGATCGGTGTATCCATTGTCGCGCAAATTCTTGCCGTTCTGCGTAATGAAATCCACCGAGACGAAACGACCCAAATTGTTGTTCGTTTTCTTGCGGAACGAGAGTTTCATGCCTTCCTTCACGGGTATCTTGACATCGGCTATCTTATAGTAGTGAATAGCGCCTGTACCGCCTGCTGTACCCGACACGGCAACAGCATAATTTCCGGTATAGGCATCGGCCTGCTGAATTTCGCAAACGGGATTCGTCACATTATTGGTGGCCTGTACTGCCGGATTCAGGAAACATGGGTCAACAGGATAAATGCCATTGTAAGCTGTCTCCTGACAAGTTACATACATACTCTCGAAACTATTGCGATAATACACAGGTCCTAAAGAATGCTGCACCGGACAAACGTCGGTCAACGCCCGCTGCCCTTTGACCATTCTGATTGCCTCGCCACACACACGCAGTTGAAAATCTTGCGACAGCCAATAGCCATCGGCACTATTTGTCACGAAATACTGGTCGGCAGGGATATCAAAATAGTCGGAAGCCATCTTGGCTATGGCAGTACCTTCGTCATATTCGTCAAACATAGCGATATAGAAAGCATTCAACCCTAACACTGACTTTAACATATAAGCCTGATGCCAGAAGAACTGGCCAGCACGACGAGGAAAGGCATTGGGCCGACTGTTTTCCCACAAAGCCCAGCTGAAACCAGAAAAAAGCACAGGCTGATAGCCTATATTGTTACTGTTACACCAATTCAAATCTTGTTTAAGACTATTGTTATAAGCATTATCGATTTCTACATCATACCTGAAAGCACCGACCAACCATGGTGAAATCATGTCTGCGGTTTTGTATACATTCAAATTGTTTGCCCCATCGTTGCGCCAGCCGCCACTTGTACCGATGATGACATAGCAGCCACGATTATGGAAAAAGTTAATCAGTTCAATATAATCGTCCAAACGGCTGGGGCGACCGCCAACACCAAGTCCCCATAAATTTACGACAGGTTTGCCATTGACGGTAGTGTAGGCCGGCGACTTTGTCAACTGCATATTTTTTTCGATATTATAAACCCAATCGAACTCTATATCCTGCACATAAGGGCTTATTCCACTTGCGCTTTCTGTTCCGCCACTGATGTCATACATCACATAGAAAAGCGCTCCTTTCTCTTCCGCAGCATTCTTTATACGATAAAGCTGGTTACCGTCCACATCATCATACACCACGCGTCCGATGCCTGTCACAAAGCGTTGAATAGCTGCGCCATCAATGCCGTATTCTTTCATCCATCCAAAATGCGTATTGATGACATCCTGCGTATTGGAATCAAAAAGTTTGGCGGGTTTTCCATCGCCAAGATTAGAGAATCCCGTTTGTGCAATAGAGCTTTCGCTGTATTCCCACACATAGGGATACAAATCGACACTGATGTGATTAGGACGAGGCCATGCCGTACCATCTGCATCAGCGCTGCCATGGGCATAATGCTGCCAGCCATGGTAACGGTCGGATGTTCGGAACCATCCTTGATACCCCGTAAAAGTTCTGCCCATGAATTCAGAGTTTTCTCTATCAACAGCAGAATAATCGGGCAACGCTTCGAGAGCCGGATTCATTGTGCCTTTGCTAATCTCAATTTTTTTGATGTATCCACCTGCGACACGAAAATCGGCGCCTCCATTCTGACGACCGGCAAAAGCGGCATCAGTCAGCGCAATTGTGGCCGAAATATATTTCTTTGAATCGGACAATGCGAATGTCATGTGCCTGTAGTCGCTGCTCGCGGCATTATATTGGAATGCAATAGACCCTGTTCCTTCGTCAAAATAAGTGATTTTCACAATCAAATTATTCTCGGCAGAAGATAAGACAGCATGGTCGACTTTCATATAAGCATACTGCAAAACCTGCAAGCAAGATTCTCCACCTTTGGTCTGCAGATAAGCTTCGCAATCTCCGCCATTCCCATTCAAAGTTATATTGTTGTTTTTCACAGGATTATCAAATGTGATGGACGCCAGCACATCATATTGCGGCGCGTCTCCACCGCCTCCTTGTCCGTTGTAGTCGGGATTGGCGGCATTGGCGTTCACCACCTTCAGCTCGATAAGACGCGTATAGGCGTTGCCGAGGTTGCCAGCTGTTACCATACCGCAAGCTAATGCAGGCGGAGCGCAATTTGGTTCGCAAGCAGGGCAATTCCAATTGGAATTGTTGATAGAAAACGCATTGCCTGCCGACCCTTGTTCCGATGCAAGCGCACCTTTGTAACCGCCATAACAAGTGACACGCGTATTGTCAGTAGTGTCATAAAACCACTTGTAATCATCAGTCTTGGCATTGGCGGCACTTGTGTAGGTGTTATAGTAATACCAATCGCCGTTGCCTGTGTTGTGGAATGTTGCGCCACGATAAATGTATTTCCCTGTTTTTACATTTTTCAAGTAATAGAGTTGCTTGCCATATACGGCATCTATGCCGCAAGGAATTTCGTACCACTGGTCGGCGCCGTCATTTGCCTCCGCGGCTCCCGCAAGCGTACCATTGTCGTCAACAGCATAAGGGTCAGCTCCCGACAAATAGTTGGCGTTAGCAAAGAACTTGAATTTCACAATACGACAAGTTTCCGTATTGTCAAGCGCCAACACGGAAGCAACAGAAAAAAAAGACAGCAGAAGTAACCCGCCGATTTTCGTAAATTTTCCCATAGTATTCTTTATAATCAGTTATTTTCGAAATCGAAAATTAGCAATAAATTCATAATTTACAAAATCCACCGCCTAAATTCCGTTTTTTTTTATTATTTTTGAAGATAAAAATCTCCAAAAAACTATTGATATATGCTTGAAAAAATCAATTCACCCAAAGACATCAAAACACTTTCATGTGAACAATTAGACATACTCGCAGCCGACATTCGGAAGGCTATCATCAACCGAATGAGCAAACGCGGAGGTCATCTCGGTCCGAACCTCGGAATGGTAGAAACCACCATTGCACTGCATTATGTATTCGATTCACCAACCGACAAATTCGTGTTTGATGTTTCGCACCAATGCTATACGCACAAAATACTGACCGGCAGAAAAAACGGATTTCTTTCGGATGAGGATTTCAGCAAAATATCGGGCTATACCAACCCCGAGGAGAGCGAACACGACTTTTTCAACATAGGGCACACCTCCACTTCGGTCAGTCTGGCTTCGGGGCTCGCCAAGGCACGCGACCAGAAAGGCGAAAAAGGCAATGTGATAGCCATCATCGGCGATGGCTCGCTGAGCGGCGGCGAAGCGATGGAGGGATTCGACTACATCGGCGAGCAACAGACAAACTTTATCATTGTTGTGAATGACAATGACATGTCCATCTCCGAGAATCACGGCGGCATCTATAAGAATCTACGCGCCCTTCGCGAGTCGAACGGCAATTGCCCCTGCAATCTATTCAAAGCCTTCGGACTTGACTATCTGTATGTAAATGAAGGAAATAACATCCAAAAACTGATTGAGGCTTTCCAAAAAGTGAAAGACATTACACATCCGATAGTGGTGCACATCAACACACTGAAAGGGAAAGGATACAAACTTGCCGAAACGCATAAAGAGGAATGGCATTGGCACTTGCCTTTCGTTATCGAAACAGGCGAGCCTACCATCGACGAATCAGGCGAGAACTATGTGGAACTCACAACGCAATACCTGATGAAAAAAATGAAAGCCGACCCCAAAGTGGTAGCCATTGTAGCAGGCGTTGCCACCAACATCGGATTCACCGAAGAGCGCCGAAAGGAATTTGCCGCACAACTGGTGGATGTAGGTATAGCAGAAGAACACGGAGTTGCTATGGCAAGCGGCATGGCGCGCAATGGCGCAAAACCCGTTTTCGCGACACATTCCTCGTTCTTTCAGCGCACCTACGATCAGATTTCGCAAGACTTGTGCATCAACAACAACCCTGCCACACTGCTGGTGAACACCGCCAGCGTATGGGGCATGAACGACATCACGCATCTGGGCATCTTCGACATACCGATGATGTCGAATATACCAAATCTCGTATATCTCGCCCCTACTTGCGTAGAAGAATATTTTGCTATGCTCGACTGGAGCATAGAACAAACCGAGCACCCCGTAGCAGTACGCATTCCGTGCAACGGAACAATACATTCCAATAAGTATTTCGCCGCTGATTACAGTAAACTTAACAAATACGAAACCATAACCGAAGGAAAAGACATTGCCATCATCGCATTGGGCGACTTCTTCCAATTGGGCGAAAGCGTAGCGCAACTGTTGCAATCGGCGCACGGCATCACACCGACACTCATCAATCCGCGATACATCTCGGGACTTGACACCGATATGCTCAAAAATCTGAAAAAAGAGCACCATATTGTCGTAACTCTCGAAGACGGCATACTCGACGGCGGATTCGGCGAAAAAATAGCGCGTTTCTACGGCAAAGACCCGATGAAAGTGATGAACTGCGGTCTGAAAAAAGAATTCATCGACCGATACAAAGCCGACGACATTCTTCGCCAAAACCGATTGACAAAAGAACAAATAACAGAAGACATTATCCGTCTTATGTAAAGAAAAAGCATGATTCACACTTTCGGCATATTATCAGAACATCCCGAGGCTTTCGGGTTTTACACCGACCGGCACAAAGGTTTCAGCTGCGGCTCATACGCTGAGTTCAACTGCAACCTCTATGCTGGCGACGACCCCGATGCCGTAAGGAAAAACCGAGAATGGCTTTCGAAAGAGATAAACGCCCGATTGGTAATACCGCACCAGACACACGGTTGCGAAATTGCCATTATTGACAGTGAATTCATGAACTCAGACGAAAAGCAGCAGCACGATGCGCTCGAAGGGAAAGATGCCGTGATAACTCAACTGCAAGGTGTGGCGGCGTGCATTTCCACTGCCGATTGCATTCCCATTCTGCTCTACGACAAAAAAAGAAAAGCGGTTGCGGCAATACATGCAGGTTGGCGAGGCACACTGAAAAAAATCGCATCCCGAACCATAGAAACAATGCAGAAACAATTCGGGACAACCCCCAAAGACATCATTGCGTGCATAGGTCCGGGCATATCGCTCAAAGCCTTTGAGGTGGGCGACGAAGTGTACGACGCTTTCAGCAACGAGCATTTCGATATGGCAGAAATTGCCTTTCGCAATCCGCAAACAAATAAATATCACTTGGATCTGAAAAAATGCAACCGTATGCAACTGACTAGTTGCGGAGTACCTAATGAACACATTGAAGATGTGAACATCTGCAGCTACTCCGAATACGACAACTATTTCTCGGCACGACGGATGGGCATCAATTCAGGAAGAACATTAACCGGCATTATTATCAAAACGTTATGAAAAAGAAATTTTTGACCTTACTATTGTGCTTTTCGGCTGCTGTCAGCGCACAAGAAACGCACATTCCGTTCAACGGCATCGTGACTGATGTACTCGGCACTCCGCTGAAAAAAGTAAAGATATACAACCATGACGAAAGACGCTACACTTTCAGCAACAAAGAAGGAAAATTCGGACTGACCGATGTGCTTCCTTCCGACACGCTGCATCTCATATTCAACCATAAAGCATACCTCATTCCCGTTGACGGTAAAAAAAGCGTACATATCAAACTGGACGACCAGATAGTGGTTTCGGCCAGCGAAGACGAAGCGCTCATCGGTTTAGGTTACGGATTTGTGAAACGGCGTGAGCAAACAATCCCTGTAAGCGGCATCAGCGGCGAAGAACTGCAACGCACCGGAAAAACCGACATTCTGGAAGCATTGGTAGGGAAAGTGGCCGGCTATGCCCTTATCAACGGAGAACCGCGCATACGCAGCAACAACTCACTGTTGTTGAGTTCCGAACCGATTTACATCGTGGACGGCATACGGGTGTTTTCGCTGAACTATCTTACGGTGTATGATGTCGATCACGTAGAAGTGTTGAAAGACGCAAGCATATACGGTGTGAGGGGAACTAACGGCGCTATCGTCGTTTACACAAAGAAATAAATTATCTATTCTATTTACAACAAATCAAACAAAAGGCGAGGAAATCCTCGCCTTTTGTTGCATGTAAAAAAGCACTTCCATGAACTTTTATTTTCAAATTATTTTTAATATTTTTGAAAAACGAATTTACTAACTCTAAAAAACTATTGCGTATGAAAAAGATTTTTACCTTATTCATTGCGGCATTATGCACATGTTTCATAAACGCTTATGCCGATTGCAGTGCAATCACTGTCACTACAGCTTCGCCTTACGAAGAAGGCTTTGAAGACGGATGGTCTGGAGGCGGTTTCGAATGCTGGACCGAAGAAATCATCGCCGGAGGTGCCCGTTGGGATTACTCATATGGAAACGCATCAAAAGGCGTTTACGGAGGGGCATACGAAGGAGAAAAGAACCTGCGTTTCTTTGAATCGGGAAGAGGATGCAAGGCACGTTTCATCTCTCCTGTATTTGATTTGTCTGCGATGTCGAATCCAACCATGTCCTTCTATTATTGCAATGGTGCGTGGGCTGGCGACCAAGACACTTTGATTGTGCTTGTCCGCCAGTCGAGCTCCAGCCAGTGGCAACAAATAGCGAAACTTTATAATTCAGTCTCATCATGGGAATCGTTCAGCGTTGAAATCGGAAACAATTCAGCCACCGCTCAAATTGCTTTTGAGGGACACCTTGACGCAGGATATGGTATTGTGATTGACATGCTCCGAATTGCAGAACTCTCTGAAATGACATTGCCCGTCATCACATCAAATTCTGCATTATACAATACAGCAACCGTCGCTTGGAGTCAAAGTTCGCTGGCCACCAAGACCCAACTGATTATTAACCCCACGTTGGTAACTGACGATGTGTTGGATGGCATGACTCCCGTCAAAACTTCCAATACCACTTACACTTTCGACAATCTGACAGAAGCCTCGAGATACTATATTTACATGCGTTCGGTCGATGGTGACGACAATACAACCGATTGGATACACACTTCTGTTGAAACCAACACCCATCTGCTTAATGTCACCCTTAACCACCTTGATTGGTACGAGAATCTGCATTGGGAAGAACGTCCTTTGGCTGAAAAATACCAAGTTGTAGTGTCGTATGAAGCACTGGAAAACGCTGCTCTCGAAGATGCAGAGAAAACCGAATACGTCAGTGGAGTTTCTAACTACAACCATAATTTCGAACAATTGTACAACACCGCAGGACATATCTATATCAGGGCCAAATTCAGCGACATAGGTTTCGGCGATTGGCAACATTACTTTTTCAACAAGTCGTGCTGGATTCCAAATCTTGCAGCTAAAGACGCCACCACATCGTCGGTTACCATTTCATGGGATACTTACGCCAACGAAACCATGTGGATTTACATTCTCTCTGACTATGACAACATGACAGACGATGCCCTGAACCACATGACATCCTATTACGCTACGCAGAAAGAAAAGACGCTCACTGGTTTGGAAACCGGTTCAACACACACCTTCTACCTGGCAGCCATCGACCCCAACCATGATGGTCGAAATACCGGATGGTCAAAGATTACTTTCAGCACACTGTCTGGAGTGTCACCCATTGTCGTTACGGACGACACTCCTTTTGCTGAGGATTTCGAGACTGCCGCCACCGAATGGACCATTTCTACGCCTGACAACCGTGATGTATTTATTAATTACGGATTACGCATAAAGAATCCAAACAGTGGTTATAATTTAGCATCCAGCAGTCCATACGAAGGCAATCAAAATGCAGCATTTATTGGATATAAGACTGAAGCTGGCGTTGCACAATTCATCTCGCCCGTACTGAACATTGCCGAAGTAAGCCACCCCGTTTAAGTTTTTATTACCAAAATTTGGACTGGGGCGGCGATGTTGATGAACTGGCGGTCTTTTACCGTACATCCGCAACGGCAGAATGGCAAAATCTGATGGAGAATGGCGAAAGAGCCGATAGTTGGACTCAGAAAGAGTTTGACCTTTCCGAAAAGTCAGAAACCTTTCAGCTGATGTTTGAAGCTCGCGACAATATCGGTTACGGATATGGCATTTTGCTTGACAACATCACTCTGCAGAACTACATTCCAACCGGCATTGCCAATGCCGAAGACAGCCCAGTGAAAGTGTGGGCAGAGCAAGGATGCATCAATGTTGAAAATGCTACAGGCATCGTCACCGTTACCAATATCATTGGTCAAAAAGTAGCATCTAAAGTTGGAGAAAAACTTCAATTCCAAGTAAATGGCGGCATTTACATTGTACAAGCCGGAGAAGAAACATTCAAGGTGATTGTCAGATAAAGACCGCACTATTATAAAAGCGAAAGCGGAGATTCATAAATCTCCGCTTTCGCTTTATAGGTAATATCGCCAAAAATTACTTAATCACTTCCAAAGCCTTTTGGGTTCGCGCAATGGTCTCTTTCACGCCCAACATTTCCACTACATCGAAGATGTGCGGCCCTTTCATCTCGCCAAGCAGCGCCAAACGGAACGGGTTGAGCACCGCACCATTGTTGAATCCGTTTTCGGCATTCCATGCCATGGTTTTCTCTTCCATTTCTTTGGCGGAAATATTTTCATCCCATGTGGCCATAAATCCTACCAAAGCCGAAAGCAATTTCGGCGTATCTTCTTTCCAACGCTTAGCCACGGCCTTTTCATCATAAGTCGTCGGCGCTTCGAAGAAATAATACATCTCGTTCCAAAGTTCTTTCACAAAATGCGCGCGGTCTTTTATCAAACCGATTATCTTGTTCAACTTTGATGCTTCGCACGAAACACCTTTCTCTTTGAGCACGGGAGCCATCAATGCCGCCAGTTCCTCGTTGGACTTGTTTGCCAGATAGTGATGGTTGAACCACTTGCCCTTTTCGTAGTCGAACTTGGCACCACTCTTGCTCACACGGTCGAGCGAGAAGGCCTGAATGAGTTCGTCCATCGAGAAAATCTCTTGTTCCGTACCCGGATTCCAGCCAAGCAGTGCCAAGAAATTGATGACCGCTTCGGGGAAATAGCCGCTCTCACGATAACCCGACGACACATCGCCCGTTTTTGGGTCGTGCCACTCCAACGGAAAAACAGGGAAACCAAGACGATCTCCGTCGCGTTTGCTAAGTTTTCCGTTTCCTTCGGGTTTGAGCAACAAAGGAAGATGCGCAAACTCTGGCATTGTGTCAGCCCAACCGAAAGCGCGATAGAGCAACACATGCAATGGCGCCGAAGGCAGCCACTCCTCGCCTCTGATGACATGCGTTATCTGCATCAGATGGTCGTCCACAATGTTCGCCAAGTGATAGGTAGGCAGACAGTCCGCCGATTTCCACAGCACTTTGTCGTCCAATATAGAAGAATTGATGACCACTTTGCCGCGTATCAAGTCATTCACTGTGATGTCTTCGTTCGGTTCTATCTTGAAACGCACCACATACTTCTCGCCTGCGGCAATGCGTTCCTGCACCTTTTCCTGCGGACAAGTAAGTGAATTATCCATCATTGCGCGCGTACTTGCGTCATATTGAAAATTGTTTATCTCTGCGCGTTTTGCCTCCAATTGCTCTGCCGTGTCGAAGGCAATATAAGCCTTGCCAGCATTCAGCAGTTGGTCAACATATTGTTTGTATATCTCCTTGCGCTCGCTCTGGCGGTACGGACCATATTCGCCTCCAATGCCCACGCCCTCGTCGAACTTGATGCCCAACCAGTTGAGCGACTCGATGATATAATCCTCGGCACCTGGCACAAAGCGATTGCTGTCGGTATCTTCGATACGCAACAGCATTTCGCCGCCGTTTTTCTTGGCGAACAGATAATTGTACAACGCCGTACGCACACCACCTATATGCAACGCCCCTGTTGGGCTCGGCGCAAATCTTACTCTTACTTTTTTCATATATTTATTCTATTATTTTACTCAACATCTGCGAAACAATCGACAAAATTACACTAAAAGCCATTGCCCACCAAAAATTCTGCACTTCAAAACTATCCAGCAATGCACTCGCCATCAAAATTACCAGCGCATCAATCACAAAAATGAACAATCCGAGCGTGAGTATCGTGACCGGCAGCGAGAAGAACACCAGCAAAGGTTTCACCACCGCATTGAGTATCCCGATGACGGCCGCAATGATGATAGACGACCAAAAATCCCGAACCTCAACGCCGGGAAGCAAATAGGCAGTGATATAAACCGCCAATGTAGCAATCAACCAATGTAAAAACATATTTTTAAAATTAGAATCGTTTCTCAATCTCGTCGGTACTCACCATCGCCACAATCGCTTTGCCGTCGGGCGTATAAGCATTGTTCTCCGATGCGAACAAAGCGTTGTATATTTCTTCCATCTCGTTTTCCGAGAGTTCCGCACCCGCCTTCACCGCCGCCGATTTTACCATGGCCAGCGCTATACGGTCGTGAATGTCCGATTTTATATCTTCAGCATCAAGGTTCATCTCCTCGTTCAGTATCTTCGAGAGCACTTCCAACGCTGAACTTGGCGACAGTTCTGCCGGTATCGCACTAATTTCCAGTTCTTCACCTGCCTCTTCAAAGACATACCCCACCGCTTTCAGGTCGTCGTTCAGACAATGCAGCAAAGGCAAGAGCGAAGGATTCAGTTCCATCCTTTCTGGAAACAGCAACGCTTGCGAACGGGTAGTCTTTTCTGTCATCATTTTCATGTTGCGCTCGTACAAAACCCGCACATGCGCACGATGCTGGTCGATAAACATCAGTCCCGACTCCATCGGCGTCACGATATATTTTTTCTGGAACTGAAACATTTTGGGTTTCAACACGGGAATATCAAACTGAAGCTGCTGTGTCAACCGCTGCGGTTCAACTCCTTCGTCAGGCAGCACTTCACTTTCAAATGCGCTATAGAGTTTTTCCCAATCCTGCGTTATCTTTTTAGGTGCCGATGCAGGTTTAGCGAAATCGCGCACGGGATGCGCCTCGAATGGATTATAATTCGGGTTGGCATGAAGCTGCGGCTCGGCAAAATCTTCACTCGGCACAAAGTCGTTAATTATCTGCATGCCAGGCTCGAACGACATTGGCGGCAGAATATTAAATTTACCGAGTGTTTCTTTCACAGTTGCCTGCAAAATAGACCATATATAATTTTCGTTTTCAAATTTTATCTCCGTCTTGGTGGGGTGTACATTCACATCTATCGTGGCCGGATCAACATCAAAATAGATAAAATAGTTAGGACGCGTATCGGCAGGCAACATTCTGTCGTAAGCCTGCATCACCGCCTTGTGGAAATACGAGTGGTTCATATAGCGGCCATTGACAAAAAAGAAAGTCTGCGCCTCCTTTTTCTTGGCGGTTTCAGGCGTTCCTACAAAACCGTGAATCTTCACCATCTCGTTTTCTTCCTTGAGTTCCAGCAAATGGGCGCCGGTTTTCTTTCCCATCAGCGCATCGATGCGTTGACGCAAATTAGACGGTTTCAACGAATAAATCACCACATCATTGTGATAGAGTTCAAACGCTATGTCGGGATAAACCAAAGCTATCCGCTGAAAGCAGACCATAATCTGACGCAGTTCTGTCGCATTGGCTTTCAAGAACTTACGGCGAGCTGGCACATTAAAGAAAAGATTTCTGACAGCGATGTCAGTACCCACTGCGGCAGACACATGCGACTGCTCTTGCAGCTGCGAGCCCGAAATAGCGATAAAAGTGCCTAGTTCGTCCTCTGCGCGGCGTGTTTTCATCTCCACTTGCGCCACTGCCACTATTGATGGCAATGCCTCGCCACGGAAACCCATGGTGCGCAGCGAGAACAAATCTTCAGCCTGTCGTATTTTAGAGGTGGCATGCCGTTCGAAAGCCAAGCGAGCGTCGGTCTCACTCATACCTTTGCCATCGTCAATCACCTGAATCAAGGTACGACCTGCATCTTTCACAATCACTTGAATGCGCAATGCTCCCGCATCAATGGCATTCTCCACCAGCTCCTTCACCACCGAAGCCGGCCGTTGAATCACCTCGCCAGCCGCAATCTGGTTGGCTATGGAATCGGGCAGCAAATGAATGATATCGCTCATAGTCTGGAACAAAAAAACAACACCAACACAAGCAATACAACCAACACTAACAAATGCTTGTTAGATTTTTTTTCAGCTCTGCGGCGGAAATTAAAAGTATATTCGTTTTCCGTCTTTCCTTGCGAAGCACGGAATCGCCCTTTTATATCAGGAACATAAGTTTCGTCTTCGTCCTTGATACCCAAATCCTTTTTCGCTTTTGCCACCATTTTATCATGAATTTCCTTGTCTTCATCATAAAAAATGGGTTTATGATTATATCCTCTCGGTTGATTCAGTTTGAAAAATGCCATAAATTTCTGTTTTTTATATGCCCGTCACAACACAGACAGCTTCTTAATTGTATTTGCCGTCATATTTCACGGTTATGTCATTCACCATCTGCCGTATATGCTGCTCTTCCTCTTTCTTGCAGATGAGCAGAGCATTGCCCGACTCAGCTACAATATAACCTTCAAGTCCTTGCACTACAGCAAGCTTGTCTTCCGACATCACCACTATATTGTCTTTGCTGTCATAAAACATCGCCTGACACCTGTTGGATACATTGCGATTTTCATCTTTGGGCGACAGATCATACAACGAGCCCCAGGTCCCCAAATCTGACCATCCGAAATCAGAGCAAAGTACATATACATTCGGTGCCTTTTCCATGATGCCATAGTCAATAGATATATTATGGCAAAGCGGATAAATCTCGTCAATAAACGCCTGTTCGCGTGGTGTTCCATACACCTCTGTGCCTTGTTTGAACTTATTGGCCATTTCAGGCAGCAATGTCTCAAACGATTTTCTTATGGCCGGAATACTCCACAAGAATATGCCCGAATTCCACAAGAATTCGCCGCTGTCCATAAATATTTTCGCCATTTCCTGATTAGGTTTTTCGGTGAATGTGCGCACTTTTCGCAACAATCCGTCGCCCTCAGAAATTTGTATGTATCCGTACCCCGTCTCCGGGCGCGAAGGTTTTATACCGAGCGTCAGCAAAGCATCGTTTTCCGACACGAAATCAAAACCCTGCTGAATGGTATCCAGAAATTCATCCTCTTTCAGTATCAAATGGTCGGAGGGAGCCACCACAACATTAGCGTTCTCCGACACTTTGGCTATCCTGTTCATCGCATAAGCAATGCATGGAGCCGTATTGCGGCGCGTAGGTTCAAGCAGCACATTGCCTTCTGGCAATTCCGGCAGTTGTTCCATTATCAGGTCACGATAAATTCTGTTGGAAACGATATAGATATTCTCGGCTGGAATGATTTTCCTAAAACGATTATATGTCATTTGCAGCAAAGAACTGCCCGTACCCAAGAAATCGAGAAACTGTTTCGGCCTTTCGTTCCTGCTGAAAGGCCAAAAACGGCTTCCTGCACCTCCTGCCATTATCACACAAAATTTATCTTTCATATTTTCAATGATTTAAAAATTACAAATCCATTTTTTATCATTATGCTAATATAATGATAAAGTTACAATAAAAAAACAACTGCCTACTGTTTTCATCTGTTTTTTTCAACAAAAAAAAGCAATCAATTGAATTATCAACCGACTGCTTTGTTCTTTTGTGTTTTAAAAACAGAAATTATGCTTCTGCTTTTTCAATCACCTGTTTGCCTCTATAAAACCCGCAAGCGTTGCAGATTGTATGGAAAATATGAACTGCTCCGCAATTAGGGCATATTGCCAATGTAGGAAGTGTAGCCTTGTAATGAGTTCTTCTTGAGGCTGTTCTTTTGTTTGAATGTTTTCGCTTAGGATGTGCCATTTTCTTATTATTTTAATTTAATTTATTTTTTAATTTTTCCAACTCACTCCAACGAGCATCCATCGGTTTTTCTCTTTCGTCCGCTATTTCCTCAAACTCCTCGTCCGACGACTCGTCTTCTTTCAACACCATCACTTGTTTCAGTCTGTTGTAAGTCTCTTCATCGCAAGCGCCCTTTGGATGAACATGCGTAATAGGTATGCCGAGCACTATAAATTCAAATATGAACCAGCCGACATTTATAGTCCCTTCGTCTTCGGGCACTATTACAGAATCGTCCGCTTCATTCTCAGAGAATTCTTTTCCAAACTTCACAAGCATTGTTTCTTCTATTGAAACAGGGAGCGACATATCGCCCAAGCAACGGTTGCAAGGTATAATAATTTCGCCTTTGGCTGAAAATGCAAGCTCGAACGACTCTTCGCCAAGCCTTTTCACCTTCACCTCGCCCGCAACATTTCCGCGAGAGACCTCGTCATTTTTCATCTGCGCAAAGAAATCATCACCCAAATGACACGAGAACGTCTCCACTTCGCTGCCAATTTCTTTCAAAGAAACAATATAATCAACAAGTTCTTTCACTTTTTTGATTTTTTGGGTTACAAAGGTATGAATTATATTTTTAAAATAAAACTTATTTTGTTTTTTTTCGTATTTTGCAATGGCAAGACGATTCGGAATGTCGTTCCTTTCCCTATTTCAGACGACTTCACGAATATCTTTCCGCCATGGTATTCTTCTACTATACGTTTGACCAGCGACAGTCCGAGCCCCCATCCTCTTTTTTTGGTGGTGTATCCTGGTGTGAACACCGTACTGAAATCTGATTTCGCAATCCCCTTTCCTGTATCCGACACATCTATCACGGCTTTCCCTTCTGTCATTTCTGCCAAAATGGAGATGCGCCCCTCGCCTTCCATGGCATCCACCGCATTCTTGCACAAATTTTCGACCACCCATTCAAAAAGCGGCACATTCAAAGGGACAAACATCTGGCCGGCCGTATCGCAAGTGATAACAATGCGGTTCGACACCCTTTTCCGCAAATACTCTACCGACTGATGCAATACGCCCGTCAGATTCTCAATCTTGAGTTCGGGCACCGAACCGATTTTCGAGAAGCGCTCGGCTATCACCCGCAATCGATTCACATCTTTCGACATTTCATCGATATACATGGGGTTAAGATTTTCTTCTTTCAGCACTTCCACCCATGCCATCAGCGAAGTGATAGGGGTGCCCAACTGATGAGCCGTTTCGCGCGAAAGGCCTACCCACACGCGGTTCTGTTCCGCACGTTTACGCATAATGAAAATATAGGCGAAGACAGCCACAAAAACGATGACTGCCAAAGCTTGTACCAAAGCAAAATAAATAATATTCAGCTTGAGAAACGAATCATCGTAATAGATATACTGACGGATGCCGCTTTCATATTCAATCACGATAGGTTCATGACGGCTTTTCATTTTCGCCACAATTTTTGAAGAAAGCTGCGGTTTCTTTTCAAGAATATCTATATTTCTGTAGCTCAATAAATTATCATCCTCATCAATAATAATGACCGGAATATCTTCGTTCCCCTCAATGATATGCAGTTCGAACGACACATTTTGATCGGGCTCGGCCTCCACCATACGCTTGGTAGCTTCGGCCAACAAGCTCATCTTGAACCTTTCCACTTTCGCTATATCGCGGATAATGCGACTTGTCGCTACCGATGACAGCACTAAAATAGCTATCGCTATAGCGACAAAAAAGAATCCGAATTTCTGACGGCCGAATAAAAAACTCTTCATGTATGCGTCTTATTTTTAGGAATAACGGAACAAAGCAAACAATATTGTCATGAAGCCTTATCTGTATTTGCTTTCGGTGGCATCGTCCATAATGCTCAGGAACGACTGGTATCTCGAAGCAGCAATAGCGCCCTCCTCTACGGCCTTTGTCACAGCGCATCCCGGTTCGTGGGTATGCGTGCAATTACCGAAACGGCATTCGCGCGATTTTTCAAAAATTTCGGGGAAAAAATGACCTATCTCGCTGTCTTTCATCTCTATAGTGCCGAATCCTTTAATACCCGGCGTGTCAATCAGATAGCCGCCTTCGGGCAATTCATACATCTCGGAGAATGTGGTTGTATGCCGTCCTTTCTGATGATAATCAGAAATTTCTCCAATTTTTATTTCCATGTGTGGCAAAAGCACTTTAATGAGAGATGATTTCCCTACGCCCGAATGTCCCGAGAACAGCGTTATCTTACCTGTTATCTCATTCTTCAGGCTCTCAACGCCCTCGCCCAACAATGCCGAAGTACGGAAACAACGATAACCCAACCCCTCGTAAAGGGCAATAAGATTTTCGGCCCGCTGCCGTTCTTCGTCAGTATAAAGGTCAGTTTTATTGAATATCAGACACACAGGGACATTGTAGGCCTGTGCTGTAGCCAGAAATCGGTCGATAAAAACTGTGGATGTCTCGGGGTGCGCCAAAGTCACGACCAAGAATGACAAATCAACATTAGAAGCGATGATGTGCGACTCTTTCGAAAGATTTGACGCCTTTCGGATGATATAATTGCGCCGTGGCAATATTTCTGATATCAGTGCTTGCCCTTCGGCATTCACCTCAAACAGTACATTGTCGCCTACGGCCACAGGATTGGTGGTGCGTATCTTCTTCATACGAAAACTGCCTTTAATTTTCGCTTCGAAGCACTCACCCTCCGCAGTACGCAGTTGATACCAGCTTCCAGTGTTTTTTACGACCAAACCTTGCAAGGAGAAATAAGAAAAAAAGTTGAAAGTGGAAAGTTGCCTTTCCACTTTTGGCTCTATTACACTGTCATAATTTCTTTTTCTTTGGCAGCGAACAAGTCATCAATTTTCTTGATGTATTTGTCGTGCACTTTCTGAACTTCAACTTCGGCATCTTTCTCCAAGTCTTCCGAGAGTCCTTCTTTCTGAGCCTTTTTCAATTTATCTACAGCATCGCGGCGAGCGTTTCGCACGCTGATTTTAGCTGTTTCGCATTCGCCTTTACATTGTTTCGCAAGTTGGCGACGACGATCTTCAGTCAAAGGCGGAATACCCAAGCGAATCATCTCGCCATTATTTTCGGGTGTGATGCCCAGTCCTGAATCGAGGATAGCTTTCTCAATCACTTTGAACATACTTTTATCC
>SUXD01000014.1 GCA_015061145.1 Bacteroidales bacterium | reverse complement strand
GTTCCATCGGGCATGTAATAGGCGAAACTGTAGCCAGCTTCAGCTGGTTGCACAATGGAAACTGTATTGGGCGCGCATTCCGTAATATCAGGCAATGTGGCAGGCAATGTAGGCAAAGCATTTACTATAATCGGCACTTGCTCTGTCTGGGCATAAACTGACCCGCCCAAACCGTCATCTTCATAAATTTCGATTTCTAACAAGCCTGCCGTTACGCCGTTCGTACGATAAACATTGTCAACAGACAAAGATTGCACCTCCGTTCCTTCGAACAAGAATCGGTAATAAAGCGTCACGCCCGGTTCTTGATAATCCGCCGTTATTTCTAACGATTCTGCCGTTCCCTCGCAAAAAGCGGTTTTACCTACAACAGAACCCGTAATGTCTTGTGGAGCAGCATAAGCGCCAACCATGAACATCCAGAAAGAAACGACCAAACCTATTTTACGAATTTGCACCATAATCAGTCATTTATGTGTTGTCAACATAAGAAAAACTTATGCTTTTATCAATTTTTCTGTCGCCTTATCAATTTTATCAAAAGAAAACATTTTAAGCACTTCATCTTTCAGCGCTGTTATTTCTTTGTTACAAAGGTTTCCTATGCTACCTTCGTGTGTATGATGAATGTTTTTATTCGGTTCAAACTTGCCTTGCTCAATTTCTATCCCCACCTGTTTATAGGCATCGCGGAAAGGAGTACCAGCAAGTGTGCGACGGTTTACTTCCTCCACACTGAAAGCATATTTATATTTATCGTCATCTATGATATTTTTGCGTACTTTCACTTCGTTGAGCATATGCGCCGCAAGTTTCAAGCAATCTTCCAATTCGTCGAATGCCGGCAAGAAAACTTCTTTAATAATTTGCAAATCACGGAAATAGCCGCTCGGCAAATTATTGGATATAAGTATGATTTGTTGAGGAAGAGCCTGTATTTTGTTGCATTTAGCACGAACGAGTTCAAACACATCCGGATTCTTTTTGTGAGGCATAATGCTCGAACCTGTTGTAAATTCATCGGGCAGCTTGAAAAAATCAAAATTCTGACTCGTGAACATGCAAGAATCGAATGCCAATTTAGACAATGTCCCGGCAATTGACGCCAAAGCAAAAGACACATTCCGTTCCATTTTTCCGCGTCCCATCTGGGCATACACCACATTGTAATTGAGTCCGTCGAATCCCAGCAATTCAGTTGTCATCGTTCTGTTCAGCGGGAAAGAAGAGCCATAGCCAGCAGCCGAGCCCAATGGATTGCGGTTGCAAGTGCGAAATGCGGCGTTCAGCATACGCAGGTCATCGGTCAGACTCTCGGCGTATGCGCCAAACCACAAACCGAAAGAAGAAGGCATCGCCACTTGCAAATGAGTATAGCCAGGAATGAGAATATCCTTGTAGCGCTCGCTTTGCGAAATGAGGACATCGAAAAGTTGTGATGTCGCTTCTGCAATATCACGAATCCGCTGACGGGTGAAAAGTTTCAAGTCAAGCAGAACCTGATCGTTGCGCGAGCGTCCGCTATGTATTTTTTTGCCCATGTCACCGAGCTTTCTCGTCAACATAAGTTCCACTTGTGAGTGAACATCCTCCACATCATCCTCTATCGCGAACTCGCCATTCTCAGCCGCCTTATAGATATTTCTCAATTCGGAGAGCAATGCCGTGAGTTCATCTTTCTGCAGCAGTCCGACACTCTCGAGCATCGTTATATGCGCCATCGATCCCAGCACATCGTATTTTGCCAGGTACAAATCCATTTCACGGTCGCGCCCTACGGTAAAGGTCTCTATTTCCTTATCAGTCGGTTTCCCTTTGTCCCAAAGTTTCATAAGTCATTAATAATAAATCAATACGGTATTTTAGTAAGCGCATCAGCAAACATATTCACAAATTTTTCCATATATGAGCCGATCATCATTTTTATCATCGGATTCATATCAGCCTTCAAGGTCACCTTAATTTTCGATTTCTCATCGGTGACAGGCAAAATCTGTATCCACACAAAAGAATCTACCGGAGATTTGTCTGTTGTGAATTTTATTGTTTTGCAAGGCTCTCTTTCTATAATCTTCAGAGAAAGGTCGCCCACCGGATCGACATTTACGGAAACCGTATCCTGATCGAATTTCAAATCTTTCACTTTATCCGATGGAATGCGGTCTTTTATCTTCTCTACATTGCGTAAGTCAGACAACATAGCAAAAACTTTGCTATCGCTGCTGTCAATCATTTTTATTTCGCTTTCGTAAGTAGTCATATTTTATTCTTGCTGTTATTTTCTCCAATTAGCCGGATCTTTGCGCCACTCTTTCAACTCCTCCAGTTCTGCGTCTTTGATGTATCCGCATCCCAAAGCCACTTCAAGCAATGCGTTGTAGTTCGACAATGTCATCAGATTCACATTCGCTTTTTCGAAAGCCTCTGTAGCGACCGGGAATCCATAGGTGAAAATAGCTATCATGCCAAGCACCTCGTTTCCGTTGGCGCGAACGGCTTCTACCGCTTTCAGACTGCTTCCGCCTGTAGAGATAAGGTCCTCTATAACCAACACTTTCTGCCCTGGTTTCAAGTCGCCCTCAATCAGATTTCCCAGTCCGTGATCTTTGGCTGACGAACGAACATAGACAAATGGCAGTCCGAGTTCTTCTGCCACCATCGCTCCTTGCGCTATGGCGCCTGTAGCCACACCAGCAATCACTTCCACTTCAGGATAATTCTCGCGCACAAGACGGGCGATTTCTATCTTTATCAGGTTTCTGGACGAAGGATAGGACAATGTCTTTCTGTTATCACAGTAAATGGGCGAGTGCCACCCCGAAGCCCAAGTGAAAGGATTGGAAGGCTGAAGTTTTATAGCCTTGATGTCCAACAAATTTTTTGCTACAAGTTTTTCTACTTTTTCCATCTTTTTATGTTTTTGTTATGATATCAAATATGTAAAACTATCAAAAATAGTGATTTTTTTGCAAAAAGAAGACTTTTTGCCGTAAAACAATGTACGCGTAAAGCCATTAACCTAACTAAAAAATGATAATTTCTTTCGATGAAATGTGGTAAAAATAAAGAAAAATAAAAAGCAGGAAAAGTATAAAGAAAAAATCTATTTTATGACAAATTCCACTTCTTTGAATGCATAACAGCGTTTTTCCTTTTTGTCGGTTTCGAGCACCAGATAGCCATTGCTTTGCACATCACAGATGCGGGCCACGAAAATGCCCGATTCATCTGAAAACACGAAAAATCCTTCGTTACGATAAAGGCGCGACATATATTCCTGATGCAAACACGGCGACTTCAATTCGCGCATCCTCTCCGTTAGTTTTTCTTGCAATTGGGGCAGCAACAATTCCACATCGTAAGTCTCGCCCGTCACCAAGCTTACTGACAGAGGATTAGGGGCATCGCTCCTGAACTTTTTCTGATTGATGTTGATCCCGACGCCTGCCACACAAGAGTCTATCCGTTTTCCGTATAGATTCTGCTCTATCAATATGCCCGCTACTTTGAAATCGCCATAATAAATGTCGTTGGGCCATTTAATGCGACAACCCGGCATCAGAAGGTCCATAAAGTCGATGACAGCTAGCGAAACCGCTTCAGAGACAAGGAATTGCTCTTGAATGTTTACTGCCGGATAAAACACGGCGCTGCATGTGATGTTTTTGCCTGGTTCACTTTCCCATGCATTGCCACACTGCCCTCTCCCCGCTGTCTGGCAAGGAGTCCACACTAGCGTTCCTTCTTCAGGAAGCGACTTGGAAAGCACCTCTTGCATATAGCTGTTAGTGGAATGCGTGGCAGGCAGTTTTACTATCATTTTCACATAAAATTTTGACGAAATTAAAAAAAATGCGGCAGAAATGTTTTATTTCCGACATAATTGTGTTTATTTTGTAAAAAATAAAATTTATCAAAAATGAAAGATTTGAAAAAATACCTTGGTGTAATCATTATCCTCATTGCAGTGATTATCCTCATCACTCCCGCTTTGTGCGGAAATTCCATCAGTTCTAATGTCATGCTTATCACCGTATTAATCTTGTTAATCATCGGTTTGCTGACGCATATTTTTGTCAACAAGAAATTTAAATAATTCATTGCGAATACAACAAAAAACCCAGAAAAGAGTCTTTTCTGGGTTTTTTGTTAAAATTTCCAAACGATTTCTTAGTTATAAGTGAGTTTATAACCTTTTCCGTGAATGTTTATAATCTCCACATTCGGGTCTTTCTCCAGCAAATGCCTCAACCGTGTGACATACACATCCATACTGCGGGCATTGAAGTAATTGTCATCCACCCATATTGTTTTCAGCGCCACATTTCGCTCTAGTATGTCATTGGCATGCGACACAAGCAGCAACAACAGCTCAGACTCTTTCGTCGTCATCTTTTTCACCTCTCCATTTATCGACAATGAGCGCTTTTGCGCATCAAAGACATATTCGCCAATCTTATATACCGAATCGGCTGACTGACGCCTGCCGCGCACACGACGCATTATCGCCTCTATTCTGTAATAGAGCTCTTCCATTGAGAATGGTTTTGTGATATAATCGTCGGCTCCTATCTTGAATCCTTCAACGATATCTTCCTTCAGATACTTGGCAGTAAGAAAAACAATAGGTATTTCCGGATTCTGGGCACGAATGTCTTTTGCCAAAGAGAATCCGTCTTTCTTAGGCATCATTACATCCAATAGGCAAAAGTCATAATTACCTTTCATAAAGGCTTTTATACCCGCTTCACCATCAGGAAGCAAATCGGCGATATAGCCTTTCGTGGAGAAGAACTCCTTCAGTAATTGCCCGAGGTTTTCGTCGTCCTCGCACATTAAAATTTTCAAATTCTCTTTCATATTTTTACCCTTTTTAAAATTCGTATCTTTTTAAAAACAACAATTTGTTAAATTTTCAAAAAACCTACACAACAAATATATATAAATTTATGAAAAAAAACATTTTTGCAGATATTTTTTTTTACACAAACAATACAATACTCAGCAATGAAGGCAGAAGCCCAACCGCATAACCCGCAAAAACCTGTCCCGCAGTATGAGCCTTAAGATAAAGACGAGCCCAACCGACAACACCCGCCAAAAGGATAGATATACAAAAAAGAATGATTAGATTCTGGGATGTATAGAGTGCAAACAGGAATATATAACCGCAGCAACACCCCATCACAGTTGCATGCGCACTTATTTTCCAGAAAAAATTAATCACCAACAAAAGAAAAACAGCAAACACACATCCGCCAAACATGACAAGCAAAGCAAAAGGAAGATACATCTTCCATAAGATATAGAAGCAGAAAACATAAGTGATAAATGTGACTGCATATATGGAGTTGCGCTCCTTGCGCCCTAATTTCACCAGCGACTTCAGGCTAAAAATCGACACACAGAACAAAAACGGGAAAAAACAAGTGCTCGAGAAGAAGGCGAGCGTCAGCAACAGCTTATAGACCGGAGGAAAGAAAAAAGTGCTGCTGGTCAACAGCAGAATCAATGTATAAACCGGCACAAACAAAGGCTGGAATACAACGGAAATTATTTTCGCTATAAGATTCATCGCTAATCAAGTTCTTTTCGCAAACGAGCCGGCTGAATGTTCATTTGTTCTCTGTATTTGGCCACCGTACGCCGTGCAACCACATAGCCATCCTGTTTCAGAATATTAGACAATTCATCGTCAGAATAAGGATTTTTTCCGTCTTCTTCTTGAATCAGCCTCTGCAATATCTGTTTGATTTTTCGCGTTGAGACCTCATCACCATTTTCTGCATTCGCTTTCTCGTTAAAAAAGAATTTCAGCGGAAAAGAACCGAATTCTGTCTGCACATATTTGCTATTGCTCACCCTCGAAATTGTTGAGACATCAAGTCCTGTATCTTCTGCCACATCCTTCATTATCATTGGTTTGAGAGATGCCTCGTCGCCAGTAAGGAAATACTCCTTTTGACGTTGCACTATGGCATTCATCACCACCATAAGCGTCACTTGGCGCTGACGCAAAGCCTCCATAAACAGATTGGCCGCGTCTATCTTCTGCCTGATGAATTCCGCAGCTTTTCTCTCTTCCTTGTTATTCTTGGAGTCTGCATACTTTTTCAACATTTCTTCGTACTCGCCAGTAATGCGCAACGATGGCGTATTCCGCTCGTTCAGCGACAAATGAAGCTCTCCTTCATGATTCTCGAGCAGAAAATCAGGGACAATATATCCCGAAGTGCGTTCCATGATTCCATTGCCGCCCCATGAGTTTCCCGGTTTCGGCGTCAATTTCTTGATCTCAGCCACTGCGCTCTTCAAGTTGTCCTCTGACATTTCGGACAGACGCGCAATTTTTTCGTACTGACGCTTCGAAAATTCATCGAAATAATCGGATAAAACCTTTATTGCCAATTCTACTGAAGGAGTCTGCTTCTTGCGTTGCAGTTGCAATATCAAACACTCTTGCAGCGACATGGCGCCCACGCCTGCCGGTTCTAAAGTTTTAATATAGCTGATCACTTGCTCTATCTGTTCCACAGGATAATCTTCGCCCAACTGGAAAAGAATGTCGTCGGCCATATCGATAGCCGAGCGCTGCAAGTATCCTTCATCGTTAATATTTCCGACAATATATTCTGCAATGCGTTTGTCTTGCGCCGACAGATCAGACAAGTCTATCTGATTAGAAAGAAACTCGTGAAACGAAGTTTCTGCCGAAATTGGAGATTCTGCCAGCGCATCGTCAGGCGAATAATTTCTGGCCGTCAGCTTATAATCGGGAATATCGTCGTCATAGCTCTCCTCCAATTCCGTTTTTTCCATCCCTTCCTCTTCTATGTTCTGATTATCTCGCATTTCATCGGAATTTTCCGACAAAACGGACCCCTCTTCCAATGCAGGATTAGCCTCAATTTCCTCTCTGATTCTGTCGCCTAACTCCATAGCCGGCACTTCCAGCAGTTTTATCATCATTATCTGCTGGGGCAAGAGCGACTGCTGCTGACGCTGAATCTGTTGTTGCTTCGAAGCGGCCATGCACAGACTCCTTTCTGCTAACTATTAAAACTGCTGCCTCCTATAAATTCACGCAAAAGCGATGTTTTGGGAATTTCTTCGTTGGCAATTGGGGTTATGTAACGCAAAAAACGCAAGAGACGATATGCTTCGGCATATTCATCACGGTTTTTAGGCACTTCCATCAACACAGGCTCCACTTCGTTTTTCAGGGCCGAGAATTCAAAAGGAAGAGCAGAATTGAATACGGCGTCTGCCGTTTCCTGGAAAGGGAAAATCCACTTTTCCTCGCCCTTGCGCACACTAGGCCACTGCGAAATGGTTTTCTGCGCAGAATAGCCGCGCGAACGGGAGTCGCGCAATATTCGACGCAACAAACGGGTATCGGTAGTTGAAATCCAGTTGTGATTGTCCAATGTGATGGTTGTTAGCGCCGAAACATACACCTTAAATTTTATGGCATCGTCAATCTCTTTCGTCAGTTCCGGATTCAAGGCATGAATTCCCTCTATCACTATCACTGCATTAGGCGGCAGCTGGCATTTACGCTTAAATACTTTTTTGCCTTGAATAAAATCGTACTCCGAAAGCAGCACCTCTTTCCCTTCCATCAAATCCTTCAACTGCTGGTTGAACAACTTCAAATCCATGGCCTCAATTGTCTCAAAGTCGGGATTTCCGTTCTCGTCAAGCGGCGTGTGGGTTCTGTCCACAAAATAGTCATCCGTAGAAATCGGGAATGGAAAGATGCCTTCTACCAGCAACTGTATCGACAATCTTTTGCTGAAGGTCGTTTTGCCCGAAGAAGACGGGCCCGCCACTAGCACAAGCCGCACATTGCCGCGCTCTTTTATCTGGTCGGCTATCTGCGAAGCCTTTTTCTCGTGCAGCGCCTCAAAAACCTTTATAAGGATACCCGCTTTACCTTTTTCTTTACAAATAGAATTTATATCGCTGATATTCTTAATATTAGAGATGTCACTCCAATCATCAAACTCTTTGAATATATCCATTATTTTAGGCTGCGGAATGATTTCCGACAATACTTTGGGATCTTCTTTGTCGGGCACTTGCAGCAGCACGCCGTCGTAATATGGCAGTATATCGAAAATAGACAAATAACCCGTAGAAGGCAGCAGCACATTGTCGCAATAATCAATGGTGTTTCCGATGCGGTAGTAAGTTGAAAAAGGTTCGGCGAGCGATTCCAAAAGGTTTGCCACATCATCTTGCTTGCGTTTCTTAAAAAGTTCGACTACTTGTGTCGTTTCTTTCTCCTCGCGGGATATAGGGAGATTGGTGGCGATTATTTCGCTCATTCTCGATTTAAGCAACGCTATTTCCTGCAATGTGATGTAGTGCTGATCGGGAAACAGTATATGGCAGAAATAACCGTTGGAAATAGGATGCTCAACGCGGATGTGCGCGTCAGGAAGAACATCTTCCACCGCCTTGTGCAATACCATAATCAGCGAATGCACATACACCCTTCTGCCAAAGGATGACATACCGTTGACAAACTCCACATTCTTAGATTTGTAAACGCAATAGGTTAAGCTTTCAAGCTTATTATTAACCAATGCCGCAAGATAGGGGTGTTCGCCTCCCAATTCCATATCGCGCATAACCTCTATCAATGATGTACCCAGCGGATAATCTTTGTATGTTTGCGTATTCTTGCAATAAACAATTACATTTTGTGCCATATATCCTCCTATTTTTTCACTAAAATATGCAAAAAAAGACAAAAAAACAAATGATGGGCAATTATTCCGCTGAAAAAAAAACAGACGGACCTTTACAAGTCCGTCTGTCTGCAGTCTGTTTATTTTTTCGACACCAAGGAAGTCAGTGGATATTTATTGCCTTTTATGTTTTCTGCATAAGCTTTTATACTGCCAACTTTCAATTTCGATTCTATCAGTACCGGTATGTGGTTCTCGTCATCTGTCAGCCAGATAGTCATTACCTCGCCCTTGCCAAAAAGCGAACCTTCTGTCATGTACGGGCAGACCTTCAAGCAATTGTAAGTCTCGCCGTTTTTCAGCTTTATTTTCTCCTTGCCTATATACCGCCAATACAAATCGTACTTGTCGAACGCGAAGAGGAACGGCATCGGGTATTTTTGTCCTTTCACAAGTTTAGAGGCGTCAATGTTGCGGATGTTATAAAGAATCGAAATGACATCATAATACCCTTTGTCGAAATACATTGTGGTGTCGCGCTTTAGTCCGTCGCGTTTGAATTTCTTCACCTCAGCCTTCACTTTCCCTCCTTCATGAGAGAATTTTGTCTGCACCGAAGAATAGTAATTATCTTCGTGAGTCTGCTGCTGAGCAAAATAAGTCTCAAGCGTCTGCGCATCAGCGACAGCACGCAAGGTATCGCGAATGTTGAACGATTTGAACGCCTTAATGGTTTTGGCTGCCAATTCGAGTTTCAGAGCATCTTTGCCTTCATACTGACAATTATTGACTGTAAGATTGGCTTGTGCCGCCTTCATCGAAATGAACCCCAATGAAAAACTCACCGTGTACTGTATGTTCTCGCCCGGCTGAAAAGAAAACTGTTGAGCCACAGCATTATGTTGGAACATGAACGCCAACAAGAAAAATAAAATTCCACCTTTTTTCATATCTGCAAATTTTGTTGTTTTGACAGAATGAAAACTTAAAGGTTTAAGACGCCGCTTTGAAAATTATATGCTCTTTGCAAATTATGACCAAGCGGCGTTATTTCAATTTCGTCTTTTGTTCTTCCAGAGGAGTTGTCAGGAAATCGCTCCAGTTTTCGGTTATTTGCCAATTAGCGCGCAAATTAAGCTTTTTATTATAATAGAATACTTCTTCGGGCTGACGTTTCTCAGAATATTTTCCTGTATCCCAAACGCCATTTCGATTCTCGTCCACAAACATGCGCACCCTATAGGCGCCCGGATGCAGGTATTTGAATGTGACTTGTCCGTCTTCCAACGGTTTTTGCTCTTTCACCTCCTCTTTGTCCGAAAGCAGCTGCACCACAGCGTTTGGCTTGGCTTGCGGCATTTTCATTATCAAAGTGGCATACTGCTCGAACGGCTGCAGTTCAAAAGCTATCTCCTGCTTGTTGCACACATGGCCATAGATGTCGGTGATGGCAGCAGAATCTATTGCCAGCACATATTTTTTCTCCACATCCAAATCCTCGTTATACACCATATACGAGAGCATGCTACCTGTAGGCTTCATCTCGTAAGTGAGCGGAATCCGTACCGTATCTTGCAGCACATAGAGGTGTATGCTGTCTTGCTCGAAATGCTCCACCGGATATTTGAATCTGAGTGTCAGGTCGTCGTAGCACTCCATTTTCCCATTGTCGGCATTTGACGATACGCGCAGAAATTCTTGTTTGGGCGCTTCTTGCTTCTGCTTCTTTTTTGCCGATGATTTGGCGTTTTTTTTACCCTCTTGTGGCGCAAACGCTTTTTTGCTGATGTACTTCAGTTCCAACGTATCAGTAGCCGCCACCATCACCCCTATCGAGTCAGTTTTTTCGTAATGCAGCAGCATGCGCAAAGTGTCTTGCAAAATCAGCGTACTGTCTTTTATCCAATAAGTGATGGTATCGCGTCGAGAAGTCGTTTCAGTCAAAAAGTCGCTTTTCATCGAGAAATTCAGCGGTTCGATACGTGGCAGTTCGCGCACGCCATCGTTGAAGAAAAGCTTGAAATGCTCGGCTGACTTACGCTCCGATTTTATGAGGTACTGAATGGAAGTTTCTTCCTTGAACTGGCGCAAAATGATTTTATTGTCCGTCTCGTAGTGTGAAAAGATGCGTGTGCTGTCGGTTTCGGAAACAGAGTCCTGCACCTCGCGCAAGGCTACTGATGGCAGCAGGTCGCTCGTGAATGCGAGCGACTCTTCGGGCTGATCGAAGAAATTGTCGCGGTTCAAGTCTTGCAGCGCAAAAACGCGATAATTGCCTGCCGGCAGATTGCGCAACAAAAATTTCCCTTGAGCATCGGTTCTCGTCATGCGCGATAGAGGCACGCTGACAAAGAGCGAATCGTCAGCCGATTCATATATGCCCACCACAGCGTTTGTCACAGGGTCGAGCGTCTGCGCGTTGAGCACCACGCCATCTAATGCCAGGGTATCCAAGTCGCTGCCGGTAGAAAAAGAAAACGCAAAGTTATTCAGCGCATTTTTCTCGTTGAAATCGGACAATGCGTTGCCAAAGTCTATCGTGTAAGTGGTATTCTGGCGAAGCGTATCGTTAAACTCCACGGTCACTTTTTTCCCTATAGCCTTCACGGTGGGCTGTTTGGACTGCGCCGGCGAGACAATGACATTTTCGAACGGATTTTCTATCTGCACTATCTCATCGAAATGGAGTTCCACCTTCTTGCCATGAAAGTTGCGTGCGCCGTCGGACGGCATACTGCTTTTCAGCGCCGGAGGCGTCACATCTTCCGGACCGCCCTGCGGACCCAAACCACGATTGGCGCAAGCGGCAGCCAGCAACAACAACACAACAAGCGCCAATGCTTTTATTCCGTTTTTGTGTACCATCAATAGAAAATTTTTCACAAAAATACGAAAAAGGCGCTGACTACAAACTACAAGTGGCAAATTACTTGACTATAAAATTGATGTAATACGGATGAAAACATGTAATTATTCCTCCGTTAATTGCAACGAATTATGTTCTATTTCTATTATCCTCAAACCATTCAGAATAATTTTGAAAAAAATTATAATCCATTATTAAACTGATTTTTACTAATGACTCTGACTTTATCCAGCTTTTATTTAAAACCTTATACATATTTTCGCGGGTACCGCCAAATTGCTTTGCTAACCATGTAATTGTACGCCCTTGCCTCTTCAATTCTGCCTTTACCATTTTTCCTGCATGGGGTTCTTTCTCTTTCATTTCTCCTTTTGTTATCTCACGATTTTATAAAATCATTAAAAATGACGGACAGCCATCAAAAATGAATAAAAAACTTTATCTATTCTGACACCGTCCGCCAACAAATAGTATTCTGACTTTTACATTAATGCAGTTATCTCTATATTAAAAATTCAATGACACTCCTACACCATTAGGATGAATATTTAAACGCACCTCTGATGTCATTTTAGATTTCACACACTGATGATTATAGGTGTTCACTGCTTTATTTGATTGCTTTTACTCTATTGTTATCAAGATTCCTTTAGATAACGCTTCTGTCAAAGACAAAATTGTTCCATCCACACTTTTCCATATAACTGTATAACCATTCTTAGTTTTTGCAATAAAACTCAACATTGAGTACCAATCTGTTATTTCACTTTTATCATCTGCAATGAGACGAACAAAACCCACAGTCTCACCAGATTCTATGTTATAAGTTTTCCCAACTGATTTTATTAATTTTTGCAAATTATTCCCTATCAGTTCGCCTCTTAAATCCACTTTTTCAACTTTTACTTTTCTTTTATCAGGAGCTTTTGCGTACAATCTTATTTCATCAACTCCATTTTTTAGTTTATAAAAATAAAGACCTTGTTCATAACCTTCTTCAACATAAAAACCGTGAGTCCTCATTTTCACCAATGCGCTATAAACATCGTCCCCATAACATCTCTGCATAAGATAAAAAGAATAAACAAATTTGTTATAATTATTTTCTTCCGCTTCTGCCGCTATTTCTTTGCTTTCTTTACTGCATGACAAGACATTACTACACAATACTATAGCAAAAAGTATCCATAAAATTTTCTTTTTCATTCCTCATAATTTTTAAGTTTATAAATCTGTACCCTTCCTTCCCATACGCACATAAAAAAAGCGTGGTACTTTATTATCGCTTCATTTGAGTTTCTTGAGGATTTACTGGACTACCTAAACCAACCAAATTATACGAACAAAAGCCCACGCAAAAACTGCGCGAGCGTCAATTTGCTTTTGTCCTTGGTTGATTTCTATTGAAAGTGTCCAGTTTTCAAGAAACTCAAGTTACAGCATTAACGCTTTTTCCAATATTTCAAGATGTGCGTACTAAACTATACGCTATGCTTCATAGGCAAAAAATGTTTTTTTGTTAATATTCCATATTTTTTTCAAAGGTAAAAAATTCTTTTTCAATTTTCCGCATAGTTTTCTCAATTTTTATGCCGATTTAAATTACAACTTTAAATTTGCATAAAAAATCACGGCTTTTTCACGCTGATGATTCTGTGCGCAATACGGCAACGGAGGCAGTCTTTGCGGTCGCAATAATTCTTGCGCAACTCTATAAGCGCCTGCGTGTCGTAAGCATTGGCAGCCTCAATGCCCATCTCCGCCCACGAGGTGATAATCTGATTTCGTTCGGCAGGGATGCGTTCGAGGAGCGCCAGCGCCCTTTCGCAAAGGGTCTCGTTGTCGCTCTGCTTGCCGTAGGCAAACAGCAAAGGCACCACTGTGTTTATCATGATGGAATGTATCGTGGCCTTGCCCAGCGTTTTCTTCTGCCTCGGCGACTCCTTTGAAAAGGTGCAATGATACTCCCAATATCCATCGGCAGACATTTCGGAGAAAAGCGAAAAAATCGCCATATAATCGACATTTTCTTGTATTTTTGAAAATAGTTTCGACGATTGAAAAACAATTTTCGAGAGTTGCGCAATACGCACATGGGGAAAATTCTGCGGTCGCAGACGCGCCATCTTCCATTGCACATCGCGAAGCGGCGACAAACTGAATTTATTCATCAAGAAATGCGCCTCAGCACACAGCTTTCGCTGATAATCGTCGGCTGGTGCTTCGGGCAGTAAACCCGACACGCCAAAAAACAGCGCCTCTATTTGCAACAAACTGTCGCGATGCTTCTGCAGAGCCACAAGCGGAACAGCCTTGGCCATACGCTCAAAAGCGTCGCCATTGATGCCTGTGCCCAGACTGCGCGCCAACGACACATAAAAGACCTCCGCCCAATTATTCTTGTTTTGCGAGAGCAGTTCCGATATATGAGCGCTCTTGTTCATCAGGCGCTCGGTGAGCAATGCCGTGAGCCACGACGACAAAAACATAGAGGGAATTGTACGGATTTCTTTTGCGCAAGGGAATGCCATGTCTCTTTTATCGAAAGCAGCGCATTTTTGCAGCACTTCGGGCGAATACGACATTACCAGTTGCGGAATCTCCTCGCCGCTCTTTCTGTAAATTTTTGCATCGGCATGGGCTACCACATGCAAGATGACGGTATCGTAAGCCATGTCGGCATCGTGCCCGTGGCGTTTCCAGTCGGACGACGACAGATGAATCTCCACATTGCCTGCCCAAAGTTTGCCGCCAATTTTCACTTTTGCATTGAAAAAATCAGGCCCGGCATCGGTGTTCAGCCTTCCTATGTCGATAATCTCCAGTGGCTGGCCATCGCAAGTAGCGAGATTTGTGTTGTCAAAAAGCCTGTTCTGCCAGAGATATTGCATCAGTTTCTCGTTTATCATAAGAGATTATTTTGTTTTTAGAAAATCCAAAAGTAAGGCTTTTTTCTATTTTATTTGTTATTTTTGCAAAAAAGCACATTAATTATGAAAAAGGGAATTTTTATTTTTTCGGTCATTTTCGTCCTGATTGCCGCACTTGCAGGATGGGTTTACTACCGTTATTACTTTGTGTTTGGCGAGGGCGTGAAAAGCGGCGAGCTGAACTATGTAGTGAAAAAAGGCGTTATTTTCAAGACATACGAGGGGAAACTGATACAAAGCGGACTGAAAAGTAATGCGGCAGGGAAACTGCAAAGCAACGAATTTATCTTTTCGGTAGAGAACGACAGCATCGCCAACATTCTGATGCTCAACAGCGGCGAGACCTATCAGCTTCACTATTCGGAATACAACGCCACACTGCCATGGCGAGGCTACAGCCGATATGTGGTGGATGGCATTATCAAATAAGAAAAACACACCTTATGGTGTGTTTTTCTTATTCTGTACGCTCCAACCAAATTTGCCCATTTCATCGCCAATTTTATAATAATGGCCATGGTTGTAGGCAAGCAGTTTCGCCTTATCAAGATGGAAAGCGCCTGTCAGCGGATCGAGGTATTGTTCATCAACTTGAACGCTCACCACTTCGGCCAGAAACATGTCGTGCGACCCTAGCGGGATAATCTGCTTCACGCGGCACTCTATGCTTACGGGCGCTTCAGCTATCAAGGGGGCCTTTACATTATCGCTCATCACGGGCGTCAGATGCATTTCTTTGAACTTATCGTAATCGCGTCCCGAACGCACTCCGCACCAGTCGGTGGCACGCGCCAGTTCTTCAGTCGTCAGGTTGATGACAAACGCCATGTTGCGCTTTATGATGTCATACGAATGCCGTTCTTTCCTCACCGAGACATAGCACATGGCCGGGTCGCTGCACACGGTACCCGTCCATGAAACCGTGATTATATTATATTCTTCGGGAGAAGCGCCGCAACTCACCATCACGGCTGGCAGCGGATAAATCATCGTTCCTGCGCGCCACTGCTGCTTTTTGTGTCGAGGCATATCTGTTATTTAAATCTGATTTCCTCTTCTTTCAACACGCGCTCGCAATAGCAGCATTGAGCCTGTATCGGTTCTTTTTTCAGGATGCGGAACTTGGTGGGAACCGGCTGATTGTTTGTGATGCACTTCGGATTGCTGCAACGCACGATGTCGGTCACTTCCTCAGGAAGGCGAACGGGAAATTTCTCTTTCACCATATAGTCGTGAATGATGTTCAGATTGGCAGCCGGCGCAAGCAAAGCTATTTTATCTATGGATTTTTGGTCGAGATACAAATCGGATATTTTCACAATTCCCTTTGTACCAAGCTGCTTGCTTTCAAGATTATTGCCAATGGTAATCTGGTTCGGCACTTTATCCAGTTGCAGAATAGAAACCACTTTGAACAATTTGTCAGACGGAATATGGTCAATCACTGTCCCGTTGCGCAAAGCCACTACTTTCAGTTCTTTCTTGTCCATAACGATGATGATTTTTTTACAAAAATACAAGAAAATTTCTGAATTGAAGATTGAAGATCATTCATTTTTTTTCGCAAAAAATAGGCTGATTGTTCATTTTTTGCAAAAAATATCCGTACTTTTATCCTTTGATAAACTACATAACCAAAAAAACATATTTTTCTATGTTATCAGAAGACGAAAACGAAATTGTGCTCATCAGCATTTACGGGGTGGACCAGCCAGGTGTAACATCACAAATCACCGGCATACTAGGGAAATACAATGCCGAAATATTGGACATCGGTCAGGCCGACATACACCAGTCGCTGTCACTCGGCATACTGGTTCGTTTTCGGAAAAGCCAAACCAACGTAGGCGGCGGCGTACTGAAAGACATCCTCTTCAAAGGATACGAGCTGGGCGTGAAAGTGCGGTTCGTCCCCATCTCCACCGAACAATACAACGAATGGGTGAGCAAGCAGGGGCAAGACCGTCACATTGTCACCATTCTCGGCAAAGGCATCACCGCCGAACAAATATCGAAAATCACAGGCACCATAGCCGAACAAGGGCTGAACATCGACTCTATCAAGCGACTGACAGGAAGAATGTCGCTCAATTCGGAAGACACGACATTGCGCGCCTGCATCGAGCTCTCAATACGAGGAACATTCAAAGACCGCAACGAGATTCAAGCCAAATTCATGCAACTATCGGCCACGCTCGGCGTTGACATATCGTTTCAGAAAGACGACATCTACCGTCGCAACCGCCGCCTGATTTGCTTCGACATGGATTCGACACTCATCAAAACAGAGGTGATTGACGAACTTGCCGACCGTGCTGGCGTAGGAGCCGAAGTGCGCGCCATTACAGAATCGGCTATGCGTGGCGAAATAGATTTCCAAGAAAGTTTCAAGCGCCGTATCTCGCTGCTGAAAGGACTTGACGAAAGCGTCATGCAAGACATTGCCGAGAAACTGCCTATCATGGACGGCGCCGACCGACTGATGACAATCCTGAAAAAATGCGGTTACAAAATCGCCATTTTATCCGGTGGATTCACTTATTTCGGGGAATATTTGAAAAAACGGTTCGGCATTGATTATGTATATGCCAATGAGCTCGAAATAAAAGACGGCAAACTGACGGGAAACTATGTTGGCGACATTGTAGACGGACATCGCAAAGCCGAATTGCTTAAAATGATTGCCCAGTTTGAACACATCGACCTGAAACAAGTTATCGCTGTAGGTGACGGCGCCAACGACCTGCCGATGATAAATCTTGCCGGATTGGGCATCGCCTTCCATGCAAAACCGAAAGTGAAGTCTATCGCACGCCAGTCTATTTCCACCATCGGACTGGACGGCATTCTTTATTTTCTAGGGTTCAGAGATTCGCACATCGACTTGAAGAAGTAAATAACAAGGCTTGCGAAACTGAGAAGTTGTTTTGGAATTTTATTTATTCCTTTGAAAAACAGCAAGCTGTTTATTCCAATACCGGGATTTTAACCTGATAGGTATTGCCTTTCGGGTTGTCGAGTTTGCGGTCGCGTATCCAAAGGTTGAAATCCTTGAGACGGGCGTAAGTCGTGCCATTTTCTATCGCCCAATCCGCCCAATTCTCTACTGGTCCATTCACTTCCACCACTCGGGTTTGAACAGGCTGGTAATAGTCGCTGTCGAGCAAATTGAACCCATAACGCTGAGGATTTTCAATAATTGCCTTTGCCGCCAGGATACGAAAAACATAACGGCTGGTCTCTTCGTTCAGGTACAGGTCTAATGCCGAGGAAACACGCTGTTCTTCCAGTTCTTTCGATATGCGCCTTGTTCCCACATTATATGAAGCGGCTGCAGTAACCCAATCGTTATACAGACTATAGGCATGTTTCAAATATAGGCATGCCGCATGTGTAGATTTCTCGATGTTAAATCGCTCGTCCACCTGCTCATTCACCTCCAGACCATAATGTTCGGCGGTAGAGGCCATAAACTGCCAAATGCCAGCCGCTTTGGCAGGAGAAACCACACGCGGGTTGAAATAACTTTCTATCAGTGCAAGATATTTAAAGTCATCGGGAACAGTATCAGCATCCAAAAGCGGTTCGATGACAGGGAAATAGATTCTTGCCCTTTTTATCAACAGAAATGTGGTGCTGTGCATATAGGAGAAAGCCAGAATTTCGCGGTCGAAGCGTTCGCGAAGGTCGTACCGGCACAGATTGATAGTGTCGCCCGCAAAAACCACGTAATCAGGAATCGGCGGCGCATACACCTGCTGCGGCGTCTGATGTACAGGCGGTTCGTACACGAAGAAATCGTACGAAAATGCAGGTGCGGCAATCATTGCCGACAACAGAAATAAAAACATTCGTCTCCGCCACTCCTTTGCCTTACCGCTATCTTTCATATTACAAATCAGCGTCCACCTTGTCAGACTCAATTACAAGGTTGTCAATAATAAAGTTCTGTCTCTCTGATGTATTCTTACCCATGTAGAACTCCAGCAGTTCGTTCACGGCATCCTCTTTGCGCAATGTGACCAAATCGAGGCGGATGTTTTTGCCGATGAATTCTTCGAATTCATCAGAAGAAATTTCACCCAGTCCTTTGAATCGTGTGATTTCCGGATCGGGGCTAAGCTCTTCAATGGCTTGAAGTTTCTCTTCTTCGCTATAGCAATAGCGTTTCACATAATCGTCGTCTTTCTTTTTCTTCTTGCCTTCCTCTTCTTTGTTCTCTTTATAGTTTTTTATCCGTTTTTTCTTATTTCTGACGCGGAAAAGCGGCGTCTGAAGGATGAACACATGCCCTTTTCTTATCAATTCAGGATAGAATTTCAGGAAGAAAGTTATCATCAGCAAGCGGATGTGCATTCCATCCACATCGGCATCGGTGGCTACTATAATCTTATTGTAACGCAGATTTTCGATTCCCTCTTCTACATTCAATGCTGCCTTCAGCAATGAGAACTCCTGATTTGCATGTATTTTAGGGAGTTTTGCAGCAAACACATTCAATGGTTTTCCGCGCAAACTGAATACCGCCTGCGTATTCACATCCCTTGTCTTGGTGATAGAACCGCTCGCAGAATTACCTTCAGTAATGAAAATGCTCGATTCTTCTCGCAAATCCACATCCTTTGATTCTTTCGAATAGGTAGGCTTAGCGTCGTTGAGGTGCACACGGCAATCGCGCAGTTTCTCGTTGTGCAGGCTAATTTTCTTTGCACGGTTTCGCGCTTCTTTTGTAACGCCTTGAATCGCTTTTCGTTCCGCTTCCGATTCTTGAATCTTCTGCTGCATCACCTCCACCACCGACGCATTCTTGTGCAGGAAGTTATCCAACTCTTTTTTTACAAAATCGTTGATGAACTTGTTCACGCTGACTCCTGCCAAAGGCGAATCTATCGGATTTCCGTAGGAGTCTTTCTCCGGACACATGTCTTTAGAGCCCAGTTTCACCTTGGTCTGGCTTTCGAAATGAGGGTCCTGCACATTGATGGCAATGGCGCCGACAATGCCGTTTCGGATGTCGGCAAGCTCCATGTTTTTATTGAAAAACTCTTTAATGGTGCGTCCCAATGCCTCACGAAAAGCCACCTGATGGGTACCGCCCAAGATAGTATGCTGTCCGTTGACAAACGAGAAGTATTCATCGTTATTCTGATCGGTATGCGTGAAAGCCACCTCAATGTCGTCGGCCTTGAAATGAATGACCGGATAGAGCGGCTCTACCGTCATGCGTTCGTTGAGCAGGTCAAGCAATCCATTTTTCGAATGGTATTTCTGACCGTTGTAAATCAAGGTCAGACCCGTATTCAGATAAGCGTAGTTGCGCAGCATTGTCTCGATGTACTCGTCGCGGAAGGCATAATTTTCGAAAAGTCCACGCGAAGCGTCGGGCTCAAACTCGATGAGCGTGCCGCGAGGCGCATCTTCCACATTATCAACAATACCCGTATCTGAAAGCAGTTTTCCTTGCTTGAATTCGGCGCGACGCATTTTTCCTTCGCGGAAAGACTGAACCGAGAATTTCCACGAGAGGGCGTTCACAGCCTTTGTTCCGACACCGTTGAGACCTACCGATTTTTTGAACGCTTTGGTATCATACTTACCGCCAGTGTTCAACATTGACACCACATCAATCAGTTTACCCAAAGGAATGCCGCGCCCATAGTCGCGCACACGCACCTTGCCGTCGTGCACATCCACTTCGATAGTCTTGCCTTCGCCCATACGGAACTCGTCGATAGAGTTGTCGATAGACTCCTTTATCAACACATATATGCCATCATCGCTCTGTGTTCCGTTGCCAAGTTTACCAATATACATGCCCGGACGCAGACGGATGTGCTCCATATCCTCAAGGTGCCGGATATTCGACTCGTCGTAATCTACTATATTCTGCTCGTTTTCTGCCATAATGACTTTTTTCGTTCATACAAATGTACAAAAAAAAGAAAAATCTGAAAAATAACTTTTACGGAATTGAATCTTCGACCCTATTATTTGTCGATAAAAATCAAAAAATGTACTTTTGGATGAAATTTATCAGAAGTCAGAATTATGTTACAGAAAGGAACAAAAGCGCCTTATTTTGAAGGGCGCGACGAAAACGGGAATACTATAAAACTAACAGATTTCATCGGTAAAAAACTGGTACTTTACTTTTATCCGAAGGACAGTACGCCAGGATGCACAGCCGAAGCCTGCGACCTGCGCGACAACTACGAGCGATTTCTCTCGATGGGTTACGAAGTGCTGGGCGTGAGCCGCGACAGCGCCGCATCGCATCAGAAATTCATTGCAAAATACAACCTGCCGTTTCACCTCATTGCCGACACCGACCTCGCCATACTAAAAGCCTACGAAGCATGGGGCGAAAAGAAGATGTACGGCAAAGTGACAGAAGGAACACTCCGCACCACCTATGTCATCGACGAAAACGGCATTATCGTTGACGCCATCGGCAAGGTGGACACCAAAAACCATACGGCACAGATACTTTAAAACCACATCATTATGCGAAAAACATCACTGCTTATAGGCATTGCTTTGTTATGCACCGCATGCTGCACTAACAACAAGAAAACAAACCTCAACGAAACAGCAAGCACCGCCGACACCATTTATAATGGCCAATGGGCAGAGAAGAGCGCCGAGCGCATTGTGGCAAAGTTCACATTCATCGACACCTGTTACCATGTGGAGATAGGCTGGCGCGAGAAAGGATTGGCACAATATGAAATATGGGAAATGAACGCCGAAAACAACGGGAATGACACACTCGCCTACAGCAACGGCCGCTATTTCATCCAAAGATACGAGCGCCAAGACGACACCAATTGTACGACAGACACCATTTACAACGATGGATTCGGCACTTTCTTTATCAATGACGACGGGAATCTGGTGTGGAACGATGGCAAAGACAGTCTGCAAGAACCCACTTTTTTTATCCGTGCGAACTTTGAAGAAGAATGACAGAACAATACACCACACGATACATCACACCCGAAGGACTTGATGATTTACAGATAATTACAGGCAAGGACACATTGATCGGACTGCATTTTGAACAAAAAAGAGAAAAGAATGTCGTGTACGATGAAATTGAACTTGGTATTATCAAAGAAACCTATCGTTGGCTCGACTGCTACTTTAATGGCAGAATACCCGACTTCGTTCCGCCGCTCTTGATAAAAGGTACACCTTTTCAGCTAAAAGTGTGGGATTATTTACACAGCATACCTTACGGGGCAACAGTGACATACGGCGAATTAGCCCGCCGCTTTTCATGCAACATGTCAGCACAAGCGATAGGTCATGCCATAGGGAAAAATCCTATCAACATTATTATACCCTGCCATAGGGTTATCGGTATTGGGGATAGAATTACTGGATACAATGGCGGAATCGAGAATAAAAAGATGCTGCTTGCACATGAGAAATGCTCTCTTCAAAAAAATCCTTGAATAAAGGTAATTTTCGCCATAATTCAGACACTGATAAAACATCACAAAACTTGTAATTTTGCAAAAAACAAATCAAACATAGATGAAAAAACAAGTATTGACCGCAATTTTTCTAACATTACTGATGAGCAGTTGCTCACAAATAAAAAACGAAACAGACATGAACACACAAGAATTACCCCTTGTTCAGGAATGGGACAAAGTTTTTCCGCAAAGCGACAAGGTGAACCATTGTAAAATAACCTTCCACAACCGCTACGGCATCACACTGGCTGCCGACCTATACACTCCCCGAAACGTCAACGGAAAGATGGCAGCGATTGCTATATGCGGTCCGTTTGGCGCAGTGAAAGAACAATCATCAGGTCTGTACGCACAAACATTGGCCGAGCGAGGTTTCATCACTATGGCATTCGACCCTTCGTTTACTGGCGAATCAGGAGGTGAACCCCGATACATGGCATCGCCTGACATTAACACTGAAGACTTCATGGCGGCTGTCGATTATCTGGCTAACCGCAGTGATGTTGATCCGGAGAGAATCGGCATTCTCGGTATATGCGGATGGGGAGGCATGGCTCTTAATGCAGCAGCATTAGACACTCGCATTAAAGCCACTGTTACCTCAACCATGTATGATATGACACGTGTGAACGCTTACGGATACTTTGATTCGTTGGATGCAGAAGCCAGATATGAAGTAAAAAAGGCCCTTAATGCGCAACGAACGAAAGAGTATGCCCAAGGCACATACGAACGCGGAGGCGGTGTCATCGACCCCGTCCCCGATGACGCTCCTTTTTTTGTAAAAGATTATCACGCCTACTACAAGACTCCGCGTGGCTACCATAAACGCTCACTCAACAGCAACGAAGGATGGAACAAAACTGGCTGCATGTCATTTATGAACCAACCGATTTTAATGTACAGCAAAGAAATACAATCTGCCGTATTGATGATACACGGCGAAAAAGCACATTCCTGCTACTTCACAAAAGACGCTTTTGCCAACATGATGGATGACGGTTCGACCATTGCTGCAAAAGCAGGCAACAAAGAACTGATGATTATACCTAACGCCGTGCATATCGACTTATACGACAATATGACTGTGATTCCTTTTGATAAGATTACTGATTTTTATAACACGAACTTGAAATAGACATGAAACTTTTAGTAATATCAACAAGTTTGCGCCCAAAAAGCAATTCTGAAGCTCTTGCCAAAGAATTCGCCAGAGGTGCCTCCGATGCTGGGCACGAAGTGGAAATCATCTCGCTGCGCGGAAAACAGATACAATTCTGCAAAGGATGTCTTGCTTGCCAGAACACACAAAAATGTGTCATTAAAGATGATGCTCCTGACATAGTAGCAAAAATGCACGATGCCGATGCAATTGCTTTTGCCACCCCAATATACTACTACGAAATGTCGGGCCAGATGAAGACATTGCTCGACCGTGCCAATCCCCTGTATTCGTCCGATTACCGTTTCCGAAACATATATCTGCTCACTACGGCAGCAGAAGACGAAACGCAAGTGCCGCAGTACGCCATTTGCGGACTGACAGGATGGGTTGAATGCTTTGAAAAAGCACATCTTACAGGTACTGTCTTTGCAGGAGGTGTAAACGATATGGGCGAAATTGAAGGACACAAAGTGTTGCAAGAAGCCTACAACATGGGAAAGCAAATAAAATGAAGAAGACATGAAAGAATTACATTTTGATACCGTACAACAATTTAATGAATTCTACGGATTCAAAACATCGCATCCGCTCGTAAGTGTGGTACGATGCACTCAACCTATGCCTGTGGAAGAATGTGTAGTAACATACGGCGTTTATGCCCTATTTTTGAAAGAGAACAAAGGATGCATGCTAAGTTACGGCCGCACTAAATATGATTTCGACGAAATGACTGTAACCTCGTTTGCACCAGGACAGCGCATTCATGTCATGCCCAACCCTGATGTACCCAACCCCAAGTGGACCGCCCTGATTTTTCATCCTGATTTCTTGGCACGCACCCAATTGGGGCAGCAGATGTCGCGCTACGAATTTTTCTCATACACCAGCAACGAGGCCCTTCACCTCTCAACTGGCGAGATAGAGATTTTCCGCAGTGTGCTCGACATGATTCGGCAAGAGCTGCAACATGCTATAGATAAGCACACACGCGAGCTGATAGTGTCGAACATAGAGCTTATTCTGAACTACTGCCTTCGCTTTTACGACCGCCAATTCATTACACGTGAAGAAATAAATCATGTGACGGTACAAAAATTTGAATCGCTACTTGATAAATACATCATCGAAAAAGCTGCAGAAGAAGGATTCCCGACTGTGGCATATTTTGCCGACAAATGCAACCTGTCGGCCGGATATTTCGGCGAGCTGGTAAAAGTGGAAACCGGACGCACAGCTCAGGATTTCATTGGCGACAAGATTGTGGGACATGCCAAAGAGTTACTTAACAACCAGACTCTCAGCATCTCACAAGTCAGCGACCGTTTAGGATTCGGGCATCCGCAACATTTCGTCCGCTTTTTCAAACGAAAAACAGGCAAAACACCTACAGAATACAGAAAAACGGCGTGATTACAAGGGAAAATCACACTTCGCTGCAGTTGTGGCAAATATCAATATCTTTACGATGCAGCAAGAGCGCTTTACGAAAATGCTGCGCCGCCTTACCTTTCCATATCTTATGCAAACTGCCGCTCTCGATGTTGCCAAAAGCATGAGCGGCATTCTTATCAAAACAACAAGGCACCATATCGCCTGCACTGGTTATCACCATTGAACTCCAATGCTTCCAACAGCGATTGCGAAGGTCGCCTTTCAGTCGCCACTCGTTTTCTGCCCATTCATAGCGGCTATATTTGTCGTTTTTCGGTATCAGCGGACTGCCTTTTTCAAAATCATAAATTTGCGCCGATTTCAACGACACTTTTTGCACTCCCTTCCTCGCAAACATTTTTTCAAAATCTTCGGTCTGATGCTCATTGTCGGCCGTAACTACCATCTGAACCTCCACAAATGGCGTGACAGAGTGCAGCTGCGCCTTTATCCGAACAAGATTAGAAATTCCGTCAACCACTTTCTGCAGATTTCCGCCCCGGCGATATTTCTCATAAACCTCCTGCGTAGTGCCATCGACCGACACGACCAGATGATCGAGTCCCGATTTCACCAATGCTTCCACCAGCACATTGTCAAGCAAGAAATGACCATTGGTGGATGTGTAGGTGAAAATTTTCCGTTCATGCGCATATTTTACCATTTGCGGGAGGCTTTCGTGCAAAAACGGTTCGCCTTGGAAATAGAGCAGCACCGAAAACAAATGACCGGCACACTCGTCAATGCATCTCCGATACACCGCAAAAGACATCGCTTTCTTTGTTCTGACAAGCGTTCCGTTGCCAGCCAGACATTCTGTGCACCGCAAATTGCAATAATTCACTGGCTCGAGTTGCAAATAAGCGGGCCGCCCTGCAACAAACGGCACTTTAAGCAGCGCTGAAAGGCGATAGCTGAGGCGCAACTTTAAGAAATTAAGGCATTTGCCCCACGTGAGATATTTCCAATAACAAGTTATGCACATACGCTGTTTTTTTATCATATAAAGATAGAAAAATCTATTCAAAATCAGCTTCAGAAGCTGTTAAAATTTCTTTCAAGACGACATGAATTTCTTTTTCGTCAATTTCGCATCTTTTTTCAATCGTTCTACTCGAAAAACAATTCTCAAATTGTATCATAATCATTTCAAAACAATTTCTAACTTTGTGATGTTTTTCAGCCATCATCGAATGATTCCATTCAAAGACATCACCATAGACGACGCCGACAAAATAGGCAGACTCTTGAAAATGAGCAATATACCTGGATGTGATTTCTCTTTTGCAACCATTTTCTGCTGGTTGGAACTATACAAGACCAAATTCACTATCCAAAACGATTTTCTATTGTTGCGCTACCAAGCCGACGGATTATGGCAATATATGCCCCCAATCGGGAACGGCGACTTGCGCTATACTCTCCAGACGATGCTTGACGATGCTGCTGAGCGAAACGAGCCTTTCGCAATTGGCGCTTGCACACCTGAACTTTTCGGCCCTATCAGCGATGCCATGCCCGAGAAATTCTTTTTCACTGAAAAACGCGACCAATTCGAATACATTTATTCCAGAGAAAAACTGGCAACGCTCACTGGGAAAAACTTACAAGCAAAAAGAAACCACATCAATCGTTTCATCGCCAAATATCCGGATTTTTCATACGAACCGCTAAATGGCAACTGCAAGCACGAATGTATGGACCTGTACGACGCATGGGCAGCGCAACACCAAAAGGAAAATCCGCAGAGCGACTTAAGTCTCGAAAGGAAATCGGTAGAAAAAGCAATGCTGCACTTCGAAGATTTCGGATTAAGGGGAATTACACTGAGAATTAACGGCAAAAGTGTCGCCTTTGCTTTCGGCGAAAAAATAGGCAACACCTTCATCGTGCACACAGAAAAAACACATCCCGATTTCAGAGACGCGTACGCCATGATAAACAAGCTCACCGCAGAGCATCTGGCAAGCGACTGTCTATACATCAACCGAGAGGAAGATATGGGCATACCTTCGCTCCGAACCGCAAAACTGCAATATCACCCTATCAGTTTTCTTCGCAAGGGAATCATCAGAATAAAAAACAGCATCCGTTTTGACATCGCCCATGCCACGCCAGCAGATAACGAGCAAATCAAAACATTATGGCATGATATTTTTGGCGATGAAATGGCATTCATCGATCATTTTTTCGAAAAAATTTATCAGAATAAACATACTTGGGTGGCAACTTCAGACGAAAAAATTGCCGCCTCGGCACAACTGCTGCCTTACACCCTGCTCACCCAAGACGGACGCGAACTGAAAGCGGCATATCTTTTTTGCGTAATGACCGACAAAAGGTTCAGACATTTCGGCATCATGGAACAACTGCTGAATAAGGCCATCAGCGAGCAAAGAGACAATGGATGCGACCTGTTTTTCCTCATCCCTGCCAACGAATACGCCATAAAGTATTATGAGAAATTCGGATTCAGGCAATGCCTAGGCACATCGGCATCAAAAATAAACGGCTCACTTCCGGGATTGGGAGCAAAAACATCAAAAAGTACTGATGAAATCTATAATTTTTATTGCGAATCACAAATAGGGAGAAGCGGGGTTCTGCTTTCCGAAACGCAATTCACCTTTGCATACGAGCAACTGCTGCAAGAAGGCGCCGAAGTGTACGAAAACGGCCGATGTCTGTCCATCGTAAAAGGAGACATACTGGTTGGAGTCATTGGGAAAAGCGAAACCGACGAAAATGAAATTTACAGCAAAATTGGAAGCAACTCAACCTTATGCAACCTGCCGGGAATGGCGTTGATAACCAATCCCGCCATCGATTACGGACAAATCGGCGGCATACGTCTGAAATTTTTGTACGAAATATAAGAAACTGTTTAATATTTAAACAACTTCCAGGTCACCCCAACTTCATGATGTTGTTTACATTGGCAGGAATCTCTTCCATGCAATGCGTGACAAACACCAATGTCTTTTTACGTTGCTCGCAAAATTGCTCAATAAAATCAGAACAAAGCCTTTTGTTAACATCATCCAATCCATGGAACGGTTCGTCGAGCACCAGCAGTTCGGGATTTTTCACCACAGCCCTTGCAAAAAGCACCATTCGCTGCTCACCTGCCGATGTACGCAAAAATAGTCGCGAGCGCAAATGATTCAGACGCAACAGATTCATCACATATTCGGCTGTGGCACTCTGCTCTTCCGTGCATTTCCTGAAAAGTCCGATACTATCGAAGAAGCCAGATTTCACCACGCTTAGGCAATCAACATTCTCCCTATAATAAAGATGCATTTCGGACGATGTATATCCTATACGTTTTTTAATGTCCCAAATGCTTTCGCCAGTTCCCCTTTTTCTATCGAACAATGTAATGTCTTTAGAATAAGCCTGCGGATTGTCGGCAAAGACATAGCTCAGCAAAGTGGATTTCCCGCTGCCGTTTGGTCCGAGCAACGCCCATTTCTCGCCTGCACGTACCGTCCAGTTTATATGCGAGTTCACCACGCGGCTTCCGTATGAGATGGTGAGGTCGCGCATCTGAGCTACAACATCGCACTCCGTAGTTGCGACAGGGAATCTGCTCCAATCGATTTTTACAGAATTCATCGGCATAAATTCATCGTACCTGATTTGATATTCCTCCTGATTTTCGATGTATCCTTTCCCCATTTTCAGCAAATGAGTAGTACATCTGGGAATGTCGGCAAACGACGAAACCGCAAAGATAAGATGAATACCGTCTTGAATCAATTTCGGCAACAAATTCTCCATGAGTTCGCGCGAAGCGATGTCGAGTCCAATAAACGGATTATCAAAAATCAGCACTTGCGGCTTTTCAGTAAGCACTCTTGCTATCAACACTTTACGCAACTCGCCGCTCGATAGTTGCACCACATATTTATCCATCAAAGGCTGCAGGAGTTGCGTCACAATCTCATTGCCGTCAAAGTCGTTCAACGAGAACAAATCTCTAACCTTTGGAGAGAAATCCGTTTCGGTATGATTGAATCGCTGCTGATAGTATGTATCGCGAAAATTGGCAACAGCATACACCGAATTGAAACTAATGGCTTTGATATGTTTCGAAGGTCGGTCGTCTTCATTTTTCAGCGATAAATTGTACAAAATTTCGCCCGATTTCATATTGTACTTTCCCATCAGCACATCCATCAGCGAAGATTTACCTGCACCATTGTTTCCTATCACAGTCCACACTTGATCCTCCGCTATCTCCCAGCTGAGTGGCTTTGAAAACGGCGAATCATATATCAGCGGAACAGCCTCTTTTAAAGATATTAACATCTTATACTTTTTTTTATGCGAAAATAAGAAAAAAGCGCAAAGAAAGGTGACTTTCTTTGCGCTTTTCCTAAAATATACCATTTATATTTTATGGTTTCTCCAGAATCTACAGGTGATATCCTCCATTTTCCCATCGGCAATCTTATACAAACGCTGATTGGTATTAGGATCTTTCAGCGGTCCACGCTCAGGGATATACGGACCTATTTTGATGTAGTCGAAACTTTTGGAAAGCGATTCGTCGGCCAGTTTATCCTTGCCCGAGTACCACCCTGTCTTCAGGTTATAGTTTGTACGCACCCAATCTGAGAGTTTTGCCACCTCGTGCGGAGCGCCGTCGCCTCCCATGAAACAGACACAAGTGATGTTCGCCCCATATTGCTGCAGCAAGCCTTCCAGAGCCTCTTCCGTCAGCCGCTCACCGATATCGGTGCGCAACTGCGGACTATGGCAACCACGACAATTGTTCGGACAGAGACTCAGGTTTATCGCCAGCGTCACTTCGTCAGGTATTTCCTGAAAAACAACATCGTAGTCAGTGAATTTCAGCATACTTCTTTTTCCTCTACCGTTTGCTTGTTATCCTCTAGTTTTGCATAATAGCGACGAGCAGCCTCTTTCTGGCGAGCAGCCGAGAAGTTGCTTACACGTTTCATATATCCGATGATACGAGTCAGGTAGTCGACATTTTCGCTGCCGCATTTCGGACATTTCTGCAAGTAGCGTTTGTCGATGTTTCCGCATTTATTGCAAACAGTGTTCGGAATATTAAACGTGAAGTAGTTGCAGCCCTCTTGCGCCGCTACGCGAAGCAACTGACGATACTGGTCTTTAGACAGATGCTCTTCGAGGTTGCAGTGCAAAGCCGAACCGCCGGTCAGATGCTCGACATACTTGCGGCCATGCAGACGGAATTTGTCGAGTACATTCAGCGTGGTGTCTTCTACCACATAGAAATAACTATTGTAGCAGTCGCGCGGAACGAAATAACCGGCCTCTTTATCCCATTTTGCATGTTTAACGCCCACATTTTCTGCAGGAATCATTTCGCAGTTGAACATCACCTCTTTCGTGCGATATTTCTTATTGTACTTTTCGATGAGACCGAGCACGCTCTGAACAAATTCCACATAACGCGGATTGTCTTTAATTTCGATACCCAAGAATTCGGCAGCCTCAACCAGACCGTTCACGCCAATGGTCAGATACTGGCGGTTCATGATAATGTATTGAGCGTCGAAGAGCGGAAGCATGCCTTTCTTCCACAAGTCTTTGAGGTTCTCGTTGTAACCCAACTGAACTTTATGAACCAGGTCAACAACTTCTTCCAGATATTCCAAATAAGGCACTCCACGGCGAGATGCATACTGGATGCAACGGTTCAGGTTGATGGTAAGCACACTTTTTGAACCAGTAGAAACGCCACCGGCTCCAAGCGTATAGCTGAATCCGTTATCCTGTATCTCATTACGCAGACGGCAGCAGCTTGCAAGCGAATCGGCGTTGTCGCTCAGGTAGGTGAAGAACGAATGGCCTTCGGCATACATTTCGGCGGTGAAATCGCCATATTCCTTGTCTTTCACATCTCCGTTCTCCGAGAGCAGCGCCATTGTTTCCACCGGGAATGTGAGCACTGTTTTTGTGCGTTCTTTGTTGAACCACTTCATGAAGCGCTTCTGCAGCCAATTGAGCGAATCCCAATGGGGAGCTGTTCCATCGGGGAAGCGGAACTCGCCGAAAATGCTTTCGAAATAGTATTTGTCGTAATAAGAGATATTCCAGAACACTGCTTGGAAATTACGCGCGCCTGTAGGCTGGTTGATGGAATAGACAATCTGCTCGAAACAATCGGTTATCACTTTGTCGATTGAGCGCTGGCGGATAGAAAGATCCACCACTCTGTCGGGATTCTGGAAATAATCCTCGCCATATTCCTTTTCGATGAAATAGTTGAGGTACATCAAGAATTCGGGAGTTGCGCAAGCGCCGCTCAACATACTCGATACGATGAAAACCATATTGATGAAACCTCCGCAGAACGACTTCAGGTTGGTAGGAGCCGAAGAGTTTCCGCCTACGGCGTAAGTACCGTTGAGCAACCACGGATACATGGTGATACTTGCACAATAGTTGGCCAGACTTGTCTCGTCATTCTTATATATGAAATGTTTGTTGAGCAAATCGATATATTTGTCGGACAGCTCTTTGCCGTACATGTCTTTCAAACGGTCGGTGAGGATACGACGGTTGAGGCGGATAAAATTCGATTTCGGCAGTTCGCCAATCAGTGTAGCGATGTTTTTGTTCTCCACATTGGCATTTGCGTCGAACTTGCTTCCCGTTGCCGCATTCTGCGCGTCGCAATAATCCATCAGGAATTTAAGTTTGCCCAGCGTCTCGCGGTCTTCGGTATGTTTCTGGCGATAAAGCATAAAGGATTTTGCCACGCCATAGTAGTGCTCGGCCATCAAAGCCACTTCCACCTGGTTTTGCACTTCTTCCACCGAAATGCCGTTGGAGATGCTCACACGGCTCAGGATGGTTGTCAGCACTTCTTCGCTTGCAATGCTGCCTACCGACAGGAATGCACTTCTGATGGCATTCTTGATTTTCTCCAAAGAGAACTTTTCGGCAGTGCCGTCGCGTTTCACGATTCTCAATTCAGTAGTTGTTTCATTCATGTTTTTACGGTTTATTTTATTAGTTTTTCAAAATTCGTCGCAAAAAAGTCCGATTTTAGGGGATTTTTATCCTTAAATTTCAGTTCTACTAAAGTACAATGTTTATGCAAAAAAGAAAAATTTATTTGCATAAAAAAATTAAAAGTTTTCCAAAAAAAAATATAAATGACTTATTATCAGATAAATAATTTTTGCAAAATACAAAAAAGTTTTCCAAAACGGAAATTAGCAGAGGAAGAAGATTGCACTTTTTGTCATTTTTGTGCAAAAAAAACATCCTTTATGTTACAAGCGAATAGTTAACATGATGATATTGTTAATTGATAAGTATAGAAGATGTTCAGTTAATGCGATAAAGCACTGGAATCAGATAAATAAATAAGTATGCATCGCCATAGCAACTTGACGCTTACGAAGCGGTATATCAAGCATTAGTAAGAAGCGGAAGAGAACCGCAACTTTTTTCACTTCCCTCTCGCATAAACTCTTGCCACAACAGCACCGGAGATATTGTGCCATACGCTGAAAATAGCGCCAGGGATGGATGCCATCGGATAAGCGGCAAAATGGATAGTGGCCAAACTGCTCGCCAAACCGGAGTTTTGCATGCCTACCTCTATTGATACGGCTCTGCGCTTAGCGGGCGACATCGACAAGAGATATCCGATGAGATAACCCAACCCCAATCCGCAAAGGTTGTGAAGCATTACCACAAATAAAATAACTACACCGCCCGACAACAATTTAGCAGCATTCGCGGCAATGACAATAGTGACAATAAACGCTATCATCAACGAAGAAAAAGCCGGCAAATAATCTATCGTCTTTTCGGTAAATTTAGGCCAGGTGCGCTTGACGAAGAAACCGGCTACTATAGGCAGAATGACAACCCACAGAATGCTCATGAACATATTCAGCACATTCACATCCACCGTTTCCCCTGCCAACAGCCAAGTGAGTAGCGGAGTGAGCAGCGGAGCCAGCAGCGTGGATGCGCCTGTCATCCCCACCGACAAAGCCAAATCTCCCTTTGCCAGATAGGTGATTACATTCGAAGCCGTTCCGCCAGGGCAGCAACCTACAAGGACTACACCTATCAGCAACGCCTCATCGAGCGAGAAAATATGCGCCAAACCCCATGCCAAAAGCGGCATGATTGTGAATTGCGCCAAACAACCCACAATGACATCGCGAGGACGGCTGAACACTATCTTGAAATCTTGCAAATTCAAAGTCAGTCCCATGCCAAACATCACAAGTCCCAAAAGATAGTTGATAACCTTGGGCGGAATTTTGCCTAAGACATCAGGGAAAAACAATGCCAATGCGGCCGAAGCCAGCACCAGCACGCCCATATATTCAGAAATATAATGGCACAGCCGTTTCATGGGAAGTCATCACATTTTGCTCAATGCTCTGCGCAGCAGATTGCAGCAAACATTGCCCACCTGATGGTTTTGTCCGTTGCGCGCACGGTATCCGCCATCGTCGTTGCCACCCAAGGCCGATACTGCCGTCGATATTCTCATCTGCTTGATGTACATGCGGCAGAATTCACGGTCGCCATCGGTGATAAGGAAAAAATTGGAGGTATATTTATACAATGTAAAAATCACACCATTCTGCTCTATCTCCAAAAACGCCTTGTTCTCCGCTCTGTCTTCCCAATCCACCAGAAATTGGATGGCTTTCACAGCCTCGTCGCGCTCTTTGCCCAAAAAGAGCTTAAACGATTCCACCGAGGTGTTGCCCGTTGCAATAAGGTAATAGCCGTCGTGACCTTTTTCTACTATGTTTCCGTTTCCTTTCACAATAATCATGTCCTTGATATTGTCGTCGGAAACCACATTAAACTGCCCCATGCAGGCAACAGCAGCACAAAACGATGCAACTGCAAACAAAAGTATCTTTTTCATATTTTTGGTTTTTTATTATTTGCCCCAACCCGGATATTTGAATTCACAATTCTGCCATCCGTCTTTTATCTTCACATAAAGGTCCTTCTGCCGTTCTACAATCCAGTCGGAAATGATTTTCTGGCAAATTTCCTCTTTCAGCATTTCGCGTATTTCCTGATAGTCGTCGGTAATATTGGCCTGGTGCATCGGGAAACGGTTTTTCAGTTTCACGATGGCACAAATCTGCTTGCCTGTCTCGTCGGTCATCACAAAAGGCTCCGACACTTCGCCCACTTCGAGCCGGTTTACCTGGCGAGCCACCTCGGCAGGCAATTCCTGATATTGGAAACGGGTGTCGCCGGTTTGCGGATTCATCATCACGCCGCCGTTCATCTTGGTTTTCTTGTCGGTGGAGAATGCCGTCACCGCTTCTTCAAAAGTGCGCGTTCCGGTTTTTATGCCATCCACGATGCTGTCCAGCTGATTCAAGGCATACTGACGAGCCTCCAACGAGATAGTCGGCTTCAGCAATATGTGACGGCAATTGAGTTGGTCGCCGCGTTTCTCTATCAGTTGAATGATATGATAGCCATATTCGGTTTCCACCACATGCGACACTTTTTTTCTGTCGGTGAGCGAAAAAGCCACATCCGCGAACTCAGGAATGAGCATTCCACGCTTCATGAATCCCAGTTCGCCGCCTCGTTTGGCCGATTCGGTATCTTCCGAATATAGGATAGCCAATGTGGAGAAATCTATCTCGCCGCGCTCTACACGCTCTTTGAATCCGCGCAACTTGGCTTTCACGGCCTCTGCTTCCTGCACAGGCACCTTAGGCGCTATTGCCAGAATCTGCACCTCAACCTTGGTAGGCATCACGGGAACAGTCTCTTTAGGGAGCTTATCGTAAAATTTCTGCACTTCCGAAGGCGTTATCTTCACATCGCCCACCAATTTCTGCTGCACCTGCTGTACAAGCATCTGCTCTTCGATGAGGGTGGTGAGTTCCTCTCGCATAGCGGCCAGTGATTTGCCAAAATACTCTTCCAGCTTCTCTTTCGAACCTATTTGCGAAATGAAATAATTGATTCGCTGCTCCACTTGCATCGAAACCGTATTCGGACTGACGGTGATACTGTCCACTTTGGCCTGATTGAGAAAAAGCTTCTGAATAGCTATCTCCTCAGGAATGGTGCAATAGGGGTCACCCTCGATGGGCGTGCCTTCGTACTGCATGCGCGCTTTCTGCTCCTCCACATCTGATTTCAGAATCGCTTCGTCGCCCACAACCCATACCACTTCGTCAATCACATTGCTCGAAAAAGCTGCGACAGACGACAAGAAAAACAATGTTATCACCGAAAAATAACGCATCTGTTCTGTTTTATTTTATATTTCGTACTATTTCTTCTTTTCTCACGGCCCTTTCGTAAAGCTCGTCGTCAAACCGGCGAATAAAGTCGAACGACTTTTGCTCACGCAATATCGGCACTATCTCCTGTTTGGCGAAATCGAAGGGCATCGTCTCGCCTTTTTGCTTCAATTCTGTCACATACAAGAAATATACATTCTGTTCGTCGGAGAATTCCTGCAACCCTTTTCGAGGCTGAAAATCCTGCGGGATATTAGGGAAATCGCTTCGTTTCATCCAATTCTCCATAAAATACTCGTACCCTACAGCATTCTGGTAACTGAACTTTTCTATCTCTTGCAGTTTCTTCTGGATATTGCCCAAATCGCGACGCAGTTCGCTAAGTTTCGGGGCATTCTTCGGAACGCCCATATACAGTCCCTTGAAAATCTCCTCCTGCAAACGGAAGTCTTCTGAATTCGCTTTGTAATAATCGAGCAGTTCAGCCTCGGTAGGCGCCTTCACCTTCTGCGCTATCAGGTTTCGCTGATAGAGATGGACGATGAGCGAACGGCGGTAGTCTTCAACCAGACGCGCCACCTCTTCTTCCTGTTTGCTGTCGATATTGTTGGCAGCCTTCTGATAAAGCAGGATGCGTGTCGCCCACTTTTTTATGTAGTCGTCAGCGTATGCAGCGCTATCTTCCGATGAAATATTTTCAGGCAGAATAGCCTCAATATCAGACAAATAGAGTTTCTCGCCATTCACCTCAACCAGCGCCAAATCGTCTGAAGAAGTATTGTAATGCTTCAGTCGCTCACACGAAAAGAGCGACAGAAACAAAAACAACGACAGCGATATTTTAATAATGTTCTTCAATTTGAAAGAGTTCGTAAGGTGTTATTTCAAAGTGTTCAGCACTTCCTCGTTCACCACAACCGGATATTTGGCACGCAGCTCTTTTATCCATTCCTTCTCCAGATAATTCTGATAATCGGAAATCACCAGACCTTTGATATCAGTATATTCGTCCGGTCCGTCTTTCAGCACTCTGCTTGCTTTTGACGGGAACACCACGGGGAATTCCTCCGATTTGTAGTTGCCCTGCTTGAACACATATTTATCTACAAACTGATTCTCGCCCTGCTTGAACAGCCCTTTTTCGATATGCACATACATTTTGTCGTCAGTGTTCAGCTTGAGCAAGTCTTCCACGAGTTTGTCGGCAGGCGAAGTCTTCTCAATTTTTTTAGCCTGGGCTGCTGTTTTCTTGTCGCGGCAGCATATCAGCATACCTTTGAAACGAGGCACATCCCATGTATAGTCTGATTTGTTGGCTTCAAAAAACGCTTTCAGACCTTCTTCGTCGGAGGCTGCCTTTTCCCAAATCATTTTGTTCGAAACGGCAAACATCTGCATGCCATCATAATACTCTTGCATCAGCATGCGGAATTCAGGATAGATTTCCTCCAGATGGCGGTCTTCATATTCCACAAGTTCCTGATTGCAGAAAGCCTTGCATTTGATTGAAATGTCATTGCGGAGGCTGTCGCCGTATTCGGGCAACTGCTCGGCAAAGTCCTTCACGGTGAGTTGCTGGTCGGCAAAAGTGGCCAATTTCATGTTCATGGCACTGATGCGTTGCATAAACTGTTCATCTGTAGCCGCTTTCTGTGCTTCGGCTGCAAGGGCAGCCACCGCCTGTTTGTTTTCGGCAAAATTATATTTATCCTCCAAATGTTTCAGAAATGCAATCTGCAGCTCCATTTTGCGGTCGGGCATGCGGTTGACGAGGTTTGCTATCTTGCTTCGGTCTTTCTCAAAACTTCCCGGCGCTTTCTTGTCGAGCAGTTTGATAATGTGCCATCCATACCACGATTGCACTGGTTCCGACACTTCGCCTACCGCCTTCAGCGAGAAAGCCACCGAGTCGAACGGAATGCCGGCAAGGCTCTGCCCAAAATGAAACGAAGATATGCGTCCGCCGTTTTTCTTGGAATATTCGTGTTCGGTCTCTTCTTTGGCCACACTGAAAAAGTCTTCGCCATTCTTCAGCCGCTCATAAACGGCATCAATGCGTTTCTTGGCTATGTCAATCGAGTCTTGCGGACCGTCTTTAGGGAAACGTTTCATGATATGCGCCACCTGCACTTCGCCTTTGGCTTCGCGCTCGGCATTGATGCGTATAATATGATAGCCGTACTGCGTGCGGAAAGGCGCGCTGAATTGTCCCACCGGAGTGGCATACACCATCTCTTCAAAAGGCAACACAGTGACAAATCCTGAGACATAGCCCAGATTGCCGTCGTAGCGCTTGTCGTTCGTGAAGTCGAACACTATTTCTTCGAGCGAATCACCCTTTTGCAGACGCTTGTACGCCCCCATTATCTTTTCGTAAGCCTTCAGCGTATCGGCGGGCGCAGCATTAGGCTGCAACGCCACGAATATCTGGCTCACTTCGCGTTCGCGACGAGTGCGGTCGTACATCTTGCGCAGATATTTTTCATAGAATGCCGTGTCTTGCAGATAAGGGCGGGCCGCTTGCGCGCGATATTGCTGATATTCTTTCTGGAATTCGGCTGTCGTGTCGAACTCCATCGCCTCAGCCTCTTCCACTTTCAGCTTCAGATTGATGAAAAGGTCCTTGTAATCGGACAGTTTCTCGTCGCTCTGCTGCTGATAAGCGTTGTTCTTCTTGTACAAATATTCGAAATCGGATTTTCTTATCTCCTTGTTGTTGATAAGCATTATCACAGGGTCGGCCTCTTGCGAAAACAAAGACGCACCTGCAAAGAGAAACAAGAATGACAAAATCTGCTTTTTCATCTGTATTAATATTTTTCGTTGAATGATTAACCTTTTATTTTAACGCAAGAGACGCAAAAATATTGCGCCTCCCGTCAGTATAATATTGTCTATGCAAAAAATGCATACTGCATACCGAAACTGCACTTATCCGCGTGTGTAGTTCGGTGCCTCGCTTGTGATAATCACTTCGTGCGGATGGCTTTCGAGTATTCCGGCGTTGGTGATGCGCGTAAACTTAGCCTGATGCAAAGCATCAATGTCTTTAGCGCCGCAATAGCCCATGCCCGAACGAAGTCCGCCTACCAGTTGGAAAATAACCTCTTGCACCGTACCCTTGTAAGGCACACGGCCAGCAATTCCTTCGGGAACAAGCTTCTTCACATCGCTCACGCCAGCCTGGAAATAACGGTCCTTCGAACCGCGCTCCATGGCCTCGAGCGAGCCCATGCCACGGTATGACTTGAATTTACGGCCATTGAACAGAATTGTCTCGCCCGGAGCCTCTTCGGTGCCAGCCACCAGCGAGCCTATCATCACACTGTAGCCGCCTGCTGCAAGGGCTTTCACCACATCGCCGCTGTAGCGCAGACCACCGTCGGCAATAAGGGGTACGCCTGTACCTTCGAGGGCTTTCGCCACATCGTAAACAGCCGTCAGCTGAGGCACACCCACACCAGCTACCACACGGGTGGTGCAGATAGAACCCGGACCGATACCCACTTTCACAGCATCGGCGCCAGCCTCAACCAGCATACGCGCAGCCTCGCCTGTGGCAATGTTTCCTACCACCACATCGATGCCCGAATATTGTTGTTTCACTTTTTTCACCAAGTCAATCACGCCCTTGGAGTGTCCGTGCGCGGTATCTATCACAATGGCATCGACTTCGGCTTTCACCAGCGCATCGATACGCTGAAATGTGTCGGAAGTGACACCCACGCCAGCTGCCACACGCAAACGGCCGCGGGCATCTTTGCATGCCATGGGTTTGTCTTTGGCTTTGGTGATATCCTTGTAGGTGACCAATCCCACCAGTTTACCGTCTTTGTCCACTACCGGCAGTTTCTCAATCTTGTATTTTTGAAGAATGCGAGCCGCCGACTCCAAATCAGTCGATTGGTTGGTTGTCACCAGATTTTCTTTTGTCATCACATCGTCAATCAGACGGTCTTTGTTCTGCTCGAAACGCAAGTCGCGGTTGGTGACAATGCCTTTCAGCATATTGTTCTCGTCCACCACGGGAATGCCGCCGATGTGATATTCGGCCATCAGTTTCAGCACATCCGACACCTTGGAGCCGAGCTTGATGGTGACGGGGTCGTAAATCATACCGTTTTCGGCGCGTTTCACCGAATGCACCTGCTTGGCTTGTGCCGCGATAGACATGTTTTTGTGAATCACGCCTATGCCGCCTTCGCGTGCGATAGCAATTGCCATTTTCGATTCAGTGACCGTATCCATGGCCGCTGTCACAAACGGGATTTTCAACTCAATGTTTCTGGAGAAGCGCGTAGTTGTAGTGACTTCTTTGGGCAGGACTTCCGAGTAAGCCGGAATCAAAAGTACATCGTCGAATGTCAGTCCGTCCATTACGACTCTATCTGAAATGAATGACATAAATGTATGATTTAAGAAATTTATGCCTGCAAATTTAGCAAAAATATGGCAAACTGACAATGCTATGACGCTTTTTTGATTTTTCGGGCAAGAAAAATGATGCACGGACTGAAAACTGTGGAGCGTAGAACGCTGTATCTTGATTTTCTGTTTTCATGAAAACTGCTGCCAAGCCATTTTTTCCGCCGAGGTATCAGCTGGTTTATAAAAAAATCGGCACAGCCATTTGCCGTGCCGATTGCTATTTTTCTTGTTTTATGCGCGACGTAGCAAGGACGCTACAACGAACAGAGCGCATGGCGTTGCCTATATTTATTCCTTTCGAATTACATTCAAAAGGAATAAACCTACTAATAAAATCGGAGTTATCTTAAGAATTTGAATCCAAGAAAGTGTGGGATTTCCTCTGAACGGAATAAATCTTAACATTAGCGCTATAGCAATCAGAGGTATTATGTAATTCACAAAAAAACGTTTCATCTTTCTTTACTTGAATATCCATTATACAACACACCTCCAAAGGAGTATGATGTTGTTATTTTATTTACATAATTTGAAACCTTAGATACAAAATCTGTAGTCTTTATCACCTTACATCCTGCTCCCAAAGTCGCAATATCTATCACAGAAACACTCTTGTCTAATCCCATTGCTTCATTTTCATATATGTCCTCATCTGATGCCAAGACTTTAACGTCATTTGTTAAACTTATTATCGGATTGAACAGCACCGCTCCCTGCACCACGGGCGCAACCTTTTTCATTACTTTTTCTTCTGTTCGGGCCACACCTTTCTTGCGACGGGTTTCCAATCATCAGTCGTATATACGGTTTACAGCTTCTACCTCTTTGATTTTCAGGATATTCATGCAAAGGTTGTTCACGTCTTCGGTGTCGTGCACATAGAGCCGTATGGTGCCCTCAAAAATTCCTTCGTGCGTTTCCACATCCACTTTTTGGATGTTTACGGAATACTGTTCCGAAATCACTTTCAGAATCTCCATCAAAATTCCAGTCTTGTCGAATCCCTTTATTTCGATAACGGCAGGAAACGACAGTTCCTTGTGTGTGGCCCACTCTGCCGAGACGATATTGTCGCCAAAGCTGGCTTTGTTTTTCACGGCTATCGGGCAGTCGCGCTTATGCACAATGATGGTGCCGTTTTCGTCAACAAATCCGATGATATCGTCGCCGGGAATAGGGTTGCAGCAAGGGGCTATCTTGTAAACCTTGCCCACCGCCTCGTCGGTCACTTTCATCGTCTTTTTCTTGTCGATAGGCAGTTTTCCGTCTTTGGTCTGTTCTTCTCCGTTCTTCTTGCCGAATCCAAAGAAGTTCAGTTTCCAATAGTTGACAAGCTTGTTCTGTGTTTTTTTCAGTTTGAGAATTTTTTTCACATCTTCGACCGACACCACGCCTTTGCCTATCTTGTAATAAAGGTTTTCCTCGTCGTGTATGTTCAGTCCCGACAAGATGCGCTCCACGGTTTCGGGAGTCAATGCCATGCCGTACTTCTTCAGTTCGGCCGAGAGCTCTTTTTCTCCTTTTTTTGAAAAAGCCCGATATTCGAGTTTAAACACATTCTTTATTTCCTTTTTCGCCCTCGCCGTATTCACGAAGTCGATCCATTCGGGCTGCGGATGCTGTTTTTGCGAAGTGAGGATTTCCACTTGGTCGCCAGCCTGCAGCTTGTAGTTGAGCGGCATAAGCTTATGGTTCACCTTAGCGCCAATGCAGTGCATGCCGAGGTCGGTGTGCAGGAAGAACGCGAAATCGAGCACCGTCGAGTCAATCGGCATCGTCTTGATGTCGCCTTTGGGTGTAAAGATGAAAATCTCTGATGCGAAAAGGCTCAGTTTGAAAGTATCCAGAAAATCCATGGCGTTTGAATCGGGGTTTTCGAGCAACTCCTTTATCGTCTTAAGCCATTTGTCGAGTTCCGACTCTTTCTGTTCGGCGGCGGTGTATCCTTCCTTGTATTTCCAATGTGCGGCAAAACCTTTCTCGGCGATGTCGTCCATACGGCGGCTGCGAATCTGCACTTCAATCCAGTTTCCGTGGGTATCCATCACTGTCACATGCAGCGCCTCGTATCCGTTGGCCTTGGGCGTGCTTATCCAGTCGCGCGTGCGGTCGGGGTGCGGTTTGTACAGACTTGTGATGATGGAATATATTTGCCAGCACAACGCCCGCTCTTCTTCGATATTCATCTCCTCCTCGCCCATATCGAACACGATGCGCATGGCCAGAAGATCGTATATCTCACTGAACGACACATTTTTACGTTGCATTTTATTCCAAATGGAGAAGATGGACTTGATGCGTGATGAAATTTCAATCTTGAAAGGCAAAGTCGCCAGTTTTTCTTTTATAGGCTTGGCGAATTCCTTATATACAGTGGTTCGCTCCTCTTTGGTCGATTCCAGTTTCTCCTCTATCTCATGGTAGGTTTCGGGGTGTTCGTACTTGAAGCTCAGGTTCTCGAGTTCCGTCTTTATGGCGAACAATCCCAAACGGTGCGCCAACGGTGCATAGATGTATTGCGTTTCGCCGGCTATCTTGTGCTGTTTGGCGAGCGGCATCGAACTGAGCGTGCGCATATTGTGCAGTCGGTCGGCCATTTTGATGAGCACCACGCGAATGTCTTCGCTCATGGTGAGCAGCAGTTTTCGGAAATTCTCGGCTTGTTTTGAAGCCTCATCGGCAAACACGCCGCCCGAAATCTTCGTCAGTCCGTCAACAATAGACGCTATCTTGTCGCCAAAAATATTTGCGATGTCTTCGGTCGTATATTCTGTATCTTCCACCACATCATGGAGCAGCGCCGAGCAGATGGAGGTGGAACCCAGTCCTATCTCCTTGGCTACGATGCGCGCCACCGCAAGCGGGTGCATGATGTAAGGCTCGCCCGAACGACGCCGTACGCCGGCATGGGCTTTGCGCGCAAAATGGAACGCCTTTTCGATAATAGCGGTCTTCTTTCTATGACTGGAATTAAGGTAATCGGTTATCAGGGCGTTAAACGCCTTGTCTATCATCTCGTCCTCTAGTTGCTCCTTCTCTTTTTCCATAGCAAATAGCAAATATCAAATTATCAGTCGAAAACTTGTCCGCAGTTGGCCGAAATCTGAAGCATCTCGTCATACTCCTGCGGCGAAAGGTCCATAAAATAATAGTTTTGTGGGTTCTGCGGGTTTCCTCTGTACCTCACCTCGTAATGCAAGTGCGGTCCTGTGGATTTTCCTGTGTTTCCCACTTCGCCTATCGTCTCGCCACGCTTCACTTTAGCGCCGCGCCGCGCCGTTATTTTGCTCATGTGCGCATAAAGCGTTTCGTAGCCATATCCGTGACTCACCACCACCGTGTTTCCGTAGCCCTGCTTCCAGCCAGTGAAAGTCACCGTGCCATCACCCGTCACAAAAATGTCGGAGCCGGTGGTTGCCGAAAAATCCATTCCCGCATGAAACTTCGGCGTCTGATAAATCGGGTCGATGCGCACGCCATAGCCCGACGCGGTGCGTTTCAAGTCTTTGTTCAACACAGGCTGTATGGCCGGTATACACTGCAGACGCTCCTTATTCTGTTTGGCAAGCTCCACTATCTCGTCGAGCGACAGCGACTGGATGTACAACTGCTTTGCCAGCCGGTCGAGCCGCTTGGTTGTGTTCACCATCAATTCGGCGTTGGATGAGTTTTGCAGTTCCTTGTACTGAGCATCGCCCACATATTCCGCATTACGCACCTCTTCGGGTATCGGCTCGGCCTGATAAATAACGCGATACATGTTGTTGTCGCGCAACTGTATGTCGGTGAGCACTTCCTGCATCACATCCATCTTTTTGTTCAGCAGGTTGTATTGTGTCTGCAACCGGCGGTTCTGGTCGGCCAGCTGTTTCTCGCGCGGCGAGTCGAACAAAAAGATAAACGCCACAAAAAACAGCAGCCCCAACGAAATGCTCGAAAACAGGTGAAACAACACCTGTTTCAGATAGTACGAAAAAGAATGCTTCACTTTTTCATACATCAGTGTTTTCGGATTGTAATGATACTTGGGTTTTGCCATTTTTGCTCTGTTTCGCTATTGCAAATATAAGAAACTGTTTTGACTTTTTCTAAAAGAAACTGTTTTAAAATGCAGCATGAGTTGAACTGCAGAGAAATTTTGAGGAACTTTCGCTCATTTTTTATTTTTGTCAAACTATTAAATGGCAAAAGTTTACACTTTTTTCTATCTTTGCAAATTATTAGAAAAATTTTAGCGAAAAAAATATGACAGCACAAGAAATCCGTCAGTCTTTCCTCGACTTTTTTGCATCGAAAGGACATAAAATCGTTCCATCGGCTCCGATGGTCATCAAAGACGACCCCACACTGATGTTCACCAATGCGGGAATGAACCAGTTCAAAAACATCATATTGGGTAACGACCCTATCAAATATCCGCGCGTGGCCGACTCGCAGAAATGTTTGCGCGTGAGCGGCAAGCACAACGACCTCGAAGAGGTGGGACGCGACACCTACCACCACACCATGTTCGAAATGCTCGGCAACTGGTCATTCGGCGACTATTTCAAAGCCGAAGCCATCGCTTGGGCATGGGAGTATCTGACCGAAGTGCTGAAACTCGACAAAGACCGTCTGTATGTGACTGTATTTGAAGGCTCGCCGGCCGAAAACCTGAAACGCGACGACGAAGCTGCCTCCATCTGGGCGAAATACATCGACGAAAACCGTATCATCAACGGCAACAAACACGACAACTTCTGGGAAATGGGCGACACCGGTCCGTGCGGCCCATGCTCGGAAATACACATCGACCTGCGCCCAGATAGCGAACGACAGAAAGTGGACGGCAAATCGCTGGTGAACGGTGACCACCCGCAAGTGATTGAGATTTGGAACAATGTGTTCATGCAATACAACCGCAAAGCCGACGGCTCGCTGGAATCGCTGCCCAATAAAGTAATCGATACCGGCATGGGATTCGAACGCCTCTGTGTGGCCGTGCAAGGAAAAACCTCCAACTACGACACCGATGTGTTCCAGCCTATGCTGAAAGCCATCGGCAATCTGTGCGGCACACAATACGGCAAAGACGCAAAAACCGATGTGGCCATGCGCGTGGTAGCCGACCATATCCGTACGATATCGTTCGCCATTTGCGACGGACAGCTGCCTTCGAACGCCAAGGCAGGCTATGTCATCAGACGAATACTGCGCCGCGCCGTACGCTACGGATACACATTCCTCAACCAACGCTCGGCTTTCCTCTATAAACTCGTACCTCAACTGATAGCCGACATGGGAACGGCTTATCCCGAACTCAAACATCAGCAGCAGTTGGTAGAAAAAGTCATTAAAGAAGAGGAAGACGCATTCCTCCGCACTTTGGAAACAGGCATCCGCCTGCTCGACAATGTGATAGCCGACACCCAAAAAGCCGGCAAGACCGAAATCACAGGCAAAGAGGCCTTCACGCTCTACGACACCTACGGTTTCCCGCTCGACCTCACGGAACTCATTCTGCGCGAAAACGGCATGACACTCAACGAAGCGGAATTCAATGCCGAAATGCAGAAACAGAAAGAGCGCGCACGCAATGCCGCAGCTGTCGAAACTGGCGACTGGGTAGTGCTTGCCGAAGGCGAAACAAAATTTGTGGGATACGACACGCTCAAGGCTGAAACAAAAATTCTGCGCTACCGCAAACTGGTGCAGAAAAACAAAGAATATTACCAGGTTGTGCTGTCAGTCACACCGTTCTATGCCGAAATGGGCGGACAAGTGGGCGACTGCGGAACACTGAGCAACGGCGAAGAAACTATTGCCGTAACCGACACCAAACGCGAAAACAACCTGCCCGTACACATTGTGGTTAAAATGCCGAAAAACACTACCGCCACATTTACGGCAAAAGTGGACGAGGAGAAACGCCATGCCACCGAAGCCAATCACAGCGCTACGCACTTGCTGCACGCCGCTTTGCGCGAATTGCTCGGCTCGCATGTAGAGCAAAAAGGTTCGTTTGTATCACCACACTCGCTGCGCTTCGACTTCTCGCACTTCCAGAAAGTGACACCCGAAGAACTGCGCAAAGTGGAACACATGGTGAACAAAGCCATACGCGCCAACACACCGCTGCAAGAGCACCGCGAAGTGCCCATTGCCGAAGCGAAAGCCTTGGGAGCCATGGCACTGTTCGGCGAGAAATACGGCGACAAAGTGCGCGTCATCCAATATGGAAAATCAATAGAACTCTGCGGCGGCACACATGTGAGAGCCACAGGTAACATCGGCATGCTGCGCATCGTTTCCGAAAGCTCGGTAGCCGCCGGCGTACGCCGTATCGAAGCAGTGACAGCCGAAAGCGCCGAAATGTTGTTCGACGACCTGCAAGACGCACAAAATGCAGTGAAAGAGCTGTTCAACAACGCTCCGGATGTACTGCAAGCCATCAAGAAATCGATAGAGGAAAACAACACGCTCCGCAAGAAAATGGAAGCCGTAGCGCAGGAGCGCATCGTGGCTATCCGCGAAAATCTGATGCAGAAAGCCGAAGACATCAACGGCGTAAAAGTGATACGCCTCATGAGCAACGACAACCCCAACATTATAAAAGGCGTGATACCTTTCTTCAAAGGCAAATTCACCGACGTGAAATTCCTGATGGTGGCTGGCACCGTTTACGAGAACAAACCGTCGCTCACCGTTGTGCTGAGCCAACCGATGGTTGACGCTGGTTTCCATGCCGGCAACATGGTGCGCGAAGCGGCCAAACTGATGGACGGAAACGGAGGCGGACAACCGTTTATGGCTACTGCCGGCGGCAAAAATGTCAACGGCGTGAATGCCGCTATCGACCGCGTGATAGAAATGATAAAATAACAAACATCTCCAAAAGAGAAAACCGATGGACTACAAAAAGATTGGCGACAATTATTATATCAGAATAGACAAGGACGATGAAGTGATTGCCGCCATTCTTCGTATCTGTAGTGCCGAAAACATCCCCTCTGCCACATTCACTGGCATAGGCGGCTGCAAAAGCGCAGAGCTGCAAGTGTTCATCCCCGAAACAGGCAGCTTTGAAACAGAGCAGATATCAGGAATGCTAGAACTCGTATCGCTGAACGGGAATGTGGTTTCGGACGACAACGGGCAACTTTTTCATCACACGCACGCACTGTTCACCTACAAGAAAGACGGCGAGCACCGCATAGCGGGCGGACATCTAAAATCGACTACCGTGCTCTACACCGCCGAGATAGAACTGCGCCCCACCATTGGCGGCAGCATCGGCAGAAAACACGACCCCGAAACCGGGACAGGATTCTGGAAGTTTTGAAAAATTCATAAAAAAGACAGTCTCGAGACTGTCTTTTTTTATGAATATGCAATTTTTACATTATCAGCATTGCATCGCCGTAAGGGCCGAACTTGTAACCTTCTTTCAAAGCGGTGTCGTACACATCCATGGTAAGTTCGTAACCGCCAAAAGCCGCCACAATCATCAGCAATGTAGAGTACGGCATATAGAAGTTAGCCACCATTCTGTTAGCCACCGAGAAATCGTATGGCGGGAAGATGAACTTGTTCGTCCATCCGTCAAACGGCTTGATATGTCCGTCGGCAGTGACGGCCGTTTCGAGCGCACGCAACGAAGTGGTGCCTATGGCGCAAATGTTGTGTCGCGTATCTTTGGCCTTGTTCACTATATTCACAGCCTCTTCGGTGACAAACATCTGCTCTGAGTCCATTTTGTGTTTGGTGAGATCTTCCACATCTATCTCGCGGAAATTGCCCAACCCGGCATGCAAGGTGATGAAAGAAAAATCAATGCCTTTTATCTCCAGACGCTTCATCAGTTCGCGGCTGAAGTGCAGACCTGAAGCCGGAGCCACCACTGCACCTTCGTGTTTGGCGAAGATGGTCTGATAGCGCGCCTCGTCTTCCGGTTCCACCGGTCGCTTGATGAATGTAGGAATCGGTGTTTCGCCGAAAGCCATCAGTTTCTCCTTAAATTCGGCATAATCGCCGTCGAAAAGGAAACGCAGCGTACGTCCGCGCGAAGTAGTGTTGTCAATCACCTCGGCCACCATGGTGTCGCCGAAATAGAGTTTGTTGCCGATGCGAATTTTGCGAGCAGGGTCAACCAGCACATCCCAAAACTTATATTCGCGATTCAATTCTCGAAGCAGAAACACTTCTATTCTGGCGCCAGTTTTTTCCTTGTTGCCATACAAGCGCGCAGGAAAAACCTTTGTGTCGTTAAATACCATCACATCATGCTCGTCGAAATATTCGAGAATGTTTTTGAACTGACGGTGCTCCATCTTGCCGGTTTTCTTATCGACAACCAACAAACGAGATTCGTCACGATTCTCGGCAGGATACAACGCTATTTGCTCCTCGGGAAGTTTGAATTTGAATTTAGAAAGTTTCATATCTATTTTGTTTTTAATTTATTATCAGTTGTTTACATCTTCCGATTCCATTTTTTGCAGGAAATCGTCCAATTCCATGCAGTCAGACAACCGCACATCACCGATGCGTGTACGTTCGAGGGCGATGAGGTGCGCACCCGAATGGAGCGCTTCGCCAATGTCGCGCGCCAAGGCCCTAATGTAGGTGCCTTTACTGCACACCACCCTTATTTTCAATATTTTATCTTGTTCGTCAAAATTCAGAATCTCAATTTCATCGATGACAAGGATTTTGGGCTTCAGCTCCACCTCTTCTCCTTTGCGTGCCATTTCGTAGGCCCGTTTCCCGTCCACCTTCACTGCAGAGAAAGTCGGCGGCACCTGCTCGATGCGCCCCACAAACTTCTTTAGCGTCTCTTCCACCAACGGATATGTGATATGCTCCGTTTCGTAGGTGGCATCGATGGGTTTCTCCAAATCGAACGACGGCGTAGTGGCGCCAAGTTGCAGTGTGGCCACATACTCTTTGGTCTGAAACTGAAACTCATCGATGCACTTTGTCTTTTTGCCAGTGCATACTATCAGCACGCCAGTAGCCAACGGGTCGAGCGTACCGGCATGCCCCACTTTCAATTTCTTTACGCCTATTTTTCGACAGATGGCGTTGCGCACCTTCTTCACCAGATAGAAGGAAGTTTGCCGCAAAGGCTTATTGAAATACAATATTTCGCCCGCTTCGAAATCCATTTTTTAAATAATCTCCAGATTATAGCCGCAGAAAAGCAATACCAATATCAACACTCCTGCCACAATTCTATAATAGCCAAACGCTTTGAATCCGTATTTTGTAAGAAATCCTATGAAGAACTTTATGGCCAGCATCGCCACCACAAAAGCCACAATATTTCCTATTATCAACAGACTCATATTGTCAAACAGCAAGTTGCGCGATTCTTCACCCTCTAATATCAATTTCAGCAATTTATATCCCGACGCAGCCGCCATCGTAGGCACGGCAAGAAAGAAAGAAAATTCCGCCGCTGTCTTTCGGCTGAACTTCTGCGACATTCCGCCCACGATAGTCGCCATCGAACGCGATACACCCGGAATCATGGCCACGCATTGCGCAAGACCGATTTTCAAGGCTGATTTCCAGTTCATTTCGGGCTCAGTCTCCTCGGGATAAGTAAACCACTTGTCCACAAAAATCATAAACACGCCTCCTATTATCAGCATGATGGCAACCACCCAGACATTTTCGAGCAGCGCATCGATAAAATCGCTTGCCAAAAAGCCAATGACCGCAGCCGGCAGAAAGGCTATCAACAAATTCCAATAAAAACTAAGCGACTGGAAAAAACGTTTCCAATACAACACCAGCACCGACAAGATGGCGCCAAATTGTATAATCACAGTGAACGCTTTGATGAACTCATCGCTCTTGACACCCAAAAAGCCTTGCGCCAGAATTATGTGCCCGGTAGAAGACACCGGCAGGAACTCTGTCAGCCCCTCGACTATTGCTATTATAACCGTTTCGAAAATTCCCATATATCACTCACTTCTTTTTCAGGATGGCATAAATCATCAGTAGAAAACCTGCAAACGAAATCATCGGGGCAACCACGATGCGGCGCGTTCCGTATATGTCAGGATTATATTGTGTCTGACTCGCTTCGCCCGTCATCAGTATGAAACCCGTGATGATAAGCAGAAAAGACAACACGGCAAGCAACATGTTCATCTTGCCCATTGCCAGATTTTTCTTCGACTGGTCGTCATTCAACAGTTTTTTGTCCATTTTTCAAATGCTTTTTTATAGATAATAAAGATCGTCTGCCTTGAGCCGCAAATAGCGGTTTACCGAGAAATATGCCGAAATCATCGTGATGAATATGCCAAAGAACAATATCACGCCATAAATGATGGGCAGATAATGCAAATTGCTCAGTCTGATAATGTCGTGCCACTCTTCCTGCACATAATACAGTCCGAGCGTGAGCAGTCCCATGGCCAGCACCGATGCGATGATACCGTTAAGGATATTGCGAAGCACGAACGGACGGCGGATGAAACTCCAGTTGGCGCCCACCAGCTTCATGGTGCTGATAAGAAAGCGCTTGGAATAGACCGTAAGGCGTATCGTGTTGTTAATCAGTGCAAAAGAAATAATCAGCAGCGCTGCGATAAGTATCAGCAAGAAGGTGGTAATGCGCTGCACATTCTGGTTCACCATCTCAATGAGGTTGCGCTGATAAATCACTTCCTTTATTTGCGGGAAATTCTTCAGTTCGCTTTCTATCATTGCAATGCTGTCGGCATTGGCATATTCGTAATTCAGTTTCACCTCCAGCGACGCCAACAGCGGATTGAACCCCAGAAACTCTGTCGGGTCTTCGCCCAGTTCCTCGCTCAAATCCTGTATAGCCTGCTCTTTGGTGATATACTCCGTTGACTTCACGTATGGAGCCACATCCAAATTTTTCTGCAATCTTTTGACTTCAGCATCTTTCACATCCTGATTCAACACTATCGAGAATCGGATATTCTCTTTCACATAAACAGACAAATCGGCCGAAAGCAGCAGCAACAGCGACCCCAGACCGATAAGAAACAAAACCAATGAAATACTGATAATGGAAGTAAAATGTGAGTTAAAAAGGCGATTTACTTTTATTTTCTTTTGTTTCGACATGGCAAAATTTCCCCTAAAATACTATTTTTATTAAAAGATTGCAAAGTAAATAAATTTTGGGAGTATTTCAAGCGAAAAAAATGCTTTTTTAAGAGGGAAATCGCAAAAAAGCAAATAAAATTTAAACAGTTTCTAAATTCCATTTATATTTCTTAATTTTGTACGGTTCTAAAAACTACAGTTATGAACAACAAAATTGTTGACAAAGAATATTTTTCTGAAAATGTGGTGCGCCTGGAAGTAGAAGCGCCGCTGATTGCCAAATCGCGTAAAGCCGGACACTTCGTAATCGTAAGAGTTGACGAAAAAGGCGAACGGATACCACTGACCATTGCGGGGGCTAACATCGAAAAAGGCACTATCACGCTGGTAGTGCAAAAAATTGGCGTATCTTCGGCCAAAGTTTGTGAGAAAAATGTGGGCGACGAACTGCTTGATGTGGTTGGTCCGCTCGGCAAAGCTACGCACATCGAGAAATTCGGCACTGTGGTTTGCGCCTGCGGAGGTGTAGGCACCGCGCCCATGCTCCCCATTGTAGAGGCACTGAAAAAGGCAGGCAACAAAGTAATCACCGTTCTTGCTGCCCGCACCAAGAACTTGATTATCCTGGAAGAACAAATGCGCAAATTCTCCGATGAAGTCATCATCATGACCGACGACGGATCGTACGGCACCAAAGGACTGGTGACGAACGGCATCGAAAGCGTGATACAACGCGAGCAAGTGGACAAATGCGTCACCATCGGTCCCGCCATCATGATGAAATTCGTTTCGCTGCTGACAAAAAAATACAATGTGCCGACCTTGGCTTCGCTCAACACCATCATGGTGGACGGAACAGGCATGTGCGGCGCTTGCCGTATCACCGTGGACGGCAAAACGAAGTTTGTTTGTGTGGACGGTCCGGAATTCGACGCACACCAAGTGGATTTCGACGAAATGCTGATGCGTCTGGGCGCATACAAAACACAGGAAAAAGAAGCTTACGAAGCATATATGGCAAAATGTTGACCAGAACAAGTCAAAAAAATAAAACGAGCAGAGAACATATTCTCTGCTCGTTTTATTTTGCAATCCGCTGTTTCAAAGGGAGTTTTCGATTCACTTCGTCCCATGCATGGTCTATCAGCTGGCGCAGCAACGAATCACTGACATCGCTATTGAGCCATATCTGATTCCAATATTTCTTGTTCCAATGGAAAGCGCCCTCTATCGCTTGATACGAATCACGCAAATCAACAGCCTTGTCGGCATCGCATTTCAAAACCACCAAATCGGGGTTGTCGGTTGATACGCAAGCGAAAATCTTTCCTTTAAGCCTAAACACCAGCACTTTGTCGTCAAAAGGCATATCTTCGGTGACCGAAGGCAGCGAAAGGCAATAGTCGCGAAACGACTCAATATTCATCTTTTAGGCTTTACGCTGTCTTTTTGTACGCCAAACCGATGCCACGATAGCCACTGTAAGGAATGTGACAATGACAAGCAGCGACGCTACATTCGAAATCTGCAAGTTCATGTCGGACATCTTGCAAAACTCGTTGAGCACCATTTTCAGACCTATGAAAGAAAGAATGCCTGCTAACGCATATTTCAGGTAATAGAACGAAGACATCACGCCATTCAGCACAAAATAGAGCGAACGAAGTCCCAATATGGCGAATATATTTGAAGTATAAACAATGAAAATATCCTGCGAAACCGAAAGTACCGCCGGCACCGAATCGACAGCAAAAATCAAATCGGACACCTCGATGCAAAGCAAGCAAAGGAAAAGCGACGTCATTTTTGTCTGGCCGTCTTCTTTCACAAAGAAATGCGGCACATCCTGCTGATTGCTTACCTTGAAGAACCTCTTTGCCAACTTCACCATAAAATTCTTGTCGGGGTCGAACTCTTCATCTTTATTTTTTTTGAAAATCATGCTTGCGCCAGAGTAAAGCAAAAACGCTCCGAAAATGAACATCACCCATTCGAACTGGTGCAAGATTTCCGCTCCGAGGAAAATGAACACCGCCCTGAGCGCCAAGGCGCCCAATATACCCCAGAACAATACACGATGCTGGTGCGAGGGCAGTATATTGAAATATCCGAAAATCAGGATAAAGACAAAAATGTTATCGATGCTCAGCGATTTCTCGAGCAGATAGGCCGTAAGATAATCCAAAGCCGGTTCTTTGCCATCTTCGTACAACACAAACAAGTTGAACAGCAAAGCGAGTGAAATCCAGAACAATGTCCACAAGACAGAAACTTTCATGGACTGCACTTTATCTTTGCGATGAGCGAACAAATCCACGCCAAGCAATATAACAACTATCACTCCGAAAATAATCCACTGTGTTGTCGAACTAAGATGGTCTAGCATAAAAACGATAACTTTAAAGATTTAAAAAATGAATGTTTTGAATGAAAAAAAAGCGGGAATTGAAAAATCCCCGCTTTTACTTTTACTTTCTGATGCCCAATTCTTTGATAATCGCACGATATCTTTCGATATCTTTTTCTTTCAGGTAGTCGAGCAAACGACGACGTTTGCCTACCAATGCTCTAAGGGCTCTAGAAGTGCTATAATCCTTTTTATTTGACTTCAAGTGTTCAGTCAAATTTGCGATACGGAACGAGAATAATGCAATCTGAGATTCAGATGATCCAGTGTCAGTATTAGACTTTCCGTACTTCGCAAAGATTTCTTCTTTCTTTTCTTTTGTTAAGTACATAGTTTATAAATTTTTAAAAATGTTCGGCAAAGGTAATGCCTTTTTTTGTATTCACAAAGAAAGTGGCAAAAATTATTCTAAAACAAAAAACATCTCCCCTCAGTAAAGGGGAGATGTTCATTTTACTTATTCAACAAGGTGAAGTGACCTGTAATGTCTTTTCTGCCAGGTATGATAATCAGATACCAGTAGTCGGTAGAAGGCATCCGCTTGCCGAGATAGAATCCATCCCATCCTCGCCAGTCGTTGCCTTTGTACTTCACAAGCAACTTGCTGAAGCGGTCGTAGATATATATTTCAATATCCGGATATTTCTCTATTCCGCCAATTTCCCAAAGGTCGTTCAATCCATCGCCGTTTGGCGTGAAGTACATCGGAATGTCAAGTCCGTCGCCTTCGTAAACAAATGTGGTGGAAGTCTGGCAATGGTGTCCGTCGATGACTTGAACTTCATACTCTTCGCCGTCCTCCAAGTTCGACAACACATTCGATTCTTGCCATTCCATACCGTCAACCGAGAACTGATATGGCTGCGTTCCTTCTTTCACTACAACAGAGACTTTGCCTGCTCCTGCCGGTGATATTCTGTCTATTTCGGGAACGGTAACCACTTCTACATTGACAGTCTTATGCGATACACAACGGCCATTTGTAATCTTCACCACATAACGCATAGACGCTGATACTGACTCTTCGAATTCAGAAGCGTCGGTGAGCTGTGTTCCGTCTGCCAAAGTCCATTCATACGTTTCGCCGCCTTGCGCCCACAGCAACAAGTCTGACGGACCGCAGAGAACAGTGTCGGCAGTAACAGAAACTTGACTGTCGGCAACTGTAATCTGCATTGATTTCGTTTTCTCGCAATATCCGTTAGAAACGGTAGCTGTAATTGTTTCCGAAACATTCGGCACTAACTTGATGGCGCTGCTATTGGAAGCGATGACGCTCGGCGACTCGCTCCATACGGCCGTTGAACCGACTGGTTTGTTTTCAAGACGGACAATCAGCGTTTCGCCTGCACATACTACAGTATCTTGCGGCAAATCGAAATCCACATTCTTGAGCACCTCAACCCTGACACGAACACGGTCGCTCTCGCAACCATTCGCATCCGTCTGGGTTACCCAATAAGTCTTGTTCTGCACTGCATCGGCATTGAATGAAGTAAAGGCAGTCAAAGCGCTTCCGCTTGCGGCAGCATACCAGTTCAGCGTACCTTCCGACTCATCAACCAATGTGCTCAAATCTATAGTTCCTTCCTCTGCGCAAGCCTTGTAATCGTGAACAACAGGCGATTTGAATTTGCCATTTCCTTCGGAAATTTCTGCCATCTGCGGTTCACTCTCGCAACCTTCAGGCGAAACAACTTTCACTTCATAATTGCCAGGAACAAGGTTCGACATTTCAGCATCTGCCATTCCATTGACAAGCACTCTGTAAGATTCGTCTTTTCTGACAGTAATCTTTCCTAACATGCCACAAGCAGGCTGTGTAACATCCATTGAGAAGGTCGGTTGCGGAACTTTCGACTCTCTGACAGTGATGACGCGACCGTCACTTTCGCAACCAGAAGGTGTTATCACCACAATTTCGTAATCGCCAGAAGGCAAATTGTTCAGTTGTCCGTTCAACTCGCCGTTGATTGTGTAAGAGTAAGACTCATCCTTCACCAGTCGAATTGCTCCTAAATCACCTACACAGACAGGGTGTGTAATGACAGCTGAGAAGGTCGGCAATTCAAACGACTTGGTTATCGTGAAGGTCTTAGCATCACTTCGGCAACCTTCAGGCGAAACTGCACGAACAGTATGTCTTCCTGGCTCTATTGATGTAATGTCTGCATCAGCCACACCGTCTATTTCATACGAATAACTATTTACTGCCGAGACAATCAATGCTCCGTTATCAGAGCTGCACTGAGGCTGTCTGACTTCAAATGCCAATACCGGCTGCTCTATGATTTGCACATTAATCGGTTTCAATTCAGTTGCACATCCATTAGCCGAATTTACTTTCGAAACATAATATGTTCCTCCTTCGGCTACTGTCGCAGAAGCTATTAACTGTTTGTCAGCGTTGTAATAGTTATAATAGTAACCAGCGACTTCCTCTTGAGTCAAATCAACTGAAAGACCGTAACATACAGCTTCAGGCTGTTTTACTGTCAAAGAAGGAGTAACCTTGTCTTCTTCAATATTTATCGTGTTGTAGCTGGTGCAGCCCTTAGCGTCTTTCACATAAAGCATCTTCTCGCCTTTCTCCGTTACCTTGAACTCGTTAGAGGTCTGGAAGTTCGTGCCGTCAATGCTGTATGTGTATGGCGATACGCCGCCGTCGGCATAAGCCGTGATGACTATCTCGTCGTGTTCGCAGGTCAGGGTCGAGCTTGGAGAGGTCAGCAGACTCAGAACGGGAGCGGTCTCGCGAGAAAGCGAGATGATAGCGACATCAGTACAGCCGCTCGGTGCCGTCACGGTAACGCTGTAGTCACCTTCTTCTGTCACTGTTATCGACTCGCTCGTTGCGCCCGTATTCCAAAGG
>SUXD01000038.1 GCA_015061145.1 Bacteroidales bacterium | reverse complement strand
GCACTACGCCCGGCGAACAGACACATTTCTTCTCAGGATGATTGTAATATCCGCACGGACAGGGGTTCATCGATGCCACCAGCATAAAACTGGCCGGATACTCCAACGAAAACTTGGCGCGCGAAATGGATATTTTACGGTCTTCGAGCGGCTGACGCAGCACCTCCAGCACTTCGCGCTTAAATTCAGGCAACTCGTCGAGGAACAAAACGCCATTATGCGCCAACGATATTTCGCCCGGCTGCGGGAAAGAGCCGCCACCCACCAAAGCTACATTAGAGATGGTGTGATGAGGCGAACGGAAGGGGCGCTGCGCTATGAGCGACACATCTTTCCCAACTTTTCCTGCCACAGAGTGTATCTTGGTGGTTTCCAATGCCTCGTGCAGCGTCAACGGCGGGAGAATCGTCGGTATTCGCTTGGCCATCATCGACTTACCCGCACCCGGAGGACCAACCATGATGATGTTATGTCCGCCAGCAGCAGCAACCTCAAGCGCGCGCTTCACATTCTCTTGCCCTTTTACATCGTCAAAATCAATATCGAAATGATTGATATTCTGATAGAAAACCTTACGGGTATCCACCTCCGTCTTTTCTATGTCGGCCTCGCCATTCAGAAACTGCAGCACCTCTTTGATATTCTCGGCGCCGTAAACATCCAGATTGTTCACCACCGCAGCCTCTTTAGCGTTCTGTTTTGGAACAATAATGCCCTCGTAACCCTGTTCGCGCGCCTTTATCGCCATTGGCAGGATACCCTTTATCGGTTGCAGCGTGCCGTCCAGCGACAATTCGCCCATCATGACGAAATTAGGCAGCCTGTCGGCCTTTATCTTCTCGGCTGCCGCCATGATTCCCACTGCAATAGGCAAGTCGTAGGCTGAACCCTCCTTTTTGATGTCGGCGGGAGCCATATTCACCACAATCTGGAATTTCGGGAACTTATATCCATTATATTGCAATGCCGAAACAATACGCTCATGGCTTTCTTTCACCGCATTGTCGGGAAGTCCAACCAAGAAAAAACGGATTCCTTGCGAGATGTTCACCTCTATGGTTATAATAGTGGCGGAAATGCCTTGCACTGCCGCACCAAAGGTTTTCACTAACATACGATTGGTCTTTTATGAAAGTCGCAAATATACATATTTTTTCTTATCGGAATATGAAAAACGCGGTTTCTGCCATACAAAAAAAGAGAGAAATGGTCATTTTTCAGAAAGAATTATCGTAAATTTGCAGAAACAAGAACTTATGGAAAACCCCGTTTACTCACCGCAAGTCATCGAATTTGTCACCGTAGCGTCCGAAAGCGTCAGCTTCTTCGAGAAATCAGCGTCTTTCGAAAAAAAAGATTACTTGACACGACTCTCCAAACTGCTGGCCATCATCTACCAGAAGACCAGCATGCTGCCCGATTTCGAACCTGTTTACGATGAAGATTTGGAACAGTTCGTCACCGAATCCGACTATGAATTCGTACATCAGGGCATCTTGTCGTTGCTCGGCGACTCCGATTCTTTTGCCGAATATAGCGATACGGACAACCCGTGGAGCGAGATGCCGGAACTCGAAGCCTCTTCCATTTCCGAAAACATCGCCGATATCTATCAAGACCTGAAAGACTTTCTGATGCGCTATCAAATGGGTAACGAAGACATTATGAACGATGCCCTGCACCTTTGTCAACGCTCTTTTCGCGAATATTGGGGCGAAAAATTGCTGAGCGCGCTCAAAGCCATCCATCATACGCTTTACTGCACAGCAGACTCCGATGAAGACGACAGACAACCGCAAAGCGAAAACTCTTTCCTGCACCGCCGCATGAACGACTATCAGGAAGAAAACGACAACGAATGGAATTAAACAGATTTGAACATACCATCAGCAAAGACGCAGTAAACAGTCTGCCCGTTGAAAACTACAGCGGAGAAATCGTTGTGGTGAACAATCTGCAGCAATTGGACAAATGCCTGAGCGAACTCTACAACGAGAAAATTGTCGGCATCGATACCGAAACACGCCCGAACTTCAAAAAAGGCGCTGCACCCAACAAAGTGACGCTGCTGCAGATAGCCACCGACCGAAAAGCATTCCTCATCCGCCTGAACAAGACTGGCATGCCCGATACGCTGCTTCACTTTTTGGAAGACAACAGCATACTGAAAGTGGGCCTCTCGCTCAAAGACGACCTGCATGCCATACGCATCGTAAGCAACATACAAGACACTTCTTCGCTCATCGACCTGCAAACCGTCGTCAAATCATTCGGGATAGAGGAACAGAGTCTGCAAAAAATATACGCCATTGTTTTCGGCAAAAAAATTTCAAAAAGGCAACGGCTCACCAACTGGGAAGCACCAGAGCTCACGCTGCTGCAACAAAAATACGCCGCCCTCGACGCCTACGCCTGCCTGAAAATCTACAAAGAATTGGGAAGTGTAAAATAATGGATTAATGCACGCATTGCGCATTGTCAGTAAACACACTTCAAAATCCTCAAACATCCCAATCGGCGAAATTTATTGAATAATTGGAAATCAGATAATTGAATAATTAAATAATTCGGTTTATCTTTGCAATAATAACCCCAACTTGAATATTATGAAAATTGAAGAGGTAAAAAGCGAGAAAGCAAAACGCCAGTTTCTGGATGTGGTAAAACTCATTTACAAAGGCGACAGCAACTACATCCGCCCTTTGGATGTTCAGATAGAAGAAATTTTCGACCCCACGAAAAATGAATTTTACAAACACGGCGAAGCAACACGCTTTTTGCTGAAAGACGACAACGACCAAGTCATCGGGCGCATTGCCGCATTCATCAATACAGAAAAAGCCTACGGATTTGAACAACCCACCGGCGGTTGCGGTTTCTTCGAGTGCATCGACGACCAAAAAGCCGCCAACATGCTGTTCGACACCGCCAAGCAATGGCTGCAGCAACGAGGCATGGAAGCCATGGACGGACCGATAAACTTCGGCGAGAACGACAATTTCTGGGGATTGTTGGTAGAAGGTTTCACTCCTCCTGCCATCGGCATGCAATACAATCCGCCCTACTACAAGAATCTTTTCGAGACCTACGGTTTCTCATTCTATTTCGAACAAGTGTCCAACTCACTTGACTTGCGCAAGAAATTTCCCGAACGCTTCTGGAAAATAGCCGACTGGGTGCGTCGCAAACCGGAATACACCTGCGAGCATTTCACCATGGACAAAGCGCACAAATACATGAACGACATGCTCGAAATATACCAAGATGCGTGGGAGTTTCACGAAAACTTCAAGCAGATGAGCGAAGAGGATGTAGAAATGAAACTCAATGACATCAAAGATTTCATTGAAGAAGATTTCATCTGGTTTGTCTATGCCAACGGCGAACCGGCTGCATTCCTTATCATGTATCCTGACCTGAACCAAATCGTCAAACATCTGAACGGAAAACTCAACTTGTGGAGCAAAATAAAATTTGTTTACTACAAGTGGCGTAAGACCATCACTCGCGCGCGCATCGTCATCATGGGCGTGAAACCGAAATACCAGAAATGCGGCTTGGAGTCTGTTATGTTCTGGCACATGAATGAAGCCATGAAATCCCACAAGGAATACGACCACATCGAATTGTCGTGGGTGGGAGACTTCAATCCTAAAATGCGCGCTTTGCACGAATCGGTAGGCGCTTCGTTCTCTACACGGCACATCACTTATCGCTGCATGTTCGACCAAAGCAAGGAAGTGAACCGCTCTACTGTCATCCCTCGTGACACACGCGAGAAAGCCATGCAGAAAGAGCAAGAAACTGAATAAGAAAACAAAATGCACAAAAAACTTTGCAAAAAGGAAAATAGTGCGTATATTTGCAACCCAAAATAGAAAAAATAATAAAATTTTACAGATATGAAAGAAGGACTTCATCCCGAAAGCTATCGTTTAGTTGCTTTCAAAGACATGTCTAATGGCGATGTTTTCATCACTCGTTCTACCATTAGCACAAAAGACACTATTGAAATTGACGGTACAACCTATCCATTGGCAAAAATGGATATTTCCAACACTTCACACCCGTTCTACACAGGCAAAAGCAACTTGGTGGACACTGCTGGTCGTGTTGACAAATTCAACAGCCGTTACGGAAACAGAAAGAAATAATAAGTTCTTTCATCGTTCATACACAAAAAGAGGATTGAATTCAATCCTCTTTTTTGTTTTATCGTCAATTGACTTATTTTAATTTCAGGAGATTCGTTTCGTCATACTCTATATGTCCATTATCGAGCATGAAACGGATTGTTTTCAGAATAGTTTCTTCTTTTTCTGCAGGAAAACTATCTACCAGCGCCCTCAACGATATAGGTCCCTCGCCGAGCAAAGCCCTTATCTCTCGCCTATTAATGGTGAATTCATCATCAGTGAGCCCCTCTTTCTTCTTTTTCAAGCACACATCGCAACAACCGCAGTCGTCCGCCTGCCTGTCGCCGAAATAACCCAAAAGCATTCTGCTACGGCAAACCGAATCTGACTGCGCATAAGCAATCACACTCTCCAAACGTTTCTTATATCGCTCCTTACGGTCCTCGTAAACATTCTTCGACAATGCAAACCTGCTGGCATCGCGGCGCACTTGAGTGTAGGCAATTAAAGTTTTGATGCCTCCTGGAACATAACGAATCACACCAAGACGGTCGAAAGTAAGCAACAAATGATACAGCGTATCACGCGAGCATCCCATCTCTTTCGACAATTCATCCTCGTTGAATATCGTAAAATCAGTAAAAGTGCCGCAGTATTTCCGCAAAAGCAAATTTGTCAATCGCTCGTAATCTTCATTCGGGCTTTGGAATCGGTACAACGCATCACGCTGCATGGTAAACATAAACCGTGACGGAATTTCTACATCTTCCGAATATTCTATATATTCGGCTTGCTGCAATATTTTGAGCGCGCTGTGTGTTTGAAGAACCGAAAAATGAAATGCCGTACAGAATTTCATAATATCAAATTCATAAACGCTTCCTTCACCTTCATCTACAGGAACCTGAAAGAAACTTCCCAACGCATTGTATATCTTTTTTATCGTCTCCTTTTCCGGGAAATTGTCAGAATACCTTTTTTTCATGCTCCGCTCATCGGCTTGAGAGAAAAGAAGTACCGCATAAGACTTTTTCTCATCGCGCCCGGCTCTTCCCGCCTCTTGGAAATACGCCTCCAGCGACTCCGGCAAATCCACATGCACCACCAGACGGACATCAGGCTTGTCAATTCCCATTCCGAAAGCGTTAGTTGCCACCATTACACGACATTTGTCTGTTTTCCAATTATCTTGTTTTCGGTCTTTCGTCTCGTTGCTCAGCCCTGCATGAAAATAATCGGCCGTGATGCCCTTTTCTTGCAATAATTCCGCTATTTCTTTCGTCTTCTTGCGACTTCTTACATACACAATGGCACAACCAGGAACGCTATTCAATATTTTCAGCAAGAAATGGTTTTTGTCGTCCACTTTCTTCACCACATAGGCAAGATTCTTTCGCTCAAAACTTTTCTTAAAGACATTTTTCTTCTTAAAAAGCAAACGCTCCTGTATATCATCCACCACCTCTGGGGTTGCTGTTGCTGTCACTGCAAGCACTGGCGCATCAGGAATCATGCTGCGCAAATCAGCAATATGCAGATACGAAGGTCTGAAATCGTATCCCCACTGCGAAATACAATGAGATTCGTCCACAACAAGATACGAAACTTTCATGCGCGCCAATTTCACCTTGAACATTTCGGTATTGATTCGTTCCGGAGAAATATACAAAAACTTATAATCACCCAAAATACAATTATCCAATGCAATGACTATTTCCTCATTGGTCATACCCGAATACACCGCCACCGCTTTTATTCTGCGGTCTCTCAAGTTCTGCACCTGATCCTTCATCAATGCGATGAGAGGTGTCACCACAATACAGACACCTTCTTTGGCCAATGCCGGGACCTGGAATGTAATAGATTTTCCGCCTCCGGTCGGCATCAACCCCAATGTGTCGTTACCTGCCGCAACAGAAGCGATAATCTTATCCTGCAAGGAACGGAAATCCGAATACCCCCAGTATTTCTGCAATATTTCTCTGAACTTGTCCAAATATTGGCGTTTGAAATGTAAAAAAGGGAAGCATACTACGACACCTCCCGTTTTCTCAGAAATCTATCTAATGTTTTAATCCAGTTTAATATCACGCACCATCAACTGAACTGTTGATGTACCATTAAACACATTCTCCTCCAAAGTATAACAGATGCTGAACCGCGGCGAAAGAAGTTTATTATATTTTATCTGTTCATAAACATCACCTTTGCCAAAAGCTATGCCATTCATTCTATACTCCGAATCGTCAGAAACCTCTAATTTCAGATGTTTCAACTCTTTTCCCACACGACGGCTGTATCCGCAATCGTGCACTTGATGAGTACAGAATACCGGTTTCATATTGCCTGGTCCAAACGGACTGAACTGCGAAAGCACCCTGAAAAATTTCTTGTCTATCTCGCGAAGTTCCAAATCTGCATCAATCTCTATCTTGGGACATTGCTGTTCTTCTGTAATGTTTTCGGAAACATACTGTTCGAAACAACGTTTGAATTCCTCCACATTCTCCACTTTCATCGAAAGACCGGCAGCGTACATGTGACCGCCAAAATTCTCGAGCAGATGACGGCACGAATCTATCGCCTTGTATAAATCGAAACCAGGCACCGAACGCGCCGAACCTGTCGCCAATCCGTTTGATTGTGTAAGCACCACTGTCGGGCGATAGTATTTTTCCGAAAGGCGGGAAGCAACAATGCCTATCACGCCTTTATCTCGGCGTTCGTCCTCATCCTGGTCACCCCAATTAGAGTTGAAAACCACTATCGATTTCTTGCCTTGGTACTCCTCATTGTTCTTCACAAGCTGTATAGCCTCTTCTGTGATACTTTTATCCAACGATTTACGGTCTTCATTGTATCCGTTAATTTCGGCACTTCTTTCGCGTGCAAAATCTATATCTTTGGATATAAGCAGCTCTACCACCTTCTTCCCGTTCTCCATGCGTCCCGAAGCGTTTATTCGGGGACCAATTTTGAACACAATATCCGAAATGGAAAGCGGTTTATCTGCCAATTCACACACTTCAATAATGCTTTTAAGACCTAGCGTAGGTTTCTCGTTTATCTGTTTCAAACCATAATAAGCAAGAACTCTATTTTCGCCTGTTATCGGTACAATATCAGAAGCAATGCTCACAGCCAACAAATCCAACAAGCGGAACAACTGTTTTTCAATACCTTCTATAGGATGTTTCATCGCAAAGGCATGCATCAGTTTGAAACCGACGCCACACCCCGAAAGTTCATTGTACGGATAAGTGGAATCTTCGCGTTTCGGATCAAGCACAGCCACTGCGTCTGGCAGCACCTCATCAGGTGTATGATGGTCACATATAATGACATCCACACCCTTCTGATGCGCATATTCAACCTTCTCTACAGCCTTTATGCCGCAATCAAGCGCAATAATCAGCGAAAAACCATTGTCAGCGGCATAATCTATACCATCGTAAGATATGCCATAACCTTCCGTGTATCTATTCGGAATATAATAGTCTATTTCCGAAGATGCACAATAGTTTATCAAAAAAAGATAAACCAATGCGACGGCCGTAGTGCCATCCACATCATAATCACCATAAATGAGAATTTTCTCCTTGCTACTCAAGGCGCTACTCAGCCTCTCTACAGCCTTATCCATATCCACCATAAGAAAAGGGTCATGCAAATCTTCCAATCTCGGACGGAAGAATTTTTTCGCCTCTTCAAAGGTCGTCACCCCTCTCTGAACCAACAGCCGGGCCAATACAGGACTGATATTTAATTCGTTAGCTAATTTCTGAGATTCTTTTTCATTTTTTAATGGTGAATAAAACCATAAATTAGTCATTTATATATTTTTTATTATTTTTCTCACTGGAAAAATCTTTTGCTCTTATCAACTCAAGCCCTTATCAAAGCGAGGAACCAAGCAAAATATAGTGCTTTATTTAATTATCAAAAGCAACTTCTTATCAATTTGTAAAGTTACTTACTAATTTCTAAAATACAAAAATCCTTAAATGTTTTTCTCAAAAAAGAATTACAAATCATAAAGAAACAAGCGGCAACCTGAGGGTTGCCGCTTGTTTCTTTATGATGATTTGATAAAATAATCTTCGATCAATTGATAATGGACAATGGATAATTATCTTGCTTCTCGCTTCTATCTACAGAACTTGCTTGTGTGGCAGAAGCTGTAGC
>SUXD01000013.1 GCA_015061145.1 Bacteroidales bacterium | reverse complement strand
TGGGTAACCTGGGCGCCACCACTTGGCAGTCGCTCTGCCTCATACTTCCCGTAACATTGCTCGTAGCTTTGGTCTGCCTTTTGCTGGCCAAACCGCTGAACCTTTGGATTCTTGGAGAAGATAACGCGCAAACGCTCGGTCTTAGCATAAAAAAAACGCGCACCGTCATTCTGCTGACCGCAGGCATTCTGTCGGGCACCATCACGGCCTTTGTCGGACCCATTGCTTTTGTCGGCATAGCCGTGCCGCACATCGCCAAAGGCATATTCCGCACCTTCGACCACCGAACGCTGCTTGTTGCATGCGCCATTTGCGGAGCAGCCACCATGCTCCTTTGCGACATTCTGTCACAATTGCCCGCCAACCCTATCCCCATCAACGCCGTCACATCGTTGCTGGGCGGTCCGATGATCATTTGGATAATACTGAAAGGAGAAAAAATATGATACGGACTCACGAACTTTGCATCGGACATACCAACACACTCGCCCGCCTCGGAAATCTCACTTTCGAAAACGGCGAATTTATAGGAATTATCGGGAAAAACGGCATAGGAAAGACCACCCTTCTGAAAACGCTGGCCGGACTGTTGCCACCCGTTGACGGCTCATTTTTCATTGGCGAAACCCGCAACGACAAAATCAAATGGACTGAGATGTCACGCCAAACCGCCATGCTGCTCACTGACGAAATAGCCGTAAGACACATCAGCGTATGGCAAATGGCAGCATACGGCAGATATCCATACCATGACAATTCCTGCCATTTCACTGAAAAAGACAAGCTGATTATCGACAACGCCGTTCGCGCAATGGGTATGGCCGAACTGTCAGACACGCCTTTCGACTGCCTTTCTGACGGTGAAAAGCAAAAGACTTTGATAGCGAAAACCATTGCACAAGACACCGAAAACATTCTGCTCGACGAGCCCACATCGCACCTCGATTTGCCTTCCAAAATTAAAACATTGATTTTTTTGAAAGAATGGGCCAGGAAAAACAAGAAATGTGTCATCTTTTCGATTCACGAAACAGAACTGGCATTTCAAACAGCCGACAAAATACTCTTTCTGCACAACGGAAAGGCAACTTTCGGGACTGCGCACGATATTGCGGCATGCGATGATTTCAAACGCGATTTTCTGGACGAAAACATCACTTTCAATCTCGAAAATATGAAATTCGACATTCATTGGCCACAATAAAGTTGCATTTATTTCCTAATTTGAATTAAAAACATTTTCTTTGCAAGCAAAATTATTCATTATGAAAAAGACATTGTTTGCGGCACTGCTCTTCACTGCATCCGCCCTTTGCGCACAAGACAAAGCCATCAATGTGGGACTGAAAGTGGCTCCCGCTTTCTCGTGGTTCGGCATCAGTCACAAATACTCCGAAAGCGATGGTGTGAAAGCCAAATGTAACGCAGGCATCAGCGTACTTTACAACTTTCATGAGAATTTTTCGCTTGTCACCGGTGTCAATATCAATTCGATAGGCGGCAAGATGAAATCAACCAAAGATGCAGAAATACTCAAACAGGCCGAAAAATCGAAAATCTCCTACAAAGCGACAGAGCTGGAACTCCCCTTGCTGATTCAGGCCCGTACCGACCAATACGGTTCTATGCGGTATTTCATGAAAGCCGGCTTCGGCATTGGAGCTGTGCTGCAAGCCCGCGACAGCGAAAAGAACAAGATACAGAAGAAATATTACAACACGGCGCTGACCTCCTATATTTTAGGCATTGGAGCCGAATATGAGGTGGCGCGCAACTGCGCGATTGTCGGCGAATTGCGTTTCAACGGCGGAATCAGCAGTTTCACTCGTTCCAAAAACTGGGTGAAAGATTTCGGTGTCAAAGAATTCCGTTCGCGCTGCAATTTTCTAGAACTCGGATTGGGCGTACAATTCTAGTCCACAGGAATGACTTTTGTGGGTAAAAAATGTGTTTCCCTTTGATTATCCGCAAAAAAGTATTATCTTTGCAAAAATTTTCAGAAGTGTGATGGGAAATTTAGACGATGACCTACCGCTTTATTTTGAGTAACACTAAACAAATTAACAAATGAAAAATTTAGCAATTACTGGTACAGCCAGAAAAGAGCTCGGCAAAAAAGCCGCAAAAGCAGAAAGAAAAGCAAACCTTATCCCTTGCGTTCTTTACGGAAACGGTGAAAACACCAATTTCACAGTGAGCGAAGGCGAATTGAGAAAACTCATCTACACACCGGACATTTATCTGGTTGAACTCAGCATCGACGGCAAAAAAGCCAACGCTGTATTGAAAGACGCACAATTCCACCCTGTAAAAGACACTATCCTGCACGTAGATTTCTATCAGGTTTCTGAAGACAAACCTATCGTGATGGAAGTTCCTATTAAACTCGAAGGTCTGGCTGAAGGTGTGAAAGCCGGTGGTAAACTTAACCAGGCAATGAGAAAAATGAAAGTCAAAGGACTTTACAACAACATCCCTGAAATCCTGACTATCAACATCGAAAGCCTTGGACTTGGCAAAGCAATCCAAGTAGGTTCTCTTTCGTTCGACAACTTGGAAATCATCAGCCCTAAAAATGCTATCGTAGCTGTTGTTAAAGCGACAAGAGCCGCTAAAAACGCCGCTGCAGACAAATAAACTGACATTTTATGAAATACTTGATTGTCGGGCTGGGCAACATCGGAGACGAGTATGCCGAAACCCGCCACAACATAGGATTCAAGATATTGGACGCTTTTGCCGAAGCGTCCAATATTCTTTTTACCGATGCACGATACGGCAGCGTGGCCACCTGCAAACTCAAAGGGCACGTCCTCACCCTGCTCAAGCCATCTACATTTATGAACTTGAGCGGCAACGCGGTCCGTTACTGGATGCAAAAAGAGAATATCCCCGTAGAGAACCTTTTGGTACTTGTGGACGACCTCGCCCTTCCCTTTGGCACTATCAGGATGAAAGGCAGCGGAAGCGCAGGCGGACACAATGGGCTGAAGAACATCGAAGCCTTGATAAGCACGCAAAAATATGCACGACTCCGTTTTGGCATCGGCAACGAATTTGCACGCGGCCAACAGGTTGACTATGTGCTAGGAGAATGGAGCGACGAAGAACGGCAAACACTCAAAGAGCGCACAGCCATCACCACAGAAGCCATCAAGAGTTTCTGTTTGGCCGGAATACAAAACACTATGAATCAATTCAATAACAAATGAAAAAAATATCAAATGACTTTCTGACTGTCTGCATCGAGGACCATGGCGCCGAACTGAGCAGCATCAAAGCGAACGGACGCGAATACCTGTGGCAAGCACACCCGAAATATTGGAAACGCCACTCTCCCGTACTTTTCCCCATCGTAGGAAGCGTATGGAACGGAGAATACCGCTCAGGCGGAAAAACATTCAAACTCGGCCAGCACGGCTTTGCCCGCGACATGGACTTTAAGCTGGTGTCGTGCACCGAAAACGAAGCTTATTACACTTTGGAATCATCAGCCGAGACATTCGAGAAATACCCCTATCCGTTTAAACTTACCATTGGATACAAACTGCACGAAAACACCATTGATGTGATCTGGAAAGTGGAAAATCCCGGTGAGAAGCAGATTTTCTTTCAAATCGGCGCACACCCTGCGTTCCATTGGCCACTGCTGAGCAACAACGCCATTGAAAATGGCGTAGAAGCTATGGACGAAGCGTTGAAAGACAATACTGAACGCGGATTTTTCGCCTTCGAGCCAAAAGTGGAACGGTTGAAATGCACCGTCATCACCGAAGGCGGATGCGTGGACAAGAGTATTGAAAAATATGTAGAATTAAACGAAGGTTTTCTGCCTCTCACCACCGAGACATTCGCCAAAGACGCCCTTGTTTTGGAAAACGGTCAAACGCAGAAAGTGACCCTTTGCGACCAGCAAAAAAAGCCGTATTTAACGGTAAAATTCGACAGTCCGCTGGTAGGTCTATGGTCGCCGCCGAGCAAAAACGCCCCTTTTGTGTGCATCGAGCCTTGGTACGGACGCGCCGACAAAGCGCACTACGACGGCACTTACGAGCAAAAAGACTGGATTCAGGCGCTGCAGTCAGGCGAAACATTCGAATCGGTCTATCAGATAATCATCGAGCAATAACTGCATGAAAGAGGAAGTCAGAATTGACAAATGGATGTGGGCTGTACGCCTGTTCAAAACACGGAGTCTGGCAGCTGAGCAATGCAAGAAAGGCAAAGTGAAAATCGGCGATGTTGCCGTAAAACCCTCGCGCAACATCAAACGAGGTGAGACCGTCATGATAAAACGCGGCGCTGTCACTTTCCACTTCAAAGTGCTCGATCTGTCGGAAAATCGCATGAACGCCAAGCTTGTACCCGACTTTATGGCCAATGTGACGCCACAAAGCGAACTGGACATTCTGGAAATGGAAAAATTCGCGAAATCGGGCAACAGAGACCGCGGAACAGGACGCCCCACGAAGAAAGAACGGCGGCAGCTCGACGACTTTCTCGACACAGATAACGATTTCTTCAGCGAAGAAGATTTTGACGAATAAAGCGAAATTGCTCATTTCATATCATTTCGAGCAATTTTTACTGCATGTTTATATTGCTTTTTTAAACAAAAAGCGGTAAATTTGCCGAAATTTTTTTGGTACAAAAAATCACACAATAAGAAAAATGGAGAATTTGAAAGAAAAGGCCCTGCTCTACCACTCACAAGGAAAAGCAGGAAAGATTGAGGTAGTACCTACAAAACCTCACAAAACACAAGAAGACTTGTCTTTGGCATATACGCCAGGTGTAGCAGAACCTTGCCTCGCCATCAAAGACAACGCTGATTTGGCATACGAATACACATCAAAAGGCAATTTGGTTGCCGTTATTTCTAACGGAACTGCAGTTCTCGGTCTTGGCAACATCGGAGCCATTGCGGGAAAACCTGTTATGGAAGGCAAAGGACTGTTGTTCAAAATATACGCAGGCATCGATGTTTTCGACATTGAGATAAACGAAACAGACCCTGATAAGTTCGTGGAAATCGTAAAAGCGATAGCTCCTACTTTCGGCGGCATCAACCTCGAAGACATCAAAGCGCCTGAATGCTTTATCATTGAGGAAAAACTGAAAAAGGAACTCGACATCCCGATGATGCACGACGACCAACACGGAACAGCCATCATTTCTTCAGCTGGACTGCTGAACGCACTGAAAATCGTAGGCAAGAAAATCGAAGATGTGAAGGTTGTGGTAAACGGAGCCGGCGCTGCCGCCAACTCTTGCACCAAACTTTTCTGGGCTTTGGGTGTGAAGAAAGACAATTTCGTGATGTGCGACAGTAAAGGTGTCATCTCGACACGCCGCACCGACCTGAACGACGCCAAGAAAATATTCGCAACCGACAAGCCATTTAACACACTCGAAGAAGCTATCAAAGGCGCGGATGTATTCCTCGGACTTTCAAAAGCCAATGTGCTCACCAAAGAGATGGTACAGAGCATGAACGAAAATCCTATTGTGTTCGCCTTGGCTAACCCGAATCCGGAAATTTCGTATGACCTGGCGCACGAAGCACGTCCAGACATCATTTTTGCAACTGGTCGTTCAGACTATCCTAACCAGATTAACAATGTGTTAGGATTCCCTTACATTTTCCGCGGCGCTTTGGATGTACGTGCCACCAAGATTAACGAAGCCATGAAACTGGCTGCTGTTAAAGCTTTGGCAGAATTGGCACAGGAAGAAGTTCCAGAATACTTGAACGAAATTTACGGCACAAAGGCCGTTTTCGGACGCGAATACTTCATTCCACGTCCATTCGACAAACGACTGATTTCGCGCGTTTCTATTGCTGTAGCGAAAGCTGCTATAGAATCAGGCGTAGCTCGCAAACCGATTACCGATTGGGACGCTTACGAGAAACATTTGAATTCTTTGATTTAAAATTTGGCGATTTCAACGATAAAAAAACCGCCTTGGCTCTACAGTCAAGGCGGTTTTTTATTTTCTTGCCGGAAATAAACTTATGATATTCATAAAAACGAAAGCCTTGTCTAATCCTAGGATTCCGTTTATTTACGCTACACCTCTACAATTTCATCTATTTTCCAATCTTTATTGTCATTCACAACTTGAAAATACACTGGAGATGTTGTAAATTTATTTAAAGTGAATTTGTAAATATATTTCTCTTTATTGTATTCTTTCACTTCAAAATCAAGGTAGTCTTCATCATCGTAAGTCCAATTTTGAATATTCGTAAACAAATCACTTTATTAATTATTAATTATCTTGCGTCTGCGTCGAAGTCAAATTAATTGAAAATTAAATAATTGGATTATTGGGAATTATTTCCGTCAGCGTCAAAGTCTGAGTCAAAGTCTTCTTGCTTCTCGCTTCTGTTATCTCGCTTCAAATATTTTTTTGCACACATACGCAATTTTTGTTTCTTTTTTGCTATCTTTGCACTCAGAAGATAAATGACTGATGAAAGTTTCGAAGACCAAAGAATTGCTGATAAACACAGCGCGCGAGCTTTTTGCCGAGAAAGGCGTGAACAACACCACCATGAACGACATCTCCGTCCGTTCGGGCAAAGGGCGTCGTACCTTGTATGTGTACTTCAAGAGCAAAGAGGAAGTCTATACAGCCGTTATAGAGCAAGAACTCGCACTGCTGATTAACAATTTGGAAGTAATTGTAAACAAAGACATTAACCCCGAGCGAAAAATCATCGAGTACATAGTCACCCGACTGAACACTATCAACGAGATTGTGAACAGAAACGGCTCGCTCCGTAGTGTCTTTTTCAACAACATCCTGGAGGTGACCAAAGCGCGACAGAAGATAAACTCGTACGAACTTGCCTTTCTGCGCCGTATTCTGCAAGAAGGCATCAACAAGAAAGTGTTTGCCGTGGACAATGTGGAAATCGCATCGCAAATGATTCTGTATGCGCTCCAAGGCATCGAAGTGCCCTACACGCGCGTAAGAATAAGGGAACGGTTGCGCCGAAACAAAAACGGCATTGTACGCTTTTTCCTGCGCAGCCTCAAACAGTCAAATCAATAAGTAAACAAGTTATAAGTAAACACTCAGCAACAATATGTTTGAAAGTCTAAGCGAAAAACTGGAACGCTCGTTCAAAATTCTGAAAGGACAGGGCAAAATAACCGAAATAAATGTAGCGGAAACACTGAAAGAAATCCGAAAAGCGCTGTTGAACGCCGATGTAAACTACAAGACAGCCAAGGAATTCACCGAAAAAGTGAAGGAAAAGGCCATCGGTCAGGATGTACTCACCGCCGTACGCCCGCAAGAAATGCTCGTGAAGATAGTGCACGACGAACTTGCCACTTTGATGGGCGGCGAGAATGTGGGCATCAACACCAAAGGCGCACCAGCCATCATCCTCATGTCGGGATTGCAGGGTTCTGGTAAAACTACATTTTCAGGAAAACTTGCCAACAGCCTGAAAAACAAGCAAAAGAAAAATCCGTTGCTGGTTGCATGCGATGTCTATCGTCCTGCAGCCATCGAACAGTTGAAAGTGCTGGGCGAACAAATCGGTGTACCTGTATATACGGAAGAAGGCAGCCAAAATGCCGTTGAAATCGCACAAAACGCCATCAAACACGCTAAACAATACGGTTTCGACCTTGTGATTGTGGATACCGCCGGTCGTTTGGCAGTGGACGAAGCCATGATGAACGAGATTGAGGCCATCAAAAACGCCATCAATCCGCAAGAAATCCTCTTTGTGGTGGATGCCATGACAGGACAAGATGCAGTGAACACCGCCAAAGAATTCAACGACCGTTTGGACTTTACCGGCGTGGTACTCACTAAACTCGACGGCGACACGCGCGGCGGTGGTGCGCTCTCTATACGCTCGGTAGTGAACAAGCCTATCAAATTTGTCGGAACCGGCGAAAAGATGGAAGCTTTTGACGCTTTCCACCCTACCCGTATGGCCGACCGAATCCTTGGCATGGGCGACATTGTGTCACTTGTAGAACGCGCCGAAGCGCAATACGACGAGGCAGAAGCGCGCAAACTGCAGAAAAAAATCGCCAAAAACCAGTTTGATTTCAACGACTTCCTCAATCAGATTCACCAAATAAAGAAAATGGGAAATCTGAAAGACCTTGCCGGCATGATTCCTGGCGTAGGAAAAGCGCTGAAAGATGTGGATATCGACGACAACGCCTTCAAAGGCATCGAAGCCATCATTTATTCGATGACACCTGCCGAAAGGACTAATCCCGGCATACTGAACGGACGCCGCAAAGAAAGAATCGCCAAAGGTAGCGGAACATCATTGCAAGAGGTGAACAGACTCATCAAACAGTTCGACCAGACCCGCAAAATGATGAAAATGGTGACACAACATAAAAATCCGTTCGGCAACATGCCTAAAATCAAACGATAAAATAATCTTTTAACTTTTAACTTTAATCTTTAATCTCTTTCTCATGCAACTCATTGACGGAAAATTCATTGCCGATCAGGTGAAATCGGAAATAGCAGAAGAAGTGAAATCCATGATGGCCGCAGGCAAAAAACAGCCGCACTTGGCCGTTATCATCGTCGGTCACGACGGCGGAAGCGAAACATACGTAGCCCACAAGGTGAAATCGTGCGCACAAGTAGGATTCAAATCAACAAAACTTGCTTTTGAAGCCGACATCACAGAAGATGAATTATTGAAAGAGATTGACAAACTGAACAATGACGACGATGTTGACGGTTTCATCGTTCAATTGCCGTTGCCGAAACATATTTCGGAGCAAAAAGTGATTGAAGCCATCAACTACAAGAAAGATGTTGACGGTTTCCACCCTATCAACGTAGGACGCATGTCAATCGGGCTGCCCTGCTATGTGTCTGCCACACCGTCGGGAATCGTTGAACTCATCAAACGCTACAAAATTGAAACAAGCGGCAAAAATTGCGTTATTATAGGTCGTAGCAATATCGTAGGCAAACCAGTCGCTTCGCTGATGATGCAAAAAGGACTTGACGCGACAGTTACAGTATGCCACAGCCGCACCAAAAACATCAAAGAAATATGCCGCGAAGCCGATATCATCATCGCTGCACTCGGAAAACCCGAGTTTCTTACCGCTGATATGGTGAAAGATGGCGTAACCATCATCGACGTAGGCACTACACGCGTTCCGTCTGACAAGACAAAAACAGGATTCAAACTCACCGGCGACGTGAAATTTGACGAAGTGGCGCCAAAATGCGCATTCATCACCCCTGTGCCTGGCGGCGTAGGACCAATGACAATTGTTTCGCTCCTGAAAAACACTTTGCTCGCAGCAAAAAAAGAAGTTTATAAATAAACAGAAGCGAGAAGACTTTGACATTGACGCTGACACAATTTTCAATTAACAATCATTGACCGAAGGGAAATAAATTTTCAAATCTTCAAACTCAGAAACATCGTTCTTCGTGTTTTTCGTTCCCGACATAGCGACTTGTCACCTGCTGCCCGAAGAAGAAGCGCAGCATGCCATAAAAGTGCTCCGCTTGAAAGCGGGCGACGAGATTCGTCTGACCGACGGAAACGGCAGTTTTTACGATGCAGAAATATCCGGAATACACGGCAAATCCTGTGAATTTCGCATTACACGAAAGACGGAAGTGCCACGCAGGAATTTTCGGTTGCATATTGCCATTGCGCCCACCAAAAACATCGACCGATTGGAATGGTTTGTAGAAAAAACGGTAGAAATTGGCATAGACGAAATCACACCGATTTTATGTCAATGTTCCGAGCGAAAAGTGCTGAAAGAGGAACGATTGGAGAAAATCGTCATATCGGCAATGAAACAGTCGCTCAAAGCCTATCGTACACAGCTGAATCCCCTCTGCTCTGTCAAAGAAGTCATCACCAACAATAATTACACACAGAAATTCATTGCGCACTGCGACAGCGACACTGACAAAATTCTACTGAAAAACATCTGCCAGAAAGCCGCCGACACCCTGATACTAATTGGTCCCGAGGGCGATTTCAGCCAAGAAGAGATTGCCTTGGCCAAAGCTAACGGATTTCGCGCCATATCGCTGGGCGAAAGTCGCCTGCGCACCGAAACTGCAGGCATTGTGGCATGCCACACGGTTGACTTGATAAACGAGTAAAAAATCAAGAAAAAAACAAACGCACAGCCTCTCATTGGACAACAATTCATCATTCATAATTCTTAATTCATAATTATCATTTATGCTAAACATCGGTTGTCATCTCTCGCTTTCCGACGGATACGAAGCCATGGGAAAAGATGCGTTGAGCATCGGAGCGAACACATTTCAGTTTTTTACCCGCAACCCACGCGGAGGCAACGCTAAAGCCATTGACGAAAAAGACGCAGAAAGACTGAGCGCGCTGCTGAAAGAACATCAGTTCGCACCATTGCTGGCCCATGCGCCTTACACACTCAATCTGTGCTCATCTAATCCAGAAACCCGTCTGTTTGCCAAAAACATGATGGCTGACGACCTTAAACGCATGGAGAAACTGCCATGCACGCTCTATAACTTTCACCCCGGAAGTCATACCGGACAAGGCGCCGAGACAGGCATTGAACAAATAGCCGAAGCGCTGAACGAAATCATGAAACCCGAACAGACAACTATTGTTCTGCTAGAAACCATGGCCGGCAAAGGAAGTGAAGTAGGCAAATCGTTTTATGAACTCCGTTCCATCATCGACCGCATCGAACTGAGCGACAAGATGGGCGTATGCCTCGACACCTGTCATATTTCTGATGCAGGCTACGACATTATAAACAACCTGGACGGCGTACTCACCGAGTTTGACAATGTGATAGGCCTCGACCGACTGAAAGCCATACACTTGAACGACAGTTTGAACACACCAGGCAGCCACAAAGACCGCCATGCGAAAATAGGCGAAGGAAATTTAGGTCTGGAGTGCATCGTGCGCGTCATCAACCATCCTGCGCTTAAAGGACTCCCATTTTTCCTCGAAACGCCCAACGAACTTGACGGTTACGCCAAAGAAATAGCTCTGCTGAGAGGAGCATTCACTTGTTAGTCCTGCGAAATTCCGCTGGGCTGCACCCCAAATGCTCCTTCACATAACGTCCGAAAAATGAGACATTGGGAAATTCAAGGGTATTAGCAATCTCTTTTATAGGATAGTTTGTACAAAGGAGCATATATCTAATTTTCTCAACAAGCACATCCCTCATCCATTGCGACGGCGTCTTCCCTGTAGATTTGCTGCATTTTACAGAAAGGCTTTTTGGGGTGGTGCACAACTGGTCAGCGTAATACTTTACAGTACGATGTTTAATATTATCACTGGCAAGCAAAACGAAAAAGCGGTGCAATATTTCATCATGCACATCCCATCCATGCGAACTTTTTGTTCTTATCCTCTCTAAATCAACCATATTTATCAAATCCAACAACATGGCTATTACCAGATGATTCGAAGTGCTTTTTTCATACATGCGATTACCCAACACCTTATGTTTTTTCTCAAAAAGCTCCAAATACGATTCAAATACAGCTACACTTCCTTCGGAAAGTTTCATCACAGGATTCTCTTTCATGAAAATTATATTCTGGATTATTTTGCCGTCTACATGGTTCAACATCCCCGAAAATCTCACAATCGTAAAGGCTAAAACATCGCATCTGAAATCGTCGCTACACACAATATTGGCTACAACTTGCATGGAATGACAGAAAAACAAATCGTTTTTGTTCAAACAGATTTTTTCATTGTTCACCTTTATCGTCAGATTCCCATTTGTACACAAGATGACAAAAAGCCCTTTCATTCTTAATTTGTCACCTTTATTTAGCACATTGGCATCTACATTTCTGGCCACAAGTAACTCTGAATCGTAATAACTGACGCCTGTAGCATTTGAAGCCAGCTGTTCGTATGTCTGTAAGTCTTCCATTGTTTCACATTTCATAACCTGATCTTTTACCCGCAGCAAAATTAGGAATTTATTTAGCGTATGAATATTCCATTTATCTCACTTTATGTCCCATTTAGCAAGTAATCTTTTTTCGGCATCATTTATGGGAAAAACGGACATTATAAACCAGAAATTAAAAAATAATTTTGCTTGCCAATCAAAAATCACATATTGAATTCACTTATAATGAAATTAAAAATTATCACAAGTCTTGTGACACTTATGCTTTTATCGTCTTGCGAAATTTTCGACATTCACCCTTACGATGGAAAAATTGAAGGCGAAAAGCACCTGAACAGAAAAAACATCGAAAAAATAGAACAATCCACAAAAGGAAAGGATAAGATACGCTTTGCAGTAATCAGCGACACGCAACGATGGTTTGACGAATTTAAAGATGAAGTGAAAAGCATAAATTCACAAACAGACATTGATTTCGTCATTCATTGCGGCGACATTACAGACTTTGGACTTACAAAAGAGTTCGACTGGCAGCAATCATATTTGAAAAAATTAAAAGTGCCATTTGTCGTCGTTTTAGGCAACCATGATTGCATTGGCAACGGCAGGGAAATTTACAAAACGATGTTCGGAAGTGAAGACTTCTCATTCATAGCCGGCAACACAAGATTTCTATGCCTTGACACAAATACCTTGGAATACGACTTTACAAAACCTATACCAAATTTTGCCTTCATTGCCGGTTTTTGGGATGATCATAACAGCAAAAACACTGTTATCGTCGTTCATGCCGAGCCATTTTCTGACGAATTCAAGAATGGTTCAGAAGATATTTTCCAGCAATACTTACATAAGCTCAACAACCCGCTTTTCTGCCTTAGCGGACATGGTCACAAAACAAAAGCAAATGATATATTTGATGACGGTTTGATATATTACCAGATAACTTGCGCAAAATACCGGCAATACTACATATTCACCATAGACAACGACCATTACAATTATGAAACGATTGATTTTTAGTATCGCAATGTGCATCTTATTTCAAACTGTAAATGCCCGAAACGCCCGAACTTACGAAGAGCGCATAAACACATATCACAACAGATGGGACTGTCTGATACCAGACTTCACACGACTTCAGTATGCTGGCAGCATCGGTCTTGCAAATATGGGGATAGGATGGGAGTACGGAAAAAAAGAGCAATGGGAAACTGACTTCATGCTGGGATTCGTCCCAAAATACAGCTCAAAAAAAGGATTTGCAACTATCACTTTGCGTGAAACATATTTACCTTGGCAAAAATTTTCTATTAATAATAATTTTTCAATTCACCCACTTACCTGCAGTTTATATATAAACAGCGCGCTCAATAAAATTTTCTGGGTTAAAGAACCAGAACGTTATCCCAATCAGGATTATTACAGATTTTCAAGCAAAATAAGATTCGGCATTTCCGTCGGACAAAGATACACCTACAACATTCCGATTTCAAAGAGAATTTTCGTTAGAAGCATCAGTGCTATTTGGGAAATTTCATCCTGCGATTTATATATCATTAGCAAAGTCACAAATAAGACATTGTCCGCACATTCTATTCTCAGTTTATCGCTCGGAACAAAATTAACCTTCTAAAAAAAATAGGGCGTTCGGTTTGAACGCCCTATTTTTTGCCTTTAGGAAAGCGGTATTACATCATGCCGCCCATTCCGCCACCCATAGGAGGCATTGCAGGAGCAGGATTGTCCTCTTTCTTATCTGCGATGATACATTCCGTTGTCAAAAGCATGCCTGCAATAGAAGCGGCATTCTCAAGTGCTACACGAGTAACTTTAGCAGGGTCGATCACACCAGCCTCGAAAAAGTTTTCGAATTCGTCTTTGCGGGCATTGTATCCGAAATCGCCTTTGCCCTCTTTCACTTTCTGAACATACACAGCGCCTTCTTTTCCTGCGTTGAACACAATCTGGCGGAGCGGTTCTTCGATAGCGCGTTTGATGATTTCGATACCCGTTGTTTCGTCCTCGTTGTCACCTTTCAGCCCATCCAATGACGATATGGCACGGATGTAAGCCACGCCACCGCCAGGAACGATACCTTCTTCAACAGCGGCACGAGTAGCACTCAATGCATCGTCCACACGGTCTTTCTTCTCTTTCATTTCCACTTCGGAAGCGGCACCAACATAAAGCACAGCTACACCGCCTGCCAATTTAGCCAAACGCTCTTGAAGTTTTTCGCGGTCATAATCAGAAGTAGTAGCAGCGATTTGTGCTTTAATCTGATTTACGCGTGCAGCAATAGCGTCTTTGTTGCCAGCGCCGTTCACTATGGTTGTGTTGTCTTTGTTTACAGTAACTTTCTCAGCAGTACCCAGCATATCCAAAGTAGCACCTTCCAGTTTCAGACCTTTCTCTTCAGAGATAACCACGCCGCCAGTCAATGTAGCGATATCTTCGAGCATTTCTTTACGACGGTCGCCGAATCCCGGAGCCTTCACAGAACATACTTTCAAACCGCCACGCAAACGGTTTACAACCAACGTTGCCAATGCTTCGCCATCCATATCTTCGGCAATAATCAGCAAAGGTCGGCCGCTTTGTACAGTAGCTTCGAGTATAGGGAGAATCTCTTTAAGGTTAGAGATTTTCTTGTCATGAATAAGGATATACGGATTTTCAAGTTCCGCTTCCATTTTTTCAGTATTGGTAACGAAATATGGAGAAAGATATCCTCTGTCGAACTGCATACCTTCCACCACTTCTACAGTAGTGTCGGTTCCTTTGGCTTCTTCCACCGTGATGACACCCTCTTTTTTCACTTTCGCCATTGCGTCAGCAATCAGTTTACCAATTTCGTGGTCGTTGTTAGCTGAAATAGTGGCAACTTGTTCAATTTTGCTATTGTCATCGCCCACTTCTATAGATTGGCTCTTGATGCTTGCCACAACCTTAGCGACAGCCTTGTCGATACCGCGTTTCAAATCCATAGGATTGGCGCCGGCAGCCACATTCTTCAATCCGACATTGATGATAGACTGAGCCAAGACAGTTGCTGTAGTTGTTCCGTCGCCGGCATTGTCGCCTGTTTTTGACGCCACTTCTTTCAGCATTTGTGCGCCCATGTTTTCGAGCGGATCAGCCAATTCAACTTCTTTGGCTACCGAAACACCGTCTTTGGTAATGTGCGGCGCACCAAATTTCTTTTCAATAATCACATTGCGGCCTTTAGGACCGAGGGTTACTTTCACTGCATTTGCCAATTCGTCAACTCCTTTTTTTAGAAGTTCACGCGCTTCAGTATTAAATTTAATTTCTTTTGCCATAACGTTTAAAAAATTAGGAATGAGGAGTGAGGAATTTGGAGTGAAATTTCACCTTTACGCCTGTCGTCCTCATCATGTTTTTAATCCAGTTTATCTTAGTTGTTTCACTTTAAGAGATTACCGCAAGAATGTCTGATTGACGCATAATCAAGTATTTTTCGCCGTCCAGTTCGATTTCAGTGCCGGCATATTTGCCATAAAGCACTTGATCGCCTTTTTTAACGACCATCTCTTCATCTTTAGTACCGTTACCAGTTGCAAGTACTTCGCCTTTCAACGGTTTTTCCTTTGCTGAATCCGGAATGATAATTCCGCTTGCAGTCTTTTCTTCGGCACAAGCTGGTTTCACCAACACTCTGTCTGCCAATGGTTTGATATTCATAACAATTTTATTTATAAGTTAAACAATATTTTCTGCCAAACATACAAACAAAAAATATGCCAAAAGAGACATCATGCTCTTTTGGCATATTAAAGAAATGCAGAAACCCGCAAATCTGACAGATTGTCAGTTTTTATATCAATTTATTCGTATTTGTGTCAGGAAAAATCACTTTAGGCTTAAATGTTTTAGCCTCCTGATAATCCATTGTGGCATATGCCGTGATGATGACCACATCGCCGGGCTGAACTTTACGCGCCGCCGCTCCGTTCAAGCATATCTGTCCAGAACCGCGTTCGCCTTCTATCACATAAGTGTCAAAGCGTTCGCCATTATTGTTGTTTACAATATAAACGCGTTCGTTGGGCAATATGTCTGCCGCGTCCATCAAGTCACGATCGATGGTAATGCTGCCTATGTAATTAAGATTCGCCTCCGTCACCTTGGCGCGATGAATCTTCGATTTTAAAACTTCTACAAACACCGGATTGGTTCTTTATAATTATGAATTTACATTTTTAAATTTTGTATGCGATATTGTCTATCAGCCGGATGCGTTTTTCGCCGCAATACACAGTTATGCACCCCACCACATAGTCGGCATCGCTCCATTTCTCAATGCTTTGCAATGTACGGCCGTCCACTATCTCATAATATTCCACTTCCATTATCGGATTGGCATTGATGGTATCGACCACCCATTTTTTCACTTGCGCCACCGTCATTTCGGATGCAAAGTTAACACTTTCGCGCAAAGTACGGTATATTAAAGCGGCCTTTTCTTTTTCATCAGCCGAAAGCAATGTGTTGCGGCTGCTCTTGGCCAATCCGCTCTCTTCCCGTACAATCGGACACGGAACAATCTCTACGGCAAAGCCCAGCTGACGCACCATTTCTTTCACGATGGCTATCTGCTGAAAATCCTTTTCACCGAAATAAGCTCTTTCGGGTTTCACAATATCGAACAAGCGGCTCACCACTTGCGCCACGCCGTTAAAGTGCCCTGGCCTGCGAACACCTTCCATCACATCGGCAATTGCGCCGAAATTGAACACACGGGTGTCCTCTTCTGGATATATCTCGTCCACCGAAGGCAGGAAGGCCGCATCGCAACCATTGCTGCGCAGCAGTGCCAAATCGGCCTCTTCTGTACGGGGATAGTTCTTCAAGTCATTTTTGTCATTGAATTGTGTAGGATTGACAAACACACTGACAACACATGTTTCATTCTCGTCGGCACACCGTTTGATGAGCGACAGATGCCCTTCGTGCAAAGCGCCCATGGTTGGGACAAAACCGACATTCTTACGACCTTTGAGGTAAGCCTTCAAATCAGCTGTTTTTCTAAAAACTTTCATTCCAACAAATAATTTAGGCATCAAAAATATAAATTTTGAATGTCTGTGAAATTTTATGCAAAGGAAATAAACAAAATGCAAAACACGAAATATTTTCACAAGTTAAAAAGACTTTTCGGACGAAAAGTTGTCAATTTCAACATTTTTTTTTATATCTTTGCATAAAATTAACTTGCAAAAGATGAACGAGCCTTTAAAAGTCTTGATTATTTCTCAAGAAATCACGCCCTATTTGCCAGAGAGTGAGATTTCGACACTTTCCAGATACCTTCCGCAGGCGATTCAGGAAAAAGGGAAAGAGATAAGGACATTTATGCCCCGTTATGGTTGCATCAACGAGCGCAGAAACCAGATGCACGAAGTCATCAGACTTTCGGGCATGAACCTTATCATAAACGACACCGACCACCCTTTGATTATCAAAGTGGCGTCGATTCAGGCCATTCGAATGCAAGTATATTTTATTGACAACGAGGAGTTTTTCCAAAGGAAAGCTATTGTTTCTGATGCAAGCGGAAAGGAATTTGACGACAATGACGAACGCGCCATTTTCTTTGCTCGCGGTGTGATAGAAACCGTCAAAAAGCTTCGTTGGGCACCCGACATTGTGCATTGCCACGGTTGGATGACCGCTTTCGCTCCGCTTTACATCAAGAAAGTATACAATGACGATCCGTTCTTCAAAAACGCGAAAGTGATTTATTCCGTATATGACAACGAGTTCAAAAACAAGTTCACCAAAGATGTGAAAGAAAAAATCATTTTTGACTCGCTGAAACCAGAAGACCTCTCAACCTTGGAAGGTAACGATTTGGATTATGTCAAACTTTCGAAATTGGCCATCGACTACTCCGACGGTGTGATACAAGGCAGCCAGAACATCAACAAGGAGGTGGCAGCGTATGCCGCTCAGAAAAAACTTCCTTTCCTCGGCTATCAGAACCCCGAAAATTATGCGGACGCTTACGACGAATTCTACAATAAACTGGCAAAATAACCGTTAATATAACAAACTGCAATTTTGTCATTTTATAAAAAATGAAAAAAATCTTTTTTATACTTTTCCCTATTTTGGGACTCATATCGTGCGAAGACAGTTCAGAAGGCGACATAGGCAACGCCATGCGCACGGAAGAAGACAATATCAATTCGGCTGTCAGTCAGTTTGACGTAACATCCGAGACTTTAGCGACGCCCTATTTCTACGCCGACAACACCAACTTTCTTGTAGGGAACTACACCAACGAAAAATTCGGCGATCTTACAGGAACTGTGCTTGCGCAAGTTATCAATCCGTCGCGCGAAAATTTCAGCGAATCGTACGAAGCCGACAGCATGACGCTGAAAGTGTATATCAGCAAACACACCGGAACAGAAAATGCCACTTTTGAGGTTTATCCGCTAAAAGGGAAATTGGAGTACCGTAAGAAATACTACACAAACATTTCGGCGGACGAATTTGTGGACTTTGGCGAAAAAATCGGCGAGAAAGACATAGACGCCCGCATGATAGAGAATCTCGACACTGCCATATCAAAGAAAATCACATACGGTGTGAGCATTCCCATCAAAAAAGAAATGGCAGAAAGCTTCCTTGCCGACCTCTCGGTTTACGATTCAGAGGACAGTTTTTTGGAATTTTTTAAAGGGATATACCTAAAGACAAACGGCAGCCGACAGGCCTTCACCGTCGATTCGCTCACTTTGTGCCTTCACTACCACTATCCCGACGCCGACACCATGGCTATCGGAACATTGGCATTCCCAGCCAATAGCGAAGTGCGTCAAGTGAACAAGATAGAGGCAAATGTAGCCAGCGCCATCAGCGCAAAGAGCGCCAGCGAAGACTATATCTACTCTCCTGCCGGCATTTACACGCAACTTACTATTCCGACAAAAAAAATAGTAAGCGAACTGATTGGAGACAACTCAAAAGACATAAAATACAACTCCGTTCGCATGAGGCTTAACAAATGCGCCACTGATTACGACGACGAGATTTCGGCACCATCACACCTTGTGATGATAAAACGAGATAAGCTGGAGAACTATTTTGAACAGAAAGAACTGCCAGACAAAGAGAACTCCATTTACGCCTCTATTCTGAAAGACGGAACCACAGGTGAAAGCTATTACTCATTCGACCTCACCTACCTCTTGCAGAAAAGAACTGACCAAATGGCATACGGCGAAGAGGAAATAGAAGAAACTGACACTTATGTATTAGTGCCCGTGCGTGTCACCTACAGCAAATCAAATGTGCTTTCGCTGATGCAAAACAGTTTCACCTTGTCGGCTTTGAGTTTCACGAACAGTCAGGCCAAGCAATCGCCACTGAAAATCATTACAGCTTACAGCAAATTCTATAAGTACAAAGAATAAATAACAAGCAAACATATCACGCAAAAAAAATGAAGGAGTCTCCTTCATTTTTTTTTTGCGTGATATCATCTATTTTACATTCATTCGCCTGCGATACAAAAACTGCGGAGGGTTCATTTTACCTGTCTTTATACATTTCGGCGTAATATTTCTCATATTCGCCCGAAGTGATATTGTCCATCCATTGTTGATTGTCGAGATACCAGCGCACGGTAATTTCAATTCCCTCTTCGAACTGCAGACTTGGTTCCCAACCGAGTTCGTTTTTCAGTTTAGTGGAGTCTATGGCATAACGAAGGTCGTGTCCGGCACGGTCGGTCACATAAGTAATAAGATGGTCGGAAGTGCCTTCCGGATTGCCCAATAATTTATCTACAGTCTTGATTATCACTTTAATAAGGTCGATATTCTTCCATTCGTTGAAACCGCCGATATTGTATGTTTCGGCAATTTTACCTTTGTGGAAAATCAAGTCGATGGCACGTGCATGATCGACAACGAAAAGCCAGTCGCGCACATTCTCGCCTTTTCCGTAGACAGGGAGCGGTTTGCCATGACGAATATTGTTGATAAACAACGGAATCAATTTTTCAGGAAACTGGTATGGCCCATAATTATTGGAGCAGTTGGTCACGATGGTAGGCATTCCGTAAGTATCGTGAAAAGCTCTAACAAAATGGTCGGAAGAAGCCTTTGAAGCCGAATAAGGCGAATGCGGATTATATTTTGTTGTTTCGAGGAAATATTCCTTTCCGAAAGCCAGATGATGCAACGCCGACGACGCTTTGGTTGTAAACGGCGACTCTATTCCCTCGGGGTTAGTGAGTTCCAATGCCCCGTAAACCTCGTCGGTAGAGATATGATAAAAGCGTTTGTCGGTCCAGTCGCCTTCCCAGCACACTTTGGCAGCCTGTAAAAGCGAAAGCGTACCCATTACATTTGTCTGTGCGAAAGTGAACGGATCTTTTATCGAGCGATCGACATGGCTTTCGGCTGCAAGATGTATCACACCGTCAATCTGATATTTTCGGAATATTTCAAGTATCTTTTCAAAATCACAAATATCCGCCTTCACAAAAGTGTAATTCGGTTCATTCTCAATATCTTTGAGATTCTCAAGATTTCCTGCGTAAGTCAGTTTGTCGAGATTGACAATTCTGTAATCAGGATATTTCTTTACAAACAATCGAACGACATGCGAGCCGATAAATCCGGCGCCTCCTGTTATCAAAATATTTTTCATCACTTTTAAAGTTTTAATTCAGAAAACAAATGTACAAAAAAAAACTGAAATCACTTTTACAGCCGTCAAATTTTGTACTTACAACAAAAAAATGTATTTTCGCACATAATAATCTAATCATAATAAGAATGAGAAAATTCACATTTCTTCTCGCTGTCATTTTCGCTGCGGCTAATCTTTTTGCAGAACAATACAAATCAAAGACATGGATATCAGACCTTGGCAATGGCCGATACAGGAATCCGATTCTGTATGCCGACTACCCCGAGCTTGATGTATGCAAGGCAGGTGACGACTACTACATGGTTTCTGCCAGCCGGCACACCTCACCCGGCATTCCGGTGCTCAAATCGAGCGACATGGTGAATTGGCAATATGTGAATTATGTTTTGCCATCAGACAACGAACTGCTGAATATTTCCTACAACGCGAAAGGCATTTCTCATCCGTGCATCAGAACACAAGGGAAAACAATTTACGTATTTTTCTCAGATCCTTCGAAAGGAATATTCATGTCGAAAACCAACGACATAACAAAAGGCTGGGAAGCGCCCGTCACTGTAATGGAAGGAAAAAATCTTTCTTCGCCCTGTCCAATATGGGACGCCGCCGGCAAACTCTACCTGCTTCACGGATATGAGCAACACGCTTACGGAAGATACAACAACCTGATTGCTATATGTGAACTGGACAACGAATACAAAGCCATAAAAAGCACTGAAACCATTATCTTTGACGCCAACGAACTGGGCGACATTAAGAGCTCAAAAATAGTGACGAAGGGCAAATTTTATTACATATTCTGCGCTGCATACAAGAAATTCGACAGCCGAATACTCTGCCTTCGTTCGGAAAACATTACTGGTCCGTACGAATCAAATACCGTCATGTATCAAGCCAAAACAAACATGGAAGGTCCATACAACGGTGCATACATTGAAACTGCCGGAGGTGAAGGATGGTATATTCACAACCAGCATATCGAAAACTTCGGACACCCGGTGATGCTCGACCCCGTAAAATGGGAAGATAACTGGCCAACAATAGGCGGATACAACAAAGGCGGAAGCGGTGAGCCTATCACAAACTACAAAAAACCAGGCATTGCACAAACGCCCATTGTGAACCCGGAGGAAGACGACCAGTTTGAAGGCGAAAAAATAGGACTCCAATGGCAATGGAACAGTCAGTTCACTCCCCTGTGGGCATTTCTGAACCGCAGCAACGGAAAGTTGCGTCTGTACTCTAACAAAGGCAATGCAAACCTTGCAAAACAGCAGAACCTACTGCTGCAAAAACTGCCCAACGAGACATTTACCGTCACAGCAAAAGTGGCGCTGAACGCAACCGACGACAACACACGATGCGGCATTATGATTGCTGGGAAAAACTACGGTGAAATCTGCTTGAAAAAGGTTGGAACAGCTTACCATGTATCGCAAGGCGAAGGCGCACCCGACAAAAACGAGGTTGAAAACCAACGCAATATTATCAACCAACAGGAATTGTACCTGCGTGTGAAAGTGAAAAGCGGTGTAGCCACCTTCAGCTACAGCCTTGACGGCGAGATTTATTACATTCTCGGCAAAGAATTCACCATCATGGAAGCCGATTATATCGGCACCCGAATCGGTTTATTCTGCACCCATCAAGAAAACGCCCGCAACATCGGTTGGTGCGACATTGAATTTGTGGAATTCAGCAAATAATGCAAGAAAAAGTAAAGCGACACATCGCTCAGAAAGAGTTGTTGCAGCCAAGCGACAAGATTATTGTGGCAGTAAGCGGCGGAGCCGATTCCATCTGTTTGGCACACATACTGCTATCGTTAGGCTACATGTGCGAAATTGCGCATTGCAATTTTCACCTCAGAGGCGAAGAATCGGACCGCGACGAACGCTTTGTGACTGCATTTGCCGCACAACATCATGTCAAGCTGCATAAAGTCGATTTCCAAACCACCGCCTATGCTGAAGAGCACAAACTATCCATCGAAATGGCGGCAAGAGAACTGCGATACCAATGGTTTGAAAAGATACGGGCGGAAAACAACGCTCAATGTATCGCTATTGCCCATCACAAAGACGATTCGGCAGAAACATTCCTTATCAACCTGACGCGCGGAACGGGCATCAAAGGACTATGCGGCATACAAACCAAAAACGCACACATTGTGCGACCGCTGCTCTGTCTCTCGCGAGAAGAAATTATGGAATATCTGCAAAAAAACAACCTTAATTTTGTAGAAGACTCCACGAACAAAGAAACCGTTTACACCAGAAACAAGTTCAGGAACGAGATTATCCCTGCTTTCGAGAAAATAAACCCGTCGTTCAAGGATACACTTTCGCAAACGATTGATTATCTGAACGACGCAAACAAAATTTACGAAAGTTACATACAAAAAATCGCAGAAAAAGTCGTCATTCGAAAAGAACCGTTCGTTGAAATAGACCTGAATAAAATTTCAGAAAGCATCGCTCCGCAAAGCGTGATGTACGAAATGCTGAAAGAGTACGGATTCAACGCCACACAAAGTCAGGAGATATACGACAAAAGAGAAAGCAGCGGCAAATTGTTTTACGCCAAAGAGTATGTGGCATCGACCAGCAGAGGCATACTGACCATCAGCACTGCCGCAGCGAAAAAGAGCATCGAAATACCCGAAGACGCGACCGAAGTTCACTGCGGCATTCGCCTGCAACTCGAGCGGATAATTAACGACGACAATTTCAGGCTAGAGAAAAATAACGCTGTCGGCTATTTTGATATGGACAAACTGCAATTTCCGTTGCAACTGCGCACATGGGAAAAGGGCGACTATTTTTACCCATTTGGAATGAAATGCAAAAAATTGCTGAGCGACTTTTTTATTGACCAGAAAATGAGCATTGCCGAAAAAGAGCGTGCCTATATTCTATGCTCGGGCAAGGATATAATCTGGATTGCAGGCATGCGTACTGACGACCGCTACAAGATTACAAAAAACACAAAAAAGATTTTAAAAATAACCATATAATTTGCATTTTGAGAAAAAACAAACTATCTTCGCATAAGTTTTTCAGAGGCACTCTGCCTCAATTTTCATTTCCTTTAAAAAAACATTCATTTTTTCCTTAATCAAGAAAAAAATACTTTTTTAATTTATTATGTATAACATTCTAGAACTCAACGAGAAAGAGCTCACAGAGTTAAAAGTCATTGCCAAAGAACTCGGCATCAGAAAAATCGATTCATTTGCCAAAGAGGATTTAGTCTATAAGATACTCGACCGCCAAGCAATCTTGAATTCGACAGAAAAAGCGACAACAAAGAAAGCCGAGAAAAATGACAAACCCGAGAAAAAAGATTCAACCGAGCAAAAGCAACCACGACAGAAAAGAGCCAGAATTTCGGCAACAAACACTCCGATAGCTACATCTGAAACCGGTTCAAAAAAAATATCTCAGGCGCCATTGTCAGAAAAACACCGAGATATAAAGAAAAAGGCTGCCGAGCAAATAGAAATGCCACAAAAAGAGAAAACGGACACTAAAGACATTACAAGAGAACTGCCAGAGCCCCTTTCACAAAAGGCAGATACCGAAATTTCTCCTGCAGCTGACACAACTCCAAAACAAAACAAAAATTTTCAGGAAAAAAGGCAAAAGGGAAACCAAAACTATCAGAACAACGCCAACCAGAACGGACAAAATCAAAATCAGAATCAGAACCCGAACCAAAACAACAAAAACAACAATCGGGCTGAAGAAAAACCCATTTTCGACTTTGAAGGCATCCTTTCGGGCAGCGGCGTTTTGGAGATTATGCCAGACGGATACGGTTTTTTGCGCTCGCCCGACTACAATTACCTTAACTCACCAGACGACATTTATGTTTCACAATCGCAAATAAAACTTTTCGGACTGAAAACCGGCGACAGTGTTGTTGGCCCAATCCGTCCGCCTAGAGAAGGCGAGAAATATTTTCCTTTGGTGAAAGTGGAAAAAATAAACGGCCGCTTGCCTGAATTCGTACGCGACCGCGTTCCTTTCGAACACCTCACTCCCCTTTTCCCTAACGAAAAATTTGACATCTCATCGGGCAAATGCAGCAATCTGTCTACAAGAATTGTCGATTTGTTCGCACCGATAGGGAAAGGTCAGCGTGCACTGATTGTAGCTCAGCCAAAAACAGGAAAAACGGTATTGCTGAAAGATATAGCCAATGCCATCGCTGAGAATCATCCAGAAGTATACATGATTGTGCTGCTGATTGACGAGCGTCCGGAGGAAGTGACCGACATGGCGCGCAGCGTGAATGCCGAAGTTATATCATCGACCTTTGACGAAGCGGCTGAGCGACATGTGAAAGTTGCCACTATGGTTTACGAGAAAGCGAAACGAATGGTAGAATGCGGTCATGATGTTGTCATATTGTTGGATTCTATCACTCGGTTGGCAAGAGCATACAACACGGTAGCGCCAGCATCGGGAAAAGTCCTCTCGGGAGGTGTTGACGCCAATGCACTCCACAAACCCAAAAGATTTTTCGGCGCCGCCCGTAAGATAGAGAATGGCGGAAGTCTTACCATTATAGCTACCGCATTGATTGAAACTGGTTCGAAAATGGACGAAGTTATCTTTGAGGAATTCAAGGGTACAGGAAACATGGAGCTGCAACTCGACAGAAAGCTGTCGAACAGACGCATATTCCCCGCTATCGACATTATGGCTTCGAGCACGCGCCGCGATGATTTGCTTCAAAATCAGGACACCATCAACAAAATGTGGATTCTGAGAAAATACCTTTCGGATATGAACTCGGTGGAAGCAATGGAATTCATCAAGAAAAGAATGGAAAACACGATAAACAATCAAGAATTCCTTGTCTCTTTCCAAAGCGACTTATAAAAAAGACAAAGCCACCCTCAATAAAAAATCCCGTTCATTAGCGGGATTTTTTTTATTTCTTCAATGTCTTCAACAGTGTTTTGTACAATGGGCGATGATAATCGCCCGATGTATAAAAGGAATTGTTGTGCCAAAGTAGCGTAACCTCACCTCCTACACTTTTTATTGCCTGCAACATATTCATTGAAAAGTTCAAGGCATTTTCGCCTGACAAGCGCATATATTTCTCCAAAGTGACATCCATCAAAGCAAGCGGATGCAAGTGCAACGCATGCAAACTGCCATCGACAGGATTGATATAACGCACCGAATAGCAAGTGCCCAACCGAAAACCCGCTTCATCGGCAAAAGCCATCGTAAAGTCATCTGTTATGCCACATGCATCGAAAGCGGTGAAATCCTGCGGATTACATGTGCGCAAATAGTGACAACGATTCGTTGTAACTTTATCTCTCACAGCATTTTCCAAAGATTTTTTCTCCACACGCACATCGATGAGTTTTTGAGCAGAAGCATAACTTGCGTGCAAACCAATCTGCACTCCGTTCGCTTTAGCCATGTCGAACAAAGTTTGAATATCATCTGAATTCAAATCATAAAAAGGTCGGTCGTTTCTGGCATTTCCGCCACTTTTTACAAAAATCACGCTCTGCGCATCAATATGCTTATTCTGCTCAAAGATATACGGAAAAGTAAAATACGGATTCTTCCGAATGTCGGCAAAATGATATTTCAATGCAGAAAAAACACCGAATTCACCGCGTAAAACAGACGACAAAACATTTCGCCATGAACGGCATACGAACGGCACATCCACATCGTGTGTAAGATAAATTTTGGAGAACTGTGCTCTAACAGATGGCAATTCCGGATGAAATGTTTGCAATTTAATACGCAACCACATACGATATTCGTCCACTAGCGGACGTTGAAGCAAGTTCGCTTCTTTCAATATGGAATATTTGGCCAGAAATCGCCCATGTTCGTCACGCAAAGGTGAAAGCCACTCCTCGTAACGCGACACAAGAAAGTAGGCAGAAGCCACCAAATCAGCGTAAATCACCAATGTATCGCCCAAATGTTCAAATCGAGAATCGCCAAAAAAGAACGGCATGCCATCCAGTGATTTTAACGGCAACTGCGGCATAAATTCCTTTTTGCCGTACTTATCTTCGTCGAAAAAATCAGAACGAACAATCACCACTTCATATTTCTCGTATTCATCGGCATTATTCGTATAACCGATTCTCTCAAATACAGAATCGGGCAAATCTTCGCCAAACAAAAAACGGATAATATATGAAATTGATTGTTGCATAATTTTTCTAGCTAATTTCGCTAAATTTCACCTATTTGATTGTACATTCAAATATAGCGCCTCTTTATTTATATGAAATTCATTCTTTATTATTTCGACAAGCAAATTTTCGTTCATCTGCGATATTTACGAGGCTTCTTATTCTAAAAATCTTTCGGTCAAACCTTTATAATTCTCTATTCGCCTGTCGCGGAGGAAAGGCCACCAGCGACGTACATTTTCCGAGCGTTTCAGATCAACATCCACTATCACATTCTCCTCTTTATCATTTGAGGCTTGCGCCAAGAATTCGCCTTGCGGACCAGCCACAAAGCTGCTTCCCCAAAAACGGATACCATTCGTTGAACCAGAGGGATCAGGTTCGTGCCCTACACGATTGACCGTAACAACAGGCAATCCGTTTGCTACGGCATGACCTCGTTGTACAGTAATCCATGCCTCACGCTGACGCGCCTTTTCGTCATCCGTATCAGACGATTCCCAACCGATAGCAGTAGGATAAATCAACATTTCGGCACCAGCAAGCGCCATCATGCGTGCAGCCTCAGGATACCATTGGTCCCAACAAACCAACACGCCCAATTTTCCTAACGATGTCTGTATTGGCACAAAGCCTAAATCGCCTGGCGTGAAATAAAATTTCTCGTAATAGGCAGGATCGTCCGGGATGTGCATTTTTCGGTATTTCCCTGCCATCGTTCCATCCTTTTCGAACACGACCGCCGTATTATGATACAGTCCGGCAGCACGACGCTCAAAAAGCGATGTAACCAACACTATTTTTTGCTCTTTGGCAATCTTTGCATAAAAATCGGTGGTTTCGCCCGGAATTTTTACGGCCAGATCGAAATTTTCCACATTTTCAGTCTGGCAGAAATACGGCGTGTCATGCAATTCTTGCAACACCACCAATTCTGCGCCTTGCGAAGCGCATACCTCTATATTTTTCTTAATTTTCGCCCTGTTTTGCTCCAAATCCGTCAAAACAGACATTTGTACCAATCCTACTTTCATGTATTTTAAATAAAGTTGTTTCTAATTTTTGATTTGAAAATTTGAGAATTTGAAGATTAATTTCCCTTCGGTCAGTGATTTTCAATTCATAATTCAAAATTATCTCCCGTCTGCATCAATGTCAATGTCATCTCAATTCTCGCTTCTTAAATTAATTCATTATTTATTACTCCTTCGGGATATTGCATGGTGACGCAATGCAACGAACCGTGCTGCCTGATGAGCGGTCGACAATCAATAGATATGATTTCTCTTCCAGGGAATGCCTTTTGCAACTGATTTTTTGCCACTTCATCTTTTGCGGAACCATAAGAAGGCATCAACACCACCTCGTTCATTATCAAAAAGTTGGCGTAAGTAGCAGGCAAACGGTCATCAATTTCGTCCAACACACATTCAGCCATCGGCAATTCTATCAATCTATACGGTTCGCCATTGCGCATTCTGAAAGACTTGATATCACACTCCATGCGCTGCAAAGCTTCAAAATGCTCATCGTTCCTGTCGTCGCACTTCACATACGCAATAGTGCACTCATCGCAAAAACGCGCCAAGGTATCAACATGGCTGTCGGTATCGTCACCAGCAAGATAGCCGTTATTTATCCATAGCACACGCTGAGCACCCAAATGAACTTTTAAGAAATTCTCTATTTCCTCTTTGGACATACCGCCATTTCTGTTAGGCGAAAGCAAACATTCAGAAGTAGTCATCAGTGTGCCTTTGCCGTCCGATTCGATGGATCCTCCCTCAAAAGCGAAACTCAGCAGGTTCTTATATTTTGCATTAAACACACCGAATTCAAACAAGTTTGAAGTAATCATATTGTCGAGATTCGAAGCAAACTTCAGTCCCCATCCATTAAACTGAAAATCGCACACAACGGGGGCTCCGTCGACAAAAACTGTGATGCCGCCATGATCGCGTGCCCAAGTGTCGTTTGTATGCATTTCGACCAAAAGCACATTTTCCATTTTCACAGAAAAATCCGACAGTTTCTGACGAACCGCCTCGATATTGGGGGCAACCACCAACAATGTTTCGCGCTCGGCCACTTCCTTGGCTATCTGCAGAAAACAGTTTTCTACCTCCTCCAGCATGTCATACCAGTCGGTATCTATATGCGGCCAAGTGAGCTGCACACCGCTCTGCTTATGCCATTCGGCTGGAAATATCACATTATTCATCATGTTCCTCCTCCTTCATTTGGGGCAAATCAATATTTTTCATCACCGAATACACGCGTAAAGCGAAAACCGCCACAGCGCCAGCTATCTCGGCAAACATCAAGCTCATGCCCAACCTCCAGCAAACATAAAAAACTATGCCGCCGAAAACACTCGCCATCGCATAGATTTCCTTTTTGAATACAATGGGCACATCATTTATCAGCACATCGCGCATAATACCCCCGGCACAGCCTGTAAGCACACCCATTATCATAGCCACCCAAAAAGGCTGTCCAAAATCAATGGACTTTTGCATTCCAACTATTGTGAAGAAACTCAATCCGATAGCATCGAAAACAAAAAGCGTGCGATTGAACTTTACAATATATTTGCGGAACACAATCACCGTAAGCAAGGCTACTGCCGTACAGATGAGATAGTTAGCATTATTCATCCAAAACGGAGTGGTATCCAGCAACACATCGCGTATAGTTCCTCCTCCGATGGCTGTGGCGAATCCCACCACGTACGCACCAAACCAATCAAAGCGCTTAGCCGCCGCAAAACGGATGCCGCTTATTGCAAAAGCAAATGTACCCAAATACTCGAAAATATCAGTTATATTCATTGAAAAGCAAAGATTATATATTTTCTTTCAGTACTTTTTCTACAATATCATCCATGTCGTAATACTTATATTCCGCCAAGCGACCACCAAAAATGACATTTTTCTCATCATCGGCAAGGCGACGATATTTCTGATACAACTCATTGTTTTTGGCATCGTTCACAGGATAGTAAGGTTCCATACCCTCTTTCCACTCGGTGGAATACTCACGCGACACCACTGTTTTAGGCGCATTGTACACCTCTTCACCAAACATTTCGAAATGTTTATGTTCAATCACCCGCGTATATGGCACTTCGGCTTCGGTATAATTTATCACAGCATTTCCTTGATAATTAGGTTCGTCAATAATTTCGTTTTCGAAACGGACTGTACGATACTCCAGTTTCCCGAACTGATAATTGTAAAACTCATCGATTTTACCGGTGAAAACTATCTTTTCCGCCAATTTTTCATACTCATCGCGCGAAGCAAAGAAATCGACATTTGTTCTTGTTTCAACACCTTCCAAAAGCCCTTCTATCAGTTTGTTGTACCCGCCAATGGGAATACCTTGATATTTATCGTTGAAATAATTATTGTCGAAGACAAAGCGCACGGGCAGGCGTTTGATGATGAAAGCAGGCAGTTCGCTGCATTTCCGTCCCCATTGTTTCTCGGTGTAACCTTTTATCAAACATTCGTAAATATCGTTTCCGATAAGCATTTTTGCCTGTTCTTCAAGATTACGCGGTTCTGCTACGCCTTGCAACTTGAGCATCTGTGCCACTTCGGCGCGCTGTTCTTCTATTTTAGCCTTAGCTTCGGCAGGTGTACGCACACCCCACATTTGCGCAAAGGTGTTCATATTGAACGGCAAGTTGAACAACCGTCCCTTATAGTTTGCCACTGGCGAATTCGTATAACGGTTGAACTCTACAATACTGTTCACAAACTCCCACACCTCACGGTTGGAAGTATGAAAAATGTGTGCGCCATACTTATGCACATTGATGCCTTCGATGTTTTCGCAATAGACATTTCCACCCAAATGCGGGCGTTTGTCTATCACCAGACATTTTTTCCCTTTCTTCTTTGCCAGATTAGCAAATGTGGCGCCGTACAAGCCAGAGCCAACTATTAAATAATCAAACTTATGTCCCATATCTTCCAAATTATATGTTTGAATTACGACTGTGAATATTTTATACTTATCTAAATAGTTTAAAAAATTTAATCAAGGTTTTGCATATACCCTTATAGATAATAATCAACAATGATTTATCATTATAATTCTTACGCCAAATTTTAACAATTGGAAATTTGAAATACTTTCTTACAGTAACGCATTGAGTCTGCTGATAACAAATTGGGCTATTTTCCTTAATAAATCTGTCTAATGACACAACCATATCATGATTTTTATTAGTTTTAAACTTAAAGAAATATGCGAAATATATAGCACTGGCTCTCGTAACTATTCTTGAATTCACATAAGTGATGTTAAGAGAATAATTGTCTGCAACAGACCGATGATAGGAAATCATTTTTTTCATTCCCTCAATCTCTTGCCACAGATTACGTTCCCAAACATCAACACTAATGGTTTGCCCTTCACGTCCAACTAAATACTTATAAACCACATGCGGGAAATATGATAATTGTTTAGAAGTAGCCATTGGCAAGCATATCCATTCTTGATCTGTATAAGAAATACCCTCTGTTTGACGATAATTGATCTTCCGAAGGTTTTCTGTTTTATAACATACACAATGCATCCATAGTTTTCTCCATTCATTTTCACCCATTTCATCTAACGAAAAGATGGAGGACTGCGGCAGATTAAAACGACAGAGGAGCTTACACTCATCATCTTCATCAACCTGCATCATGTCAGAGATAACGCAGTCAACATCCTGAGTCTTTAGAAAAGAAATAAAATCTCCGAAATTACAGGTATCAAAAGTGTCATCAGCATCTAAAACCTTAATATATTTACCTTTGGCCTCCAATAGCCCACGATTTACGCACGAACCATAATTCCCATTCTCTTTGTCTATAACACGAAACACGTTAGGATGTTTATCTTGGTACTCATGCGCTATAGTTGAAGATGAATCCTTGGCACCATCAATGACAACCAATACCTCCAATGTGCTGAATAATTCCCGATTATCAATTATCAAAGAGTCCAGACACTTACGGAGATACTTCTCCATATTATATGTTGGAATTACTATTGTGAGTATTTTATCCATAATAATTATATGTTTTCTATCTTTAGTACCTGCTCTATCACTAGTGCCATATCATAAATCGCAAGAATCTGTTTCATTTTTGGGGGTATGCATATTTCTTTATTCGAAAAAGGAATTCTACTAATTTATGCTTTTGCAAAAATAGACAAACACGCATTTTATATGACTTTATATCTCGATATCTTATCTGCAACAAGTATTTATTAACAAGCTTGTCATTCAGTAAATCCTTATAGCATAATTTCAATTCAGGCACAGGAACGTCACATTTCGGATGAAAAAAATAACGAAGTTCTGCTTCTAACAAGCCTCGATAAACACGAAGTCCAATAGCCCTTCTAAATTTATTTATCGGACGATGTTTTTCAACAAATTTTTCAAGTTCGCCTAATATAAATGGCAGCATTCTGACAGACGTTTCTGAGCAACTCCTACAAACAGAATCCATGTTGTCATTGTAAGAATAAATGCAAATACGGTTGTCAAATACAATTTTGCGAGAGTACTCATAGAAATATAGGCAAAATATAGCATCCTGAGATCGAGCTAAACCAACAGGATAAATAATGTTGTTCTTTTCCGCTATATTTTTTTTGAATATTTTTCCCCATGGTGCATCAACATTTAAGCCCAATGATGTATATTCCTTTGTATCCCAACTCACAATATCACATAGAAGTCTTTCTTTTTCTTCTTCTGATATAATAATAGAAATCGGATTGTGCCTGATTTCTTTATGCGAAAAACAATATCCCAAAACAATTACATCTGCATTAGATTCTTTGATACATTCTAAACTTTTTTGGCATGCGTCTGGCATGAGTTCGTCATCTGCATCCACAAACATCAGATATTCTCCCCTAGCCATTCTCATCCCTTCATTTCGAGTATCGCTCACGCCAGTATTAGGTTTATTTACATAAACCATTCTGTCGTCAATATCTGCTGCCTCCCTAAGTATACCGTCAACCCAACCAAAACTCGAACCGTCATTAAGCAGAATAAACTCCAAATTATTTCCTTTTTGAGCATGTAAACTACTTACACACCTACTTAAAAAAACTTCAGGAATATTATATGCAGGTACTATAATAGATAACTCTATTTTATTATCATTCATCTCATCTATAAATTACCATCTCTATTTCTGAAACTTATCTTCTGAAAATTTTCACATAGAGCCATTTCATCACAACATCCAACGACGCATTCAGTTTTTCGAGCCAAACAGGCCAACGTTTATGGTGCTTGTGCCAATAATGGATATATTCTATACGCAACAATTTGTTTTCGGGGAAAAGTCTGACCTTGAACGAAAAATTATCCATCAATTGAGTCCATTTTCTATCCAATTCATCGAACAATGTTGCATCAAAATCAGTACGCGGCATATCTAGCAAAAACACTTTATAAAGCACACGCAAACGGTTTTCATGATACTGCTTCAAAAATGTCTGACGAATCAGCGATGTTTTTGCCGCATTCTCCGCATAATATGCCATCAGACTATCATTTACGCTATCCAACTGTTTCACAGACTTGAGCAAAACGGCAGGACTCATGGTCTGCCCCTCGCGAGCGAGATTATATTGATACAGATTTATGTCAAGAAAAACAATTTTCTGCACAAAATAAACCGGGTAGGTCACCCATTCTGTATCTGTATAGGAAATGCCTTCGGTCTGTTTGTAATTCATATCACGCAGCAACTGAGTGCGATATGCAACAGCATGCATTAGGAAAAAGCGTATATAACCGTCTTTCAGCACATCGTCCATGTTGTACACTTTGCCATATTGATACGGTTCGCGCCCCATCGTGTTGTAGCGCACCACTTCACGGTCGCCTCCTCCGCCTATCTGAGTGAAATGCGTTACCGCCATATCGGTCTGCAATGAGGTCAATGCCGCCAAAAATTGCGTCAACGCCTGCGTGTCGAACCAATCGTCGGAATCGAGAATCTTAACATACTTCCCTTTAGCAACTGGCAATGCCGCATTGATTGTCGAACCGTAATTTCCATTCGGCTTGTCTATCACGTTCACTATTCCGGGATAACGACACTGAAAATCCATAGCGACTTCAAGCGAATTGTCTTTACTTCCGTCATTCACCACTATCACATCCAGTTCTTCTTTGCATGGCGAATCCAGCAACGACTGCAGACAGCGAGGCAGCAGCTCCGCCATATTGTAAGTAGGAACGATAACAGACAACAATTTCATTTTTCCGCTTTATTTACTATGCAAATATACCAAAACAGCATAAAAAATCGAAGTTTTATACAGAAATTCTGCCGATTTCAGCACTAAAAATACAGACATGTGAAAGCAACTGAGAAAATACACAAAGAAAAAGTTACCATTTCATCGAAAAAAAATATATTTTTACAAAAAAAATCAAGATGATACGAAAAGCGGAAAAGAACGACATACCCCATTTGCTAGAATTGTTGCAACAAGTGGGCATGGTGCACCACAACATCCGCCCCGACCTATTCAAAGCGAATGCCACAAAATACGACGAAGAGCAACTCGCCACGCTCATCATGCTGCAGTCTGAATGCAAACCTATCTTCGTTTCGGTGGACGATTGCGGAAAAATCTGCGGATATGCCTTCTGCCAAATAACCGAAACAAAGAGCGACCGTCTGCTACACGACAAGAAAACGCTCTACATCGACGACATCTGCGTTGACGAAAAAGCGCGCGGTCAGCATATCGGCACCTCGCTCTACAATCATGTGAAAGACTTTGCCAAACAAATAGGCTGCTATAATATTACGCTCAATGTGTGGAACGGCAACGATTCGGCATACGCGTTCTATCAGCGCTTAGGGATGCAGACGCAAAAAACATGCATGGAAGAAAAGCTTTGAATAGAATATAAATCGTATCTTTGCTGCAGTAATCAAAAAACAAACAATCCATGGAAGTAATTCAAAGTTTTACCATCGACCATACCAAACTGAAACCAGGCATCTATGTATCCAGAGAAGACAAAGGTTTCACCACGTACGACCTCCGCATCACTGAGCCGAATAAAGAACCGGCTGTAGCGCCAGCCGCCATGCATAGCATCGAACATCTGATGGCCACATGGTTCCGCAATTCGTCCGTAAAAGACGATGTTGTGTATGTTGGTCCAATGGGCTGTCTGACAGGAATGTACATCATCATGACAGGGAAATATTCTGTGCAAGACATGCGCAAGTTGACCATTGAGTGTCTGGAATGGATACTCACCCAAACGGAAGTGCCAGCCACCACCCCCGACACTTGCGGCAACTATCTGCTCCACGATCTGCCCATGTGCAAATGGGAATGCAATCGCTATTTAAATCGTCTGAAGAACGATTTTCACTGCGAATACACAAAACTCCATATCACACTGAAAGACGGCAAAACTTTTGCCGACGCCTGAAGCACACGACTAATAACAGACATAAGCAGTGACATTCAGCAGAAGGATGTTTCCGTAAAATGTATCGAAAATATTTTCCAAACATTTTGTATATATAAAAAAAATATACACCTTTGGAAAACCAAAAATCATTTTACATTAAAACATGTTTTATAGACTGCTTATTTCATTGCCGATGATGGTATGCTTCTTTTGGAGCATTTTCTTTATTATCAGATATTTAAATAACAATGAAGAAAAACATGCAAGCCGCAGCATACTGATTTTTTATATTACGGCAACAATTCTTTATATTGACCATTGGATGTTTTTTTCGGGGATTGTTTGCTTATGGAGCGAATGGAGCTACTGCATTGCAAACCTATGCGTTTATCCGTTGTATTACGCTTATTTGAATACGCTGACAAGAACACGTGGCAGTCGAGAAGTACAACTATTGCTTCTTCCCGCTTTATTAGCATCCATTCTGTTTCCTATCGGTCATTTCTATTCGGGAACGGTCAATGCTGCAATGACCGTAATCTTTCGTTTTTGTTTCTTTTTGCAAGTAGTTTGGGTGATGATTCGCGGATATCTTCTGCTGTTGCGCACCACCAAGCGTATGGACGACACCTATTCTGACAACAGAAGTCAGCTATTAAATCCCATATACACTTTACTTATCCTATTCTGTATCACTGCTGTCGCCTCTATGACGCTAAACTTCTTCGGTCGCAATTTCTTCGCAAACGACACACTGGTAATACTGCCGGCTATCATTATGTCATGCCTGCTGTACAGTCTCGGCTATGTAGCGGCTCACACCGTCATTCCACCTGAAACGGTGGATAACGACATCAACGCCATTGATTCCGCCACCAACGAATGGTCCAACGATCTCATTCATAAAATCGACGCCGTTATGCGAGAAAAAATGCTATTCACTCGTCCCAATCTGACCATTCAAGACTTGGCGAATGCTGTCAGCAGTAACCGTACATACGTATCGAATGCCATCAATCGCACATACGGCATCAGTTTTTCTCAATATGTAGCCAAGCAACGCGTGGAATATGCCAAAATGATTCTTCGTGACCCTCGATACACATCGAGCAAAGACGCCATTGCCGACGCCATCTCCCTTAGCGGCTTCACATCCGACAAAACATTCTACCGTATATTTAAAGACCACACCTCACTCACCCCTCTTGCTTATCGAAAATCTACAACTTAGAAACTTTTTACATTTTATTGTTTTATTTATCCGAACAATTGCAAAGTAGTTTCAGTTTCTAAATAAAAATACGATTTGAGAACGGAAATTTACGATTTGAGAGTCATTAACAATGGAAAACAACGATTTTTGTAAAAGAAAAAACAAAAATCATTGCCGTATGCTGCCACGACAAACATATAAAACGTGTTTGACGATTTTCATGCTCTTTGCATTGGGAATTGTTTGTGCACAAGCTGGTGTGCTGACTGTCAAATCGAACAACGCCAACTACGGTACGGTAAAAATAGGCAGCGGAACGGCTTCGGGCACTGTCACTTCAAATGTAAGCAGCGGTCAGAAGGTGACAATAAGCGCCACGCCGAAAACCGGTTACAAATTCACGAAATGGAATGACGGAAACACAACTGCAAGCCGGCAGATTACAATCAGCAACAACAATAATATCACCTACACAGCGACTTTTGCTATCAATACCTATACGCTAACCGTTAAGACCGCTACGAATAACACGACACAAGGAACGGTGAAGATCAATAGCGGTACAGCCGGTGCAAGTGCTTCTGCCACTATTAATCACGGTTCAACAGCAACCATTACCGCCACTCCTAAGACGGGATATCATTTCGTGAAGTGGAACGATAACAACACGACCGCTGCCCGTTCTGTAACGGTGACGGCTGCCGCTACGTATACGGCCACTTTTGCCATCAATACGTATACGATCAAGTTCGTGAACGGCAGTACGACCTTGCAGACCTCTACCGTCAACCATGGTGTGACACCGAGTTATACCGGCTCCACGCCGACCAAATCTTCTACGGCCCAATATTCCTATTCCTTCAGCGGTTGGAGTCCGACGATTGCCGCGGCAACCAAAGACCAGACCTATACGGCGCAGTTCACGAGTACCGTGCGGAGTTATAAGATCACCGGCGCGTCTGCTAATACCGCGATGGGTACGGTCAGCGGCACGGCCACCAAACAATACGGTCAGACGGTGACGCTAACCGCTACGCCGAAGAGTTGCTATAAGTTCGTGCAATGGAACGACGGTAATACCACCAACCCGCGTACGGTGACCGTCCAAGGTACGGCTACCTATACGGCGAGGTTTGAGGAAACGATCAGCGGTACATGCGGTACGTACGTAAACTGGTATTTCAACGAATGTACCGGCGCATTGCGTATCGTAGGTACCGGTGCTATGACGAATTATTCTTCCTATTCTGCGGTTCCGTGGTATAGCAGGCGAACGTCTATCACCTCTGTTACGATTGCCAGCGGCGTGACGAGTATAGGAAACAATTCCTTCTATGGTTGCTCCAATCTGAGTTCGGTGACTATCCCTGCGTCTGTTACCGCTATAGGCAATTATGCGTTCTATGACTGTTTGGCAATGGAGTCGCTGTATATCACCGATCTGGCGGCATGGTGTAACATTAGTTTTGGTTACCACTATTCATCTCCGTTCAACCGTAATATGAATACCGGTTATTTGGGCGGCGGAAACCTGTATGTGAATAATACCAAAGTGACGACCCTGACTGTCCCTAACGGCGTTACGGCCATTCCCAACTATGCTTTCTTAGGTTTTGCGGGTATCACTTCCATCCAGCTCAATAAGGCAACTTCCATCGGTAATTATACCTTCGCCAGTTGTCATGGTCTGACATCTGTCACGATCCCGAGCGGGGTGACTACCATCGGCAATAACTCGTTCGCGTATTGTACCCATCTGCAGTCGATGACTATACCGGCATCGGTCACTTCGTTGGGAACATCCATGATGTATAACTGTCAGGCGCTGACGGATATTCATGTCAATTGGACGGGAACGATACCTGCTTGGCAAAATAATTTCACCTCCAAATCCCCGCAGTCGAGTATCACGCTCCATGTGCCTTGCGGTTCAGGAGACCTCTATCGTGCAGCAAACGGATGGAAGAACTATACAATAACAGGTAGCGGAACAGCGCAATACACGCTTACCGTCAATGCTAGCAACAGTGCGTTAGGTACAGTAAAAATTGACAACGGCACTGCAGGTGCAACCGCCTCCCTGTCGGTTCATTGCGATGACATACACACCATCACCGCCACCCTCAATAATGATGCAGACTGCTACTATTTCAAACGTTGGAGTGACAATAATTATGAGAACCCTCGTAAAATAGGCATTAGCGCCAACAAGGCCATTACCGCCGAATTCGCAGAAGGACTCGGAGGCGGCACGTGCGGTACAAATGTCACTTGGTATCTTACTTGTGACGGCGTGCTGACCATCAGTGGAACAGGGATGATGGCGAATTACGGTACCAGTACCAGCATGCCGTGGTATGCCCATAGAAATGATATAAAGTCCGTCGTAATAAATCCCGGAGTAACGAATGTCGGGCAATATGCATTCTATAATTGCATCAATCTAACCTCCGTCTCTATTCCGAGTAGTGTAACTACGATAGGGGGATCTGCGTTCTATGGTTGTAGTTCGTTGCCTTCAATAACGATTCCAAGTAGTGTTCAAACAATTGGACAATATGCATTTAGAAATTGTACCTCTTTGACTTCCGTCACTATCCCGAGTGGCGTTACTTCAATTGGTAGTTACGCATTCTACAATACGGGACTGACGGACATCTATGTTTCATGGGCGACGGCGGGGGCTATTCCGAATTGGAGTTCAATGACTCAAAATTACGATATATTCTTGCACGTGCCTTGCGGTACAGCGGAGTACTATATGGCTAAAGCGGGATGGAAAGAGTATAATATACGCGGCGGATGCAATACCATCTATACCTTGACCGTTGCGTCGAACAACAGCGCATTTGGGCTGGTGCAAATAGATGATAATACACCTGCAGCCTCCATTACTGAACAAGTTTATACGGATGACTCCCACCGTATCACGGCCGTGCCGGTGGATGCGTGTCATCAATTCGTACAGTGGGAGGACGGCAGTACGGAAAATCCGCGTAACGTGATGCCGAATACCAATACCACTTATACCGCTACGTTTGCAGAAGAGCGATATTCCGGCACGTGTGGTTACAATGGTAACAATCTGACGTGGGTATTCGAATGCGACAGTACGCTGCGCATCAGCGGAACAGGAATGATGAAGGACTATAGTTCCAACAACCAACCATGGCAGTCGATATCTACTCTTATCAAGCATGTAGTGATAGAAGAAGGCGTCACGACGATTGGTGACAACGCGTTCTATGCAATGAAAAATATTGTGACCGTTACCAACCCGAGTACCTTACAATTAATAGGTTCGGTTGCTTTCCATAATTGTTATGGATTGGAGAGCATCAATTTCCCTGATGGTCTGACATCCTTAGGCAGAAACACGACCGGTCATGGCCCGTTCTACGGATGTCACAGCCTCAAATCCATCCATATCCCTGCCAGCGTGACCTTTATCGCCAAGGATGCTTTCTTGCGCTGTTACAGTGCGACATCGATTGTGGTTGATCCAGCGAATACAGTATATGACAGCCGAGACAACTGCAATGCAATCATCGAAACAGCCATCAATAAGTTATGGTACGGATGTCAAACAACGGTCATCCCGGACGGCGTGCTGACCGTTGCACCATATGCGTTTGAGTATCAGCATAACTTGAAGTCCATCCGTATATCCAACACGGTAACCTCTTTTGGAACTACGGTATTCAAAGAGTGTGAGAACCTGAAGGACATCTATGTGGAATGGACCACTACTCCTCCGGCGAATAAATTGACCACATGGTATGAACATGCGAACCTCGATGCCACGATCACCATCCATGTACCGTGCGGCAAGAAAAGTATTTACACCTCTTCCTCGGTTTGGAACAGATACCAGATTGTGGACGACCACCTCAAGGGCGGAATGTGCGGTGCGCAAGGGTCCAACCAGACATGGATGCTCAGTTGTGACGGCGCTTTGGAAATCAAGGGTATCGGCGAAATGGCAGATTATACTGCCGGCGGCGCTCCGTGGTACGCGCATAAAGATGCCATCCATACCATCACGTTTGCGGAAGGAATCACATCGATTGGCGAGAATGCCTTTGCCGACTTCACCAACCTCACGGATATCTATGCGCCGTGGACGGAGAACATCCCCGTACTGCCGGCAAGCAACAATCCGCAGCCTTCCGTTAAACTGCACATCCCATGTAGCGTCATCAGCGCCTACCAAGCCGCAGGATGGGGCAACTACACCGTCGAAACCGAATACACAGCTTCCGGTACGTGCGGCGCAGACGGCGATAACCTTACATGGACTCTCTGCGAGGGTGTCCTTACCATCAGCGGGACAGGCGCAATGGCGAATTATCTGGCATTGAATATGCCATGGAAATATTTTATAACGTCCATTACATCTGTCATCATCTCCGATGGAGTTACGACTATCGGAAGCCATGCGTTCAATGGTTGTTCGCATCTAACCTCTCTGACCGTTCCTCCATCCCTCACCTCTATAGGACAGAATGCGTTCTCCGGCTGTTGGGCAATGGAGTCGTTATATATATCTGATCTGACGGCATGGTGTAACATCAGTTTTGGTACATACGACTCCTCTCCGTTCTGCCGCAATGGTTACCTTATTTATGTGGGGGGCGGAGATCTGTATGTGAATGAAACAAAAGTGACCACCTTGACCATTCCCGATGGTGTTACGGAAATTAAGAATCATGCTTTCTACGGTTGTGCATGTATCACGGACATTCAGTTTAATCAGGTCACTTCTATAGGCAATGAAGCGTTCAACGGGTGTCACGGTTTGACAGAAGTTACTATTCCGGAAGGTGTGACTGCAATCGGGAATTACGGATTCGCATATTGCACCCATCTGCAATCCATTTCTATACCGGCATCGGCGTCCTCATTGGGAACCTCGATGCTGGCGGCCGATAATGCGCTGAAGGATATCTATGTACATTGGACGGAGAATATTCCTGTTTGGCCGGAAAATTTCACCAAGAAATCTCCGCAGTCAAGTATCACCCTCCATGTACCATGTGGCGCGATGAATTTGTATCAAACCGCAAACGGTTGGAAAGACTACACCCTCGAAGCCGAAAGCGGACCCTATACCATCACCGTCACCGCCGAAGAAGGAGGCAGTGTGGATGGCGGAGGTTCATTCAACTGCGGCGCAAGTGTCACACTGACCGCCACCCCTGACGACAACTATCGCTTCATACAATGGAGCGACGGCGACACGCACAACCCGCGTAGCGTAACAGTGAACGGCAACGCCACTTATACGGCGCAGTTCGGAATAGCGCAATACACCATTACCGTAAACGCCGAAACGGGCGGCACAGCTACAGGAAGCGGCACATACAATACAGACCAAGTGATAAACCTCACCGCCACTCCAGACGATTGCTATATGTTCAAGCAATGGACCGACGGCGACACACACAATCCGCGTATGGTGTCGGTAAACGGAGAAGTGACCTATACCGCGCAGTTCGAGAAACTGCAATTCACCGTCACCGCCTCGCCCGACGATGAGACAAAAGGCGATGTGAATATAGAAAAAGTCGAATAACTATGAATAACGAATTAATAATTAAAATATTACGATCATGAAAAAATTTGCAATCATTTGCGCCGCCAGTCTGTGCACAGTCGGAGCGTTCGCCGAAACGCCAGCCAGCCAGAATGTTGAGTGCGGCAGAAGCGTAACAATCACCGCTACGCCTAAAGAAGGTTTCCACTTTGTACAATGGAGCGACGGCAGTTTGGATGCCACCCGTACCATCACCGACATCAAGGAGCCCATGAACTTCACCGCCACTTTCGCTGCCGACGAGACCATTATCGATCCGTCCATCGACCCTGGCGTTGACTTTCCTGTAGCGCACGGTACTACCTTGCACCTCAATCCGCAAACGGATGACGAATGTTTGGAGTTCGACCACTGGAGCGACATCACCGATCCGACCGACCCGAACTATGCTGTCGTGCCGCGTGACTTCGTGTACAACGGCGTTCTGCCGACATTCACCGCCGTCTTCAAGACCAAAGTATTCAATGTTACGGTTGGTACTGCAACGGGTGACGAAACGCAAGGTGAAGTGACTATTAGTGTTGTAATGCCCTAATCGTTAAAACGTCAGACTATTTTGTTGCGTAAATTACTGTACATATTATTCCTTGCCCTCACTGTGCCGACAATGGCCATTGAGGTGCCTTGCGGAACGTGGATCGAGTTGCGAGCCACTGCCATCGAGGATTGGCATTTCGACCATTGGTCGGACGGCGACACTTCCGCCGTCCGCCAGGTCGAAGTACTCTCCAATGCGCATTACATCGCATACTTTGCGCCCAACTGCGGAGATTACGCCGCACTTCCCGTCGTGTCGCTATACGAATGGCTACTGATGCTCGATGTACGCACCATCCAATCGAAAGGTTATTTGTTCAGCCCCGAGAATGTGACATGGTACAGAGTGCGTGGTGTGCCTGACAAACTGGAAGATGGTGCCAGCGCCGACGATGAAATATGCGGTACAGGCTATTATCTCACAATCGACCGCTCACTCATCGGAACTGGCGACTATTACGCCATTGTGGACATGAGCTACAGTCCATCTGGCGTGCTTTGCAACGGGCTGATGCGTTCAGAACTGATTCATTATTCATCTGCTGAAGCCACAGAACGTCGCGTTCCTATATTGGAACCAACCTTTGTGCACGCTGGCGAAGAGCAGCGTTTGCTGCATCTCAATCCAGCAAACGAAACAAAGGTAACCGTTTCGGACATGGCAGGACGAACGATACAGCAATTGAAGGTTGACGGAACCGAACGAATGACACTGTATGCCGCCCCTGCCGCAGGCAGTTATCAAGTGACGGTTATCAACGGAACAGAAAAATATGTCTTACGCTATATGGTTGTGAAATGAAAATACGCCACCTCATCATCCTATTGCTTTTGTCGTCGGCAAACTTGTCGGCGCAAAACTCCGTATTTTCGGCTGGCGTGCGTTTGGGCGGACAGACATGGCTCCCCACTTTGAACAACGAAGTTGACGGTTCGATTAAAGGAAGCATCGGCGCACATGAAATGGTGGATTTCCGTTATGCTTATTATAGCAAAATAAACAAACATACAAGTGTAGGCATCATGTTTGGCGCAGGCATTGGCTATGGTTCGTGCGGCGTGCGTGGCAACAATACCGACAAGTTTTCGAACACAGATTATTCAAGCAACAAAATAGACTACGCTGCAACAACTGATTTTAAGCAAAGTGAACAATTCGCCAACGCAGATTTTTCGTTGCTTTTGGCTTTGCGGCATAATGGATTTGTGGCACAAATCGGACCACGGCTCATACTCCCCTTTTCCGTCAAGCGTACGCTACGCATTAACGATGCCTCTATCGATGCTTACTATAAGCAATATGATGTGCATGTAGTGAACGAAATCATTACCGGAAAGTTAGAAACACCTTACGATATTACAGACAAAACTCAAAAATGGAACGTCATTACACTAGCAATAGAAATGGGATGGGAGTGGAAGTTAGGATATCGCAGTCCAAACAGCGTCGGCATTCAGGCTTATGCTAATATCGGTTCAAGAAACGAGAAAACACCAGCATACAGCCGTTTGATAAACGTATCTCCCATCAGCAACCCGAGCGATCCCATTCCTGATGTCACCGTAGGCTGGGCCGATTCGCTTATAAGCAAAAGAGCGTATCTCGACTTCGGATTACGCATGTACTATGCCTTTTCGCCCAACACATCATCAAGTCTGAAATTTTTCAAAAGAGACAGATACAGGCATCGACGATAAACAATTCATCATAAAAGTGTAATATTTTTTGTTTATCACTTCTAAAATTTCTCCAAAAGATGTATCTTCGTCAGAAAAAGTTCATCTATGTTACAAGCCATATTACAACGAACAAAAGATTTCATCGCTAGAGTTCCAAAAGAAAATCGAAAGCAATATGGACAATTCTTCACTTCTGACAGAACTGCTCTGTATATGGCTGAAATGTTCCACTTTGATTTTCTCAAACCTGAAATAACCTTGCTTGATACTGGTGCAGGAACTGGTATTCTCTCCGCAGCGGCAGTATGCTCACTGTTAGAACGAGGATATGAAGGGCATATCCATCTTGTATGCTATGAAACGGATACACTTGTTATCCCGATTCTTATTGAGAATCTGGAATATATGCATCAAAACGCGAATCTAACATATCGTGTTTTGACAGAAAATTATATTACGAAACAACCATTTGACGATAATAATGTCAATCTATTTAATCAGCAAGTAAACAAATATGATTACATCATCGGCAACCCCCCATATCTCAAAGTTTCCAAAGATGCACCGGAGGCATTACACATGCAGCAAGTATGCCATGGTACACCAAATTTGTATTTTCTTTTTTGGGCGATGGCGATTAACAATCTTAAAGAGAACGGCGAATTAGTTTATATTGTTCCGCGTTCATGGACTTCAGGGGCTTATTTTGCACGTTTCCGCAAATACCTTTTTGCACACTCTACTATACAAGCCGTTCACTTATTCGTAAGTCGCGATGAAGTCTTTAGCGAAGAATCTGTACTGCAAGAAACAATGATTATTAAGGTCAAAAGAACTTCACAGAAACCTAAAAATATAAATATTTCTTCGTGTTCAACTGTAGATTTTAGCGACCTAACTCATTTCCAAGTTCCCTATAATATTGTTGTTGCACAGAATCTTTATGTATTTCTGCCAACAAATAATAAAGAGGCAAAAGTATTAGCGCGCATAAACAGGTTATCTGACACACTCAAGACCTTGCAAGTACCAATGCATACAGGTTTGGTGGTTGATTTCCGTGAGCGTAAAGCACTAATAGACGAAGAAGAACCAAATATAGAAACCTATCCGCTTTTCTACTCTTCTCACATTAGCAAGGACGGGCAAATTGTATGGCCAGTAGGTAAATCAGGCGAATATATCCATACAGACCGTTCTAGTTTATTGCAATCCAACTCAAACTATATCTTTGTAAAACGTTTTACATCCAAAGAAGAGCCAAGACGTTTGCAGTGTGGTGTATACCTCTCCAGCCGTTATCCCCAATATAAGTATATCAGCACACAAAATAAAATTAACTTCATTGAGTGCAAATCTTTAGATATGTTGTATGGTGTTTATGCGTTACTAAACTCCACTTTGTACGACCAGTACTATCGTATTCTGAACGGTTCCACACAGGTCAATTCCACAGAAGTGAATGCCATGCCGATTCCACCAGCTAGTACCATCAGCAAAATAGGTGCGGAACTTTCAGGTAAACCGCTTACAACCGCTTATTGTGATCAAATAGTAGAAAAATGGATATAAAAGTTTCTGTTATAAAATCAATATTGGCTGCAATCGGCATGCCCAAAGCGCAGCAAACCGACCTTTGTGCATTGACCATTTTAAGCATGGCTAATCTCAAGCCAAAAACGCCATGGAAGAAAGCTCAAGCAGAATGGATTCGTATTCACGATGTTATAGCGTTCTCAAATACCAATTACGGCACGACTTACGCAGAGAACTCTCGTGAAACCTTCCGCAAACAAGCCATGCACCATTTCCGCACGGCTGCCATCATCGAGGATAATGGTATGGCAACAAACAGCCCCAACTATCGCTATCGTCTTACCAACGAGTTCTTGACGGTTATCAAGGATATCAAACCAAGAAACAAAATCAAGAGTCAAGCACTACAAGATTTTTGCAAGACGCATCAGAGTTTGACCAATATATATGCGTCCAAAAAGAAAATGCAAAAAATGCCTGTACAAATCGACGGCATAACCTTTTCTTTGAGCGCAGGCAAACATAATGAGTTACAAAAAGCCATTGTGGAGGAATTTGCACCACGCTTCGCTCCACACTCGCAATGTTTATATTTGGGAGATACCACCCAAAAAGATCTTGTAAAAAAAGTTGACAAACTAAGCGAATTAGGCTTTACTATCACACTACACGACAAAATGCCAGATATCGTGCTTTATCGCGAAGACAAAAACTGGCTCTACTTCGTGGAAGCAGTAACATCAGTAGGGCCAATTTCGCCAGCACGCATTTTGGAAATCCAAGATATGACCAATGAAGTTAAAGCAGGCAAAATATTCGTCACCGCTTTCCTTGATTTCGATACTTATAAACGATTTTCCAAAGAACTTGCATGGGAAACCGAAGTGTGGATTGCCGATATGCCCGACCACATGATCCATCTAAACGGTGATAAATTTCTTGGTCCAAGATAAAAAAAAACGTTGTATTCTAACAAAAACCTTAACAACCATGAACATTCTTATTTTACAAGCATCGCCACGGGCAAAAGGAAACACAGCCTGGATGGCAGAAGAATTCAAAAAAGCCGCAGAAGCGGCAGGTCACACAGTCACACTCGTTAATGTGGGACACAAAAAGATAGCGGGTTGTCTGGCATGCGAATATTGCCATGGAAAAGGAAATGGCGCCTGCATTCAAAAAGATGACATGCAAGAGCTGTACCCATTGATGGCTGAAGCCGAAGCACTGATTCTGACCGCACCCATATACTATTTCACTCTCGCAGCTCAACTGCAAGCGCCTATACAGCGCATGTATTGTGTGAACAAACCAGCAAAAGTGAAGAAAATGGCAATGCTATGCTCATCTTATTCACCCAATGTATATGACGGAGCAACAGCCGAATTTCGCGACATCTGCAACTATTGGGGAGCTAAAAACATCGGTTGTGTCACCGCCAAAATTGATGAGCAGAAAACTGATGCCACCAAGAAAAAAATTGAAGATTTAGTAAGCCAACTGTAAAAACAGACCTTTCGGATAATGAGAAAACGAACAGGTTATTTATTGATTTTTGCCGCAATCTGTATAGCAGGAGTCATCGGATGGAAATATTTCCACAAGAGCGAAACAGCGGAATATCTGCCACCAACCCCCGACTATACCGATTCGCAGCTGTGGTACACCGTCAGCAATGATTCCGCAGGCACCGGAGGCGATATTTTCTACATCGTTTCCACTTGGGAAAAGGAATGGCTGACCGACGACAACCGCCTGTGCCGCTACGCCGACGCCTACAACACAACGCACCAGTCGCGCATGGCAATTGAAATAAAGAAAATTGCTGACTACATGGCCGAAGGGAATAACTTCTGTTCGCCCTACTACCGGCATGTGGCCATAGAGACATGGGCAACACAGAACGAAGACACCATCGCCCGCCGGACACAAATGCCTATGCAAGACATTTGCCGCGCATTCGACTACTTTAACAGCAACCGCGACAAAAGCCGTCCGTTTGTAATTGCCGGTTTCAGTCAAGGAGGCAAGGCTGTCGTAGAACTGCTCAAACACATGGACGACACGACCTACGAACATCTGGCGGCAGCATACGTGCTTGGTTACAAAGTGACACCGGCTGACACTGCCGCCACACGGCATATTCGCGCCGCACATGACGCTTACGACACAGGCGTTACCATCTGCTACAACACGGTAAAGGATGTGAAATATGTAAATACTGTCATTTCCAAAGACTGTGTCATGGGCATTAACCCGGTAAACTGGCGAACCGATGCCACGCCTGCCCTATTGCACGACAGCATTACAGTGACGCTTGACACCCTTACCCATGTTTTGGTAGTGAACGGATATGAAGGAAACGAATACCATCCCATACTCGGTTTCATCAATGTGGGCGACATACACAGTTGCGAACCATGGCTTTACAGCGAATGTCTGAAAAAGAACATCGCCACACGCATCAGCGAATGGTATCGCAAAGATAAAAACAACACGCACTAAAATTGGAAAGAAGAGCAAAATTCATTGAAAATTTGCTCTTCTTTTTTCTTCTGCCTACCTTTGCAGAAAACAAGCAATGAAAGATGCCTAAAGTCTCTGTCATCATACCTGTCTATAATGCAAAAGAACATGTGCAAACCAGCATTGAATCTATTCTGGCGCAAACCGAAAAAGACATTGAAGTAATTGTTGTGGACGACCACAGCACCGACGGCAGCATTGCTTACATAAAAGACATCATTCGGAACACCCCGTGTGAAAGCGTTTTCCGATTTGTCCAAACCGAGAAAAATGCAGGTCCGGGCGCAGCCAGAAACACAGGAATATCTATTGCAACAGGCGAATATGTCGCCTTTCTCGACAGTGACGACCGCATCAACCAACGCATGTACGAAACTCTATACAACGAAGCGATAAAATACGATGCCGACCTATGCTGCTGCAACGGGATAAAAGATTTTGGAGACCGTTGCCCAAACAAACCGATGGTCAACCCGCAATTCGCTTCCGGTATTTTCACCGACGACGACCGCAGACATTTTCTTACGCATTTCGTGTCATATTTCACAACATTCATCTACAAGCGCGAGATGCTGCAACAAAACAACATTCTGTTTCCGCCGGAGAGAACCGCAGAAGACACTTTTTTTCTGACGCTCTGCATCCTCACCGCCAGTAAAGTATCATCGGTAAGAGAAACGATGTATCACTACATCATCTCCCCTCTTTCTGTGAGCCAGCGCACCGACACTGAACGCTATCTGTCAAAAATATCCGTTTTCAAACGCTTGACCGAAGAAACAAAAAACAGAAAACTATACGAAAAGTTCGGTGAAGAGATAGACTTCATTTTCATCAAAAAAGGCTATATGATGGCATTGTTGGAGTACATAAAAAGCGATCCGGCACCTAAAAAAGAAATCATCGAAAGCATCAAAAGCAAAATTTTATGCGCAATGCCTTTGTACACCCAAAACACACTTTACAGAAACAACATTAAGCTCCGCTTATTAGAAAAAATCATCGCCAATACCCCGGAATGGGGATTGAAAATGCTACATTTGGCCTTAAAATAGACCGATTCGCATTTAAATTCACCCAAAATTCCATATTTACAAAATATTTGATTACATTTGTATGATAATTTTTCATGACGATGATAAACAGAACACTACTCCGTATCAAAATTGTGCAAACAGTATACTCTTACTACCTGAACAGAAAAGAGACCAGTACCGAAACCGAAGACGAACTGTTTCGCAGCATCAAGCAAACTTACAACCTATATATACACCTGCTTTCGCTGATAACCGAAATAACAAGTTATGCGCAAAATAAAATAGAGATAGGCAAAAACAAATACCGCCCTACCAAAGAAGAACTCAACCCAAATACACGCTTCGCCAACAACTCATTTGCGCTGCAATTGAGCCAAAACAAAACATTGCTTCAAATCATCAGCGACGAGAACCTCTCATGGGAAAACGAACGCGACGTTGTGAAAAATCTGTTTACCGAAATTGAGCAAGCGGATTTTTTCAAAGAATACATGAAAAGCGAGACAACATCTTATCAAGAGGATAAAGATGTATGGCGTAAAATTTTCAAGAGAATAATACCTTTTTCCGAGAATCTCGGCGAATCGTTGGAAGACAAAAACCTCTATTGGAACGACGATGCAGAGACAGTTATCAGTTTTGTAATCAAAACTATCAAGCAATTTGAAGAACCGAAAGGAGAAAACCAAGAGTTGCTGCCCATGTTCAAAGATAAGGAAGACGTGGAATTTGCCAAGACCTTGCTGCACAAGTCTATCTTTAAGGAACGTGAACTTCGCGAACTGATAAACGAGAACACCAAGAACTGGGATTTGGACCGCATTGCTTTCATGGACATTGTCATCATGCAAGTGGCACTCACCGAAATTATGAATTTCCCGCGTATTCCCGTCAATGTAAGCATGAACGAATACATAGAGATTGCCAAGACGTACAGCACCGAAAAAAGCGGCGCATTCGTAAACGGCATACTTGACAAGATAATCAGCATACTGAAAAAAGAGAATAAAATAACAAAAGTGACATTAGTTTAACACAATTTAAATTTAATATTTTATGAACAATCTGACAATTTTACTGCAAGCGCAAGCACAAGGCGGAATACAGCAATATTCCGGAATCATCATGTTCGCTTTGATTTTCCTCGTATTCTGGCTGTTTATGATTCGCCCGCAGCAGAAGAAACAAAAAGAAATCCAAAAAGCGAGAGAAGCTATCAAAGCCGGTGACAAAGTAATCACCAGCGGCGGCATATATGCAAAAGTGAAAGAAGTGAAGGAAAACGCCTTCATTCTGGAAATTGCTGAAAATGTGCGCATCAAAATTGATAAGAATTCTGTTTACGCATGCCCTGAAGATTTGGAAAACAACGCAAAATAAATCTTATTTTGCTTAAAAAACATAAGGCATCGCTTTTTTATGAAAAAAGCGATGCCTTTTACTTTTACATATCTATAAAAATAAGTACTTTTGAAAGTCACAAAACAAAAAATGCCGTGTATAAAGTCAAGTTTTTCAAAATACTACTCTCAACCAAAACATTCATTCTAAGCAAGAACGCACTCATTTTTGTATTCTTTCTGTTTCTCTCATTTTGTTTTTGGTGTATGCAAAGCATGCGAAAAAAGTATGAAGTGGAGGTTGATGTAAAAATAAACTACACCAATGTACCAATAAAAAACATCAACATAGGCGATCTGCCACATACCCTCTCTGCCACACTGAAAGAACAAGGATTTTACATCTTTTTATACAAACGGAAAGAACTGAGCATCATGCTCGACTTTGATAATTTCTCAAGAAACAAATTCGCATACACTGCCACTTCGGATATATTGCAAAACGCACTGAAGGACATTGTGATGCAATCTACACAAATAACATCGATAACACCTGGCGAAATTTCTATAAAAACCGTAAAGAAAGTCGGGAAAAAAATTCCTGTCAGATTTGGCGGCAGCATATCATTCGCACAGCAATACAACCAAAGTGACCCTATTATTATCACGCCCAAAGAAGTGGAAGTATTCGGTGATCAGAAAATTCTGGACACGCTGCAATGCATCTACACCATCAACAAAGAATACAAGAACCTCAAAGATTCGGTAAACGAGAAAATCAAACTTGACGCAAACGGCAACATCTCCTACGCGCAATCTACAGTAAATATTACCATTCCCGTCGAGCGTTTTACTGAGCAAAGCGTAAATGTACCCGTGGCAGGAATAAACATACCTGAAAACATGACCTTACGCACATTTCCGGCCAATGTCAGTGTCAGTTACTTTGTGAACGCCAGCAAATACGGCACAACAGAAAACATTAAGGTTTATGCCGACTACAACGACATCAAGGGTAACAAAACAGGAAAACTCCGCCTGAAGACCGAATGCAAAAACCCTTTTATATTCAATATACGATGCCAACCTGCAGAGGTTGATTTTTTGCTTGAAAGATGAAACTGATAGGAGTCACCGGAAATATTGGCAGCGGAAAATCTACAGTTTGCCGTTTACTGAATGTGTTAGGCTATCCTGTCTATATTGCCGACACAGAGGGAAAGCGCATTACTGAAACCCCGGAAATAACGCAAAAAATACGTGAGAATTTCGAGGATTGTTTCTTTGAGAATGGCACGATAAACCGTAAAAGGCTGGCTGAAACCGTATTCAGCGACAAAGAAAAATTAAAAACACTAAACAGCATCATACATCCTGCCGTCAACAAAGATTTTGTGGAATGGACAAAAAGACAGCATGCTGATTTTGTTTTTGTTGAAAGTGCCATCCTGCTGCAAACAGACATGTCTAAAAATCTTGATAAGATTATTCTGGTCAGCAGTCCACAAACAACAAAAATCAGCCGTGCCTCCCATCGCGACAAATGCTCTGCAGCCGACGCACAGCATAGGCTTGACAACCAGACCAATGAAGCAGAAATGCATAAAAAATGCGATTTTGTCATCATAAACGACGACAAAACCGCAATTATTCCACAAGTACTGCAAATTCTGAAAGAATTATAGCGGACTGATTATTTGGTGCGATATCTGCATCTCACTTTACCCGAAACAATGCTATTCAACTTTCCTTTGATGAGCTGTTTGCGCAGTGGAGAAAGGTGGTCGATGAACACATGCTGTTCCAGATGGTCGTACTCGTGCTGCATCACACGAGCGGGATAGCCCGAATATTCCTCATCATGCTCAACCCAATTCTCATCATAATAATGAATGCGAATTTTTGATTTCCGCGTCACTTTCTCATAGATTCCAGGCAAACTGAGACACCCTTCCTCCATCGACACATCATCGCCCCAACGCTCAGTTATCTGAGGATTTATCACCGTACGACGATAATCTTTGAATTCCGGACGATCTTCAGCCAAGCATGACAAATCAATCACAAAAAGGCGAATGTCAAGTCCCACCTGCGGAGCTGCAAGCCCTACGCCGTCAGCATTGTGCATCGTCTCATACATATTTTCGAGCAATGAGGGCAAATTCGGATAATCCTTATCTATCTCGCGCGTTTCCTTACGCAGAACAGAATTGCCATAAAGTGTAATAGGTAATATCATTTTTTTTTCAAATTTTATAATTCTTGTTTTCTAGATACGACTGCAGAATAATGGTTGCGCTCACCTGATCAATCAGCGCCTTGTTCTGCCGTTCTTTTTTTTTCAAGCCGCAGTCAATCATTGTTTGAAATGCCATTTTTGAAGTGAATCTTTCATCTTCAAATTCCACTTTCTTATCAGGGAACTTCTCCTTGAATCGTTTGACAAATGGGGCGATGTATTGCATGGACTGCGATTCCTGGTTGTTCATCTGACGAGGCAGACCAAACACCACCACATCGACCGGTTCGCGTTGGAAATAATTTTCCAGGAACGACATCAAATTGGCCGTTGGGATTGTATCCAATCCGTTCGCTATCAGTTGCAATGTATCCGAAACCGCTATACCGCAACGCTTCTGACCATAATCAATTGCTAAAACACGCCCCATTTCGCATCTTTTGTGCAAAGATAAACATTTGCCTCAAGAAACAAAAACATAATTTGTGTTAGAATCTGCATTGATTTTATTTCGGGATTATTTGAGACACAAAATCCTTTTTTTTTATTATTTTTGAAAAATTCTTTTTTCAAATGGAAAACAACAACATCGACTATATACTTGAAGAAAAGGCCATAAACCTTAAAATATCCTATCTTCAGAAAAGCAACTTTACCACGCTCATGACCACTTCAAACACATGCTGCATAATGTTATGCGAGAAAGGAAGTTGTCATCTTACGCTTAAACAAAATCAATATGAAATAAAGCCCAAGACTCTGCTGTACACATATCTTCCTTTTTCTGTTTCGAAAGAAGATATCAGCAACGATTTCAAAGCCATTTATATCACATACAATCATCTCACATCAGATAATATTGGTGTTTTCAAATACATTTCACCATATATTTTTGTGATGCTGGAAAATCCCGTAGTGGAACTTACCGAAAAGAAATTTGAATGGTTAATGTCGTTCTGCGAAATCATACGAAGAAAACAAGAAATTGAGGATGACAACATTGCCAAAGAAGCCTTTAATCGTACGATGATGGTGACACTGCTCGTCGAAGTGAGAAACATTTACAAAGATTTGTCCATAAAAAACAATATCTCACCTAACGATGTCAGATACACCCGTTCGGTACAAATAACAAAGGATTTTTTCAATCTGCTAATGCAGCACTTCACCATACACCGCGACATCCGTTTTTATGCTGAGAAAATGTGCATCAGCCCCAAACACCTCAGTTCGTCACTGAAGAAAACGACAGGACAGACTTGCAACAAATTCATCGGCAACATCGTTGTAATGGAAGCCAAGCAACAACTGCTCTCCACTAACAAGACAGTGCAGCAAATCGCATTCGACCTAAGTTTCCCAAACGCATCATTCTTTGGAAAATTCTTCAAAAAGAACACAGGCATCAGTCCGAACGCATTCCGGTCACAGCACGAAAAGATAGTTAAAAAGGTATAAACAAAAAAAAGAGCGGAACCGCTCTTTTTTTTGTCCTTGGGGGATGTTTTATTGATGTTCTTTTTTCAGCAAATCCGTCACTGATTTGACGGGATTGAATGTGGCAAAAGGCACTTCTACAAAAATTGTGTTCCAATCGCTCATCGAGCCGTTCCACAAACCAGGAAGTTCCAACGCTTTAAGTGTCTTGCCATTTTTCGATTTAGAAGAAATGAATCCTGTGTTTTCGTCCACAAAATCAGTAAGATTAAATTTCTCTCCTTTATAATCTTTCACCGAGCATACCAAATCTACCGGATTGAAATGCGTTGACGATTCCAGCATTTTTTTTGCCGCAGGATTCGACATGTCAATCTGCGAACTTTCGAGAATCTGCAACGACACCGTACCATCTTCATTCTCAGCAAAGAACGGACCGCCACCAGCATCGCCTTCGTTCTTCACAATACCGCACACACGAATCGGGCGATTCAGTTTTGAATAAAGGTAATCCAGCAGTTCCGGCGTTTCGTAGTTACGGACAGCTTCATTCTTCACATTCAAGTCATGCTCAACAAAAGAAACCATTTCGGCCAATTCGGCATCGTCAAAATCACAATCGTCAATTTTCTGAAGATATTCAAATATCTTTTGCTGATAATTGACCAATGTACCCGCCAAAACAGCTTTGTAATCAACCACAACCTCTTTCAGTCTGTCGGGAACTACATTGTCGATATTCTTTATAAACACAATGTCGGCATTGATTTCGTTAAGATTTTCTATCAATGCTCCATGTCCGCCTGGACGGAAAAACAGAGTTCCGTTTTCATAGAACGGTTCATTATTCTCGGTTGCGGCTATTGTATCGGTAGATGATTTCTGTTCAGAGAAAGATATATTTAATTTCACGCCCCATTTTTTGTCATAATACGCTTTCTTGGCATCAACCAACGCCTCGAAATGCTTACGATGCTCAGGAGAAACGGTGAAATGCAGATTTACGGTACCGTCGTTGTTTTTAGCATAAAGCGCGCCTTCAACAAAATGTTCTTCCATTGCGGTGCGAATGCCGTCGGGGTTTTTATGAAAAAGCAATAACGCCTTAGGCAAAAATCCATAATTCATTCCTTGCTCGTTGAGCAGATTTTTTAACACCGTTTTATATTGTTTGGACGCTACAAGATCCGTCACTGGTTTATTTTCATTTTTCAAACATGCGGCATCCAATTCTGAATAGAACGCAAAATTCTGTATTTCACTGAAAAACAGTTTCGTGTCTGCATCTGTCGGCTCTTCGTCTGCTGAGTTCAAGAATTCAAACAATTTTTTAAACATACGGCTGGCCGCTCCTGAAGCGGGAACAAACTTCACCACACTCACATCTCCCGAACGATACGCATTCCAATCTTCTTTCAGCTCACGAATTTGTTCAGGCGACACCTTGAGTATGCCGTCGCCAACAGTTGCCGATTTTATTACATTCAAAAAAGGGAAACCTGTTTTGAAACGATTCAGCTGCGCCTGCAGTTGTTCTTCTGTAATTCCTTTGGATTTCAGAAGTGCTTTGTCTTTTTCAGTCAACATAACGCTCTTGTTTTTTTATTTTCATAAAGTTAATGCTTTTTCTTTACAAATCAAAGCAAAATGCAAGAAAAAACGACAAAAAACTTTATTCTTCTTCATTTAACAATATTCCGCGCACCATACGAAGTTCGCCATATGTGAAATCTTCGCCCAATTCACTTTTCAACTCGGCATACGGAATGCTCTCTGCGAAGTTTCGCTGTCGAAGAAATTCAGAGATCTGCTCTATCCTTTCGCGCGACATCACTTTGTGAATGGAAATCTTTCCTGAAACAACCAACTGAACCAAGTGCGTGTAAATGGTGTTTTGTTTCAAGTCTCTCAAACGCGCTATTTCATCTATTGTTTTTCCGTCTTTCCACAAGAGATAGGTCTGCTCTACTGTGCTTATTTTCGGCGATTTTTCGGCTTTTGTTTTCTTAGTTTTCTTTGCTTTCTTCACAACCTCAATCGACTCGCCTACCGCCATCTTGCCTCTGACAGAAACATAATCGGACACATCAAAGGTGTTTTCCGAAAGATATTTGAGCAACTGCATTTTCATGCGCAACGCCTCTCTCAATTCGTCAAGCGCATGCGAGAACTGTTTCTTCAACGCTTTATTGTCAGTTTCGAACACGTATTTTGACAGATAAACAGCCAACGGAAGCAACTGTTCCGAAAAATAAGCGCCCGCTTTGTGCAACCGTTCTTGCAACTGTTCTTCTTCTGCGCTTTCTATCATTTTTCGATATTGGTTGCCAAACATAAACGACACTTTCTTCACCTTTTCTTCAAACACATTGCGCAGTAGTACCAGCTCATCTGTTTCTGATGAATATTTCTTATAAAAATGCTCTGTCAGCACCCGTAAGAAATAGTTCAGCGCATATTCCATTTTAGAAAAGTCAAACAAATCGTCCAACAGGTTCATCTTATATTCTTTTTGCATAGTTTCGATGTCCATGCCGGATATATGTCGACTGGTTTGCCGCTCAGTATATTGCTTCACCGCAGTATCGTTTATAATAGCTTCTTGCGGAATGGGTGAACTCAACACCATACCCTCTAATGTCTTGCAACGGCTCAACGCCACATAAGTCTGCCCATGAGCAAAAGCCGAGTGTGCATCAATCACCGCTTTTTCGAATGTCAGTCCCTGGCTTTTATGAATTGTGATAGCCCATGCCAATTTCACCGGAAATTGAGAGAATGTGCCTTCAACCTGCGTTTCTATCATTTTTGTTTCCTCATTTATCGTATAGCGATTATTCTCCCATGTCTCGCGTCCCACTTCTATATCTTCGTCAGGCACAGCATCTTCAGCCAAAAGTGTCTGATTGTCGGGTTTCACAACAAATCCTTCTGAGTCAATCTGCGTTATGACGCCTATCATGCCGTTGAAATAGCGATGATTCTGGTCGTTTTTTACAAACATGACTTGCGCGCCAACTTTCAACTTGAGCGTACGCTCTACTGGAAATGACGACTCCGGGAAATTGCCCACCACATCACATTCGTATGTATATGTATTTCCCTTCAGCGCATCCAACTCTGCTTGATTTATTTCATTTGCCTGCCTGTTGTGCGTCACTAACCGAATATACCCTTCACCTTTTGGAGGAATAAAGCCGGGAATGTATCTTTTATTCAGCATTTCCAATGTTGAGGCATCTGCTCTGTTTTCCCTCACTTTATTAAGCAAATCAAGAAATTTTGTATCGCTCTGTCGGAACACAGTCTTCAGTTCGATGGTTATGTAATTTGTCTTTTGCAAGGCCAAACTACCGAAAAAGAAAGGTGTGGCATAGTAACGTCCTAACAGATTCCACTCGCCGTCTGCCACCACTGGTGACAACTGCTGCAAATCGCCGATCATCAGCAATTGCACTCCCCCGAAAGGTTTGTTGCGATTACGGAAACGACGCAAAACAGCATCCATGGCGTCCAACAAATCGGCACGCACCATCGAAATCTCGTCTATTACTATCAAGTCGAGACTTTTGA
>SUXD01000012.1 GCA_015061145.1 Bacteroidales bacterium | reverse complement strand
CCGACGAAACATGAATGACGCACTTGCCGATGTCGGCCGGCTCGTCGCTCGCATTGTAAAGTTCTACTATTTTGCCGGTCATGCCGCCGAACGGCGAGGAGACCTCGGAAAGGAACACCGCCCGCTGGGCATGCCCATACAGCGGAGATAGGCACAGCAACAGTGCCAGAATGTCTTGCTTTTTCACTTTTCTTTCTCTTTGCTTTAAAAATTCGTGCAAAGGTAGATAGATGAAACAAGTATAGAATGGAATGGTTTTGAGAGTTTGCGAATGGATGAAAACTACATACTAACGGCAGAAAAAGTACACTCAGTGGTCATAGCAAAATGAAAATTTTGCTATTTTTTCTTTTATTGACGACAAGCTGCGACGCGAGTAATCAAAAGAATCACCGGATTTCATCTCTATTGTACGCCGTTTAAGATTCACACTTACTATCGCAGTCACATTCAACAGTAAATTCCTATTCACTTTACAAAAATAATCTGGCAACAGCAATTGCATCTCTTTAATGGTTTTTGTACAAGCAAACCGTTTCGTCTCATCATAATAGAGCGTGCAAAGATAATTCTCCACCCTTACTGCATAAAGCGCATTCAAAGGAATTATCCTTATTTCCTTTTCGTTTGAAACCGCGATGAACTTTTGTACCATAAAAAATCGTGGGCTTTTCGTATTTTACTTCATTTGAGGTTCCGGAAATGACCCTACGACTAGATAAAATGACAAAATGCTCACGATTCGCACCGTGGGCGTTCGCATTGTCCTTAGTCGTATCAATTAAAATTTTCCGGATTTCAAATGAAAACTAAGCTAAAACGCTTAACAATATATGTTAAATTCCTATTTTATTGCAAAGATAGCAAAAAAAACACATTTCTTATTCCTCTTTATTTCCGCTGCCTAAAAATTATGAGGAAGCGCATTTGAAAATCATCTATTTTAGCGATTGCGGCATACCTAAAGAACCGCTAACTTTGTCGTCAGAAAAAAAATAAGTACATGAGGGTTCTTGCACATCACATATACGAATACGAAAAAGGATTGCGGAAACTGATTCTGCACACCTTGCCTGCCGAAAACCGTGAAGAAGCCGAACGAAAGCTGCAAAGCACCGGCGCGCATTATCTGATTCGCGAAGTGTCGGTCCACAAAATAAACATATTTTTCGGCGACAAGGATTGCGTGAAGGTGATAGAGAGTTTTGGCGACAAACCCCTCAACCTGTTCACGCCCGAGGAGGATTTCATACTCGGCACGCTGCTGGGCTACGACCGCGTGCAGCAATGCAACCGATATCTGCGCCTGCACGAAAAGCTAAAGCGCAAAACCGCCATATCAGCATAGCGACACATCACAAGTTTCTTTTAATCATATCTAATTATTAAAAAGAGGACGGTCGGGAATCAAAGATTTCCGACCGTCTGTTTTTATCAAAAGGCTTTAGCCTGCACTATTCCACAATTGTCTTCACTGCCGCATTGCCCACTTTCACCACATAGACGCCTGCAGGGATATTGCTGAATGTCTCTGTCTCGAAAACAGCCTTGCGGGCTGTCACCTGTGCGCCAAGCACCGTGTAAACCGCCAACTGCTCGCCGCCTTCGAGGCCTGATATTTCCACCTCGCCGTCAGCAGCAGAAATGATATAATCCTTGCCAAAGTATTTCACTTCCCGTATGGCTGTATCATCGTCCTGCTGGCAAATGCAGTCGTCGCCCGTATAGGTTTCGTAAACGGGGGTACCCACCCAAACGATGTTTTTTATCTTCGACTCTTCAAAATTCACCAAATTGCTTGCCGTCACATTGCGCACCGTCAATCCGTCGAATGTAGGTTTCATCGAGCCGTTCAGATATATCACACGACCAGCCCCTAAATCTACTGGATATGTAAATCTGCTGGCATCTCCTCCGTCCAAGCCAACAGTATTGACTTTGGTATTGATGAATTTTATATTCGTTTTGTCGCCATCTACCATTTGTATAGCACAACGATGCGACTGGCAAATCTCAGTATTTTCGAAAGTAATGTTTTTTATTTCTCCCTGAAAATCAACTGCGCCACGCTCTGCAGGTTGTCCTTTTGCTTTGCTTCCGTAGCAGTCCCACGAAGTGCCGCAGTTGGTCACCGTATTGTTTTTGAACTGAATGCTTCTGGTGTTTGTAAATTTATACCCGTCGAAATCAGTGTTCAAGCGTATTCCCGCCCCTTTGTAGCAATCTTTCACATAGTTGTTCAATATTTTATGCCCGTCGCCGCCAAAAATGGCGATACCAGCCGCACGCCAGTTGTTTTCCACCGTATTGTATTGAATGATATTGTTTGTTTCGTCGGGCGCCGAGAATGCACTGTTGTTCCACATGGCTATGGCATCGTCGCCATTTCCTCTGAATGAACAATGCTCTATAGTAGTGTTTGAAGTACCTTGACACAAGTTGATGCCGTCAGCCAAATTGTTACGAATACGGCAATAGGCTATTCGCGCATTTTTGGTTGTTTTAATGGGATTTTGGTAGTCTCCAATCCACATGCCGCACTCAAAATGCTCTATCCACAAATCGTGAATATAGGCGTTGTTGCCCCAGCACTCCATCAAGCCCTTGTAAATAGCCTGCTGATAGAAACGCGAGCGGAGCATCGAACTCAGATACATGTGGCAGAACTCCACATTGGAGCCCGTGCGGTTTCCGCCAATGCCGCCGCCCGAAGGTTTGCTAGCCGGGAAATGCAGGTTGGTGTACCACATGCCGGCACCTGTTATCTTGATGTTGCTTGCGCCGCTGAGCATCCAAATATTATACTGTTCGTTCACATAATACTCGTATGTACCGGCAGGGAAATACATATCCTTGCCTTGTTTCTTGCAGGCGTCGAAACATGCGTCAATGGCATTGCGCCCCTTGCCATAGCTGGCCACGCTTAACGAATTGGCTGGTTGCGCTATCGGCTCGGGCACCTTCTCTATCTCGATAAAATCCACGCCATAAGGATACTTTCCATCGGCATTCTCCAAACGCACCACATCGCCTTTCTTCAAAGGCTCGCCCTCGAGGATGAAGTGCACCTCGTCGAACGCGAAACGGGCGAAATCGTAACTGCCCGTAGGCTCGTCGGCAGGCTGGTCGCCCGAGAAATACTGCCACATCCAATACGACGACAGCGGAATTTTTTCAGATGTCTTGCCATACTGATAAATGGAGCGTTTAGCGCCGTTCACATATATGTCGAGTGAACCCGTAAACACATTATCGCGCTTGTATTGCGGAGTGGTGGCGTACGGGTCGTTTTGTTTCCATCCGTCAGCCTTGTCGGGCATGGTGAAGCGCAGTGTCACACCGTCGCAGTTGTCGTGTTCTATTGTCCACTCTATCGCCGCGCCGGTTGAAGTGAGTTCCACATACTGCATATCAGAAGCCTGCGCCTCTATTTTCGACTGGTCCATATTCGGGCCTTTGAGGGCCGCACCGCCGGTGCGCGTCGCCTTCTCGGCTTCGTAGCGATGATAGGGCGCATCGTAATACCCTCTCTTTTCTTGAGCCGACGCACTCACGCTCAGCAGCACGAATGCAAGCAAAAACATTTTTTTCATTTTCATTGATATATTTTTGTAAAAAATTGTCACTTATAAAAATTCTTCTTGAACGCCTCGTATTCGCCTTTTCCGCAAATCACGCGCCGCCAGAAGGCAACAAGGAAACCGCATCCGTAACCCGCAAGCTGCGTGAACGACGCCACCACCGAAAGCGCTCCTATTCGCAGACTGCCATTCAGAAGCGACGCATCGACAAAGATGAGCAGCACATACAGCAACAGCGGCAGCAAGGCATACGCACTGAAGAACGAAAGAAGCAGCAGACAAAGCACACCCAGCACGAAACAAGCCGGCAACAGATGCACCAGTTTGAGCGACGAGGGATATTTCTTATACAAATTGATGCGTGCCACGCCCGAATTGAACACCTGGCGGAAAAACTTGCGGAAATCGGTACGGCGCTTATGCCATACCCACGCCTCGGGGAAAAGACGGCAAGCGTATCCCTCTTTGAAAATCCGGATACTGAAATCGATGTCTTCGCCAAAGCGCATGCGAGAGAAACCGCCCAACGCCTCGTACACCTCGCGTCTGACGCCCATGTTGAAACTGCGCGGATAGAACTTATCAAGCTTGCGCTTGCCGCCACGTATGCCGCCGGTAGTAAAAAACGAGGTCATCGAATAACTGATGGCCTTCTGCACATCGGTGAACGAAGGATGCATTCTGTCCGGTCCGCCAAAAGCGTCGCAAGGCTGCCGAAGCAGTTCTTTCTTCACCTCGGCAATATAATCGGGAGGCAGCACACAGTCGGAGTCGAGAATCAGCAGATACTCGCCCGCACATTCTTGCGCGGCATAGTTGCGGGTCTGCCCTGGTCCGGAATTCTGTTTGTAGAAATAGCGCACCGCCAAGCGGCCCACATATTTCTCCACCACTTGCTCGCACGAAATCTGCGAACCGTCGTCCACGACCACCACCTCGAAGTCGCCTGCCGACTGCTCCGCAAGGCTGCACAACAATTCGTCCACCTCGTCGGGGCGGTTATACACGGGAATTATGACCGAAAATTCTGGATGGTTTGCATTCATGCTACAAATATATGAACAATTGAGAACATTCCGATATTTTTTTCGTTTAAGAAGCCGTTTTCTATTCGTTTTTTTCATCCTTGGCACACAAATAATATGCACATTCGCTTTTTTTTGCTATCTTTGGAAAATTATTTAACTATCTATACCATGAAAAAGATTGTTTTCGCATTATTTTTATGCGCCCTCACCGCTGGTTCAACTTGCTTTGCCAAACAAAGCATCAGCCTTCTCAACGGCGAATGGCAGGTAACTGAAATTTACGGACAGAAAAACAACGACAGCGACCTGATGCTTGGATTTAACACCAAAGAGCACCGCATATACGGCAATTCGGGATGCAACACTTTTTTTGCGCTCATCAGCAACGCAAGCAAGAAAAAAATCTCGTTTGGCGCCATGGGAGCCACCAGAATGGCCTGCCACAAGGACGACAACTACAAATACACGACTGCCGTATCGGAAACCGCAGCTTATAAAATAGGCAAAAACAACGACACACTGGAACTCAAAAACAAAAAAGGGGAAATCGTAGTGCGCCTCACCAGAACACAGAAATAATCCCCTTGTTTTCATTCGGGCACAAAACAACGACTAAACTTTGTGGACATGAAGATATTTCAAAACATACTGCTGGCGCTTGCACTCGCCACAACACTGAGTGTCACGGCGCAAAACTATCCGCAGAAAACCATCAACGGACAGAAGTTCTATGAATACACGATGGAAAAACAGGAAGGATTTTTCGCTCTCTACCGAAAATTCGGCATCCGCCAGGAGGATGTGCTGAAATACAACCCCGAAGCGAAAGACGGACTGAAACTGGGGCAAAAAATACTGATTCCCATCCCCGAAGATAAAAAAGAAAGTCAGAAGCAGGAGTTCATCGAGCATGTGGCACTGAAAAAACAAACCATCTATTCCATCTCGAAACTATATAATGTAGCGATAGACTCTATCTACAAATACAACCCCGAAACCCGAACTTCGCTGCAAGAAGGTTACATCATCAAGATACCCGTTTACGACAACAACACCGCCGAACAGAGCAGCAAAGACGAAAAGAAGGCTGACAAAAGCGAAAAACAGCAAGAGAAAGAGCAGCAAAACACGCCTTACAAGAAAGAACAGCGCACCATACAGTTCGACAGCAAAGACGGATTTCATACCGTTCAAGCCGGCGAGACCATCTACTCCATTGCGCAAAGCTACAACATTTCGGCGGACGAACTGCTCGAACTCAACCCTTTCGTAAAGGAAAACAATATCAGCGAAGGCGAAATACTGCGCGTGCTGCCTTTTGTACAACAAAGCCAGATAATAGCCAATGTACGCCCTGCAACAAAACTGAAGAAATATGCCGACGAATTCGGCCGTCCGCTGAAAATCGCGTTCCTGCTCCCTTTCATGCTCGACAAGGAAGGGCTTGACGCCGCCGCCGGCAAGTTCTACGAATTCTATCAAGGTGCGCTCATTGCCATCGACTCGTTGAAAAAACAAGGCGTATCGATGAATCTGTATGTTTACGACACCGACCGAAGCGACGACAAGATACAGAAAGTGCTGGCACGCCCCGAACTGAGAGAAGTGGATTTCATCATCGGACCGGCATACACCACACATGTCAAAGCCGTATCTGCGTTTGCCAAAGCAAACAATATACGGCTCATCGTGCCGTTCTCGCTCCACCCCGACGAGACACTTGTCAATCCGCTGATTTTCCAATGCAACATAGGAGGCAATCTGCTTGAGGAGGAAATCATACAACGCTTCGACCGCGATTTCCGTGACAAAAACATCATCCTGCTGCGTTTCCCAAACAAAAGCGCGCAAATGGAGAAATTCGCACAACAGCTTGCCGCTCATCTCGACTCGACCGGCACAGCCTACCACAGCATCAACTACCAGGCTGGCAATGTGTCGCAAATAGAAAGCCTCATGAGAAGCGACAAAGAAAACTTGCTGTGCATTTTCAACAAGAATCACGGCGACCTGCTCTCGCTCATGCCTGTGCTCAACACTATCGAGACCACCTACAGCATTTTCGGATTCTCCGAATGGCTGCAAATGAACAAGACGCTGGAAGACATCCTGACACATAACACGTATTTCTATTCTCAATTTCAGGTAGATTACGACAATCAGGACGTGAAAAGCTTTCTGTACAAATACACCAACGCTTTCGACAACGACATATCTAAGTCCATCCCGCACTACAATATGCTCGGATACGACATCACCTATTACTTTGTCGAACTGGCACTAACGGAGAAAGCGATGCCGAAAAAAGCCGAACAGCACACCCGAATGCTGCAAAACGACTTTTGCTTCAAACGCATCTCCAACCAAGGAGGCTATGTAAACAAGAGCATCTTCCTTATCAACTACAAGAACCAATGAAGCATTTCGCCAAGATAATACTGCTGCTGTTGTTTGCCACAACCCTCCATGCACAAATGGACTTCAAACCTGAATTTGTGATAGGTGCGGGAGGCGGTGTCAACCTCGCCAAGGTGAGTTTTTTGCCAGAAATAGAGCAACACACATCTATATTGTACAATGCCGGAATAATGGCTCGCTATGTGGCCGAAAAGCATCTCGGCATACAAGCCGAACTGAATTTCTCGCAACGAGGATGGGACGAGAACTCTGGCGGCCAGTACCAGTATTCGCGAACAATGAACTATCTGGAAATGCCTGTCATGGCACACATATACTTTGGAAGGAAAACGCGCTTTTTCGTCAATTTAGGTCCTAAAATAGCGTTTCTGCTGAATGAGCAAGAAAATTCCCAAAACCTGCCGGCATCCGACAACGCACCTCAACATGCTCCTTGCGACCGTAAATTCGACTACGGTATCTGCGCCTGCGGCGGTTTCGAACATGGCATCGGCAATTTTCGCTATGCCCTCGAAGGCCGCTACCATTTTGGACTGGCCGACATATTCAAAAACGGCACGAAAAACGATTTTGAACGCTCGAGCCATCAATACATCTCCGTCAACCTTGTGCTGATGTATGAAGCGAAAAGCAAAAAACAAGTCGCAAGCGACAGAATCATCGTTGTAAAAAGAGAGAAAGAGCGCAAAGAAAAGGAACCCAAAGAATAAGAAACTGCTTTAATTGAAGGCAACAATACGCCATGAGAGAACTATTATCTCAAAGATGCAGCCGTACTGACGCACAATTGATATTGCAGCAATTACGACACAAAAAATCGCTCGTTGCTTTTTCCAATTACCTGTTTGACAATGACAACAAAGTAAATCGCAATGCGGCATGGATTTTAACGCAAGCTACCGACAATGAACTATTGCAACTACTGCCCCTATACGACAAATTAGCAGACCTGGTGCTGCAAACGCCAAACACTGCGCTGAAACGGCTGACACTCAACATTCTTCAAAGAATGCCCGTCACTCCCGAATTGCTGCGCACCGACTTTCTGAACTTCTGCTTGGAGCACATGACCATGCCCCGCGAAACCGCAGGAGTGCAAGCGCTATGCATGAAAATTGCGCATCAATTATGCCAGTTTCATCCGGACTTACAGCATGAGTTCCGCTGCATTGTAGAGAGCATGGAAGCATGCTATTACACGCCTGCCGTAAACTGCGTACGCCAAAAGATACTAAAAAAGGGAGTTTGAATTCAAACTCCCTTTACTTTCACAGAAAACAGACGATTATTCGCCCAACTTAATTGCTTCTGAAGGACAAACACTAGCGCATGTGCCACATTCAGTACACAAGTCTGGATTGATTGAATAGATGTCTCCTTCTGAAATTGCTTCTACCGGGCATTCGCTGATGCAAGTACCGCAAGCAACGCAATCATCTGAAATTACATAAGCCATTTTTCTTACTTTTTAATATTAATACCAATGCAAATTTAAATCAAAAAATTCCATAAAAAAAATAAATTCGCAAAATCTTTTCCGACACACAAGAAAAATCATAATTCCGCTTCTGCGTCATTTGATACGCCGTTCTTCTGTATTTCACTTTTATTTATTACCTTTGCAACTTGTTAAAAAAAACAATCGGAATGGGGAATCGCCTGAAACGGCATATTTTTTTCATACTGTTCGTCTGCAACCTCTTCGTGTACGGAGCGTTTGCAAGGAAAAACATCCCCTCTGCCGAAGTCGCTGCCGACAATGCCGACACCACAAATGTGGCGAACGACACTATACAGACCGACAGCATCCGAAGTTCATCGGCACTCGACGCCCCCATCTCCTACCGTTCTAACGACTCGATTGTGCTTTTTGCCAACGGAACAGGCATTCTGTACGGCAACGGAGACATCAACTACAAAGATATTGAGCTCTCTGCCGACCTTATCGAAATGGACATGGACAGCAGTCTGGTTTTTGCCCAAGGTGTGCAAGATTCGCTCGGCAACCTGCAAGGAACGCCCCGTTTCAAGGACGGCGGCGAGGAATACGAAGCAAAATCCATCAAATATAACATCAAAACGAAAAAAGGATTCATCACCGACACCTACACGCAACAAGGCGAAGGCGTGGTGAAAGGCGAGAAAATAAAGAAACGCGAAGATGACATCATCTTCCTGAATGATGGTTTCTACACCACCTGTTCCGACCACGAACATCCGCACTTCGGCATACACCTGACCAAAGCCACGATGAAACAACACAAATACATTGTGTCCGGACCAGCCTATCTCGTATTTGAAGATGTTCCGCTGCCGCTCGCCATTCCGTTCGGCTATTTCCCTTTCACAAAATCATACTCGTCGGGAATACTGATACCTTCATTCGGTGATGAGCGCACAAGAGGATTTTACTTGAAAGAAGGAGGATACTACTGGGCCATCAGCGACTACATCGACCTTGCGCTTACCGGCGATATCTACACAAAAGGTTCGTGGGCGCTGCACAGTTCTTCCAACTACGTAAAGCGATACAAATTTACAGGCAGTTTTTCGGCCAACTACCAAGTGAACATTCTGGGCGACAGAGCCGAGAAGAACATACCCGGCGGCGAATACTCGAAAAACAAGGACTTCAGCATCAACTGGACCCATACTCAAAGCGACAAAGCCAACCAATACCGCCGGTTCTCAGCCAAAGTGAACTTCGCTACCAGTTCGTACGAGCGAAACAATGTGGATAGTTACTACAACCCGTCAAGGCTCTCACAAAACACCAAGAGTTCAAGCATATCGCTCTCGCAGAAAATACCGAACTCGCCTTTCAGCATTGACGGAAGTTTCAGCATCAACCAGAGAACAAAAGACTCCACCATCAGTCTTTCGCTGCCCGACTTAAACTTGTCGATGAGCCGCGTCTATCCGCTGAAAAGGAAAAGCGCAGTCGGCAAAGAACGATGGTACGAAAAAATATCTGTCGCCTATACCGGAAGATTGCAAAACAGCATCACGACGAAAGAAGATCTGATTTTCAAAACTCCGTTGAGCAAATGGAGCAACGGCATGAAACACACCATTCCGATTCAGGCTTCGTACACGCTATTCAAATACATCAACATCACGCCCACCTTCAACTACACTTCGCGATGGAATTTTTCGAAAGTGGAGAAACATTGGGAGAACGGACACGAAGTGGCCGACACCACGTCCACCTTCAAACGCGTGTACGACTATAACTTCAGCATATCGGCACAAACAAAGATATACGCTTTTTTCAAACCTGTAGTCGGCAAAAATGTAGAGATGATACGCTGGGTGCTCACACCAATGGTAGGTTACTCCATGCACCCCGATTTCGGCAAAGAGCGATTCGGCTACTGGAAACACTACAACCGCGAGGTGCAGACAGCCGATGGACTGCAATACGAGAAAGTGTATTACACACCATACAACAGAATGTTTGATGTGCCGTCGCAAGGAAGGGCGGGAAACATCAACTTCTCCCTCGCCAACAATGTGGAAATGAAAGTCCGTTCGGCAAAAGACACCATTACGGGCAACAAGAAAATAAGCATCATTGACAATTTCAGCATCAGCGGCGCATACAACCTGATAGCCGACTCCATGAACTGGTCGAACTTCAACGCTAATCTGCGACTGAAATTCACCAAGAATTTCGGACTGACGCTTTCTGGTTCGTTCGATCCTTACGAATACCGTCTGAACAGTTTCGGCAACCCTGTGCGCGTGAACAAACTGCGCTGGAACCACGGACGCGCGCCACAACTCATCAGCACCTCCACTTCTTTCGGCTACTCGTTCAGCAACAGCACTTTCAAAAAGAAGGAGAAGCAAAACGATGACATGAACGAATCTGAAGAAGAAAATGCTATTGACCCTTACGAATACTCATCGAAAGAATCGCTCGAAAAACTTGACAAAGCCAAGAAAAAGACAGACGAAAACGGTTATGCCAAATTCTCGCTTCCGTGGAATCTGCGCTTCGACTATTCTCTCGCATACGGGCGAAAGGATTTCAACAAAGAGAAAATGCAGTACAACCTGCGGCTGACACACAACATCAGCTTCTCCGGCAATATTTCACTCACTTCGAAATGGCAATTGTCAGCTTCGCTGAGTTATGACATCACCAACAAAGAAATCACTTACACGAACTTCAACATCACCCGCGACCTGCATTGTTGGACCATGACGGCAAGCTTCGTTCCTATAGGGCTCTACCGTTCATACAATGTCACCATCGCTGTCAACTCATCAATGTTGCGCGACCTGAAATACCAGCAACGAGGCAACAGTTATGACTCGGTGTGGTAAAAAAACTATATCCTTTTCACCAATTCTTTGAAAATAAGCGTCATCATCGGTTCGCTCTTGGCGGCAGCGCGTTGCACTTCCTCGTGACTCACTTTCTCCACTTGCCCTTCCACACCCAAATCGGTGATAATGGAGATGGCAAAACATTTCATCCCCGCATGACGCGCCACAATCACTTCGGGCACCGTGCTCATGCCTACAGCATCGCCGCCAATCACACGAAAGAAACGATATTCTGCCGGCGTTTCGAATGTAGGTCCCTGTGTGCCGACATACACGCCCTCACTCACATGGGGTATCTGGTGTTCGGCCACAATGTCGAACGCCAATTTGCGCAAATCAGCATCATACGCTTCACTCATATCGGGGAAACGCGGTCCTAACTCCTCGTAATTCTTGCCGCGCAAGGGATGCTCGGGAAACAGATTGATATGGTCGTTTATGATCATCAGTTCGCCAATCTTGAAAGCAGGATTCATGCCACCTGCGGCATTCGAGAGCAGCAGATGCGTGATGCCAATTTTATGCATCACCCGTATGGCAAAGGTGACGGTCTTCATGTCGTATCCCTCGTAGAAATGGAAACGCCCTTGCATGGCCAGTACTTGCACGCCGTTCAATTTTCCGTAAATCAATTTCCCCGAATGCCCTTCGACCGTCGATATCGGAAAATTGGGTATTTCTGAATACGGAATTTCCTTTTCTGCCTCTATCTCTTTTGCGAGATTGCCCAGTCCGGTTCCCAGCACGATACCGATAGCAGCCTTCACGCCGAACACAGATTTCAAGAAATCAGCGGCCTCTTCTATTTTCTTCAACATAGCTCAATATTTTTCGGTTAAACACTTCTTCTTTTTGCAGCAAGAATGCGACTTCTACACCCAGCGTGTACATATTGCATTTCACCTCGGCAGGCAACGAAACGCCAGCCAAACGGACAGCATCCTTTTCTGTCGTCACTATTATTTTTTCGTCCGATTCGATTGAAGCAAACGATTCGCACAACATGCGGATATCCTTTTCATTGAAATCATGATGATCGGAGAAGGGCAAGAGACGCACCTTTTTCGCATATTTCTCCAAGTGCTCGCGCATAGATTGCGGCGAAGCGATGCCTGTGAGCAGCAGCACATGCTTGTCGCGCAGCATGTCCATAGTCATTGATGAGGCAGCCGTGTCAGCAAATGGCAGCAGGTCGCCGTATCGAAATGTCGTGAAAAACACATCCTGCATCATGTCTATTTTCATGCTTTTCTTTATCTGCAACGCATCGACAGCCGAAAGTTGCTGCGGACACTTGGTGACAACCAGCATATCTGCGCGGTTGACATTAGCGGCCGACTCGCGCAAATTGCCCATCGGTAGCAAATTGTCATCCATTATGGGGCGATTATAGTCAATCAGCAAAATAGACAATCCCGGTTTGATGTAACGATGCTGATAGGCATCGTCGAGCAACACCACTTCGAGCGGCGGCTGCACAAGCATCAACTGCTCCACCCCTTCGCAGCGCTTCTCAGCAACAGCCACTGTCACATCGGGGAATTTCCGTTTCATCTGACACGGTTCGTCACCCATCTCATGCGCCGAAGTCTGCATGTCGCTCAGCAAAAAGCCTTTGGTCTTTCGTCCGTATCCGCGACTCAATGTCGCCACCCGATATTTGGGAGAAAGCAAGCGGATGAGATATTCCGTATGCGGAGTCTTGCCCGTTCCGCCCACCGTAAGATTGCCCACCGAGATAATGGGCATATCATACATTTTTGCGCGCATTATCCCTGCATCGAAGCAAAAGTTCCTTACCGCCACGACCGCTCCATAAATCAACGAGAACGGCCAAAGCAGCACTTTCACTAACATATTTTTCCGCGACAGCATCATCGTATCATCTGATTATTACATTCACAGGCAGAAGCGCTTGCACACCCTGCATCGATTTCAAATCCTCCACTGCTTTGTAATGCACATAATTATCGCCCATGCTCTTTTTCAGCAACGAAGTGCGCACATCGCCCTCCAACGTACGCATGAAACGCGTCATCATATCATCTTGTTCGGGATACTCGCAAATCTGATAGTCGGTGAGCATGCAACGGTCGGCCACCACTTTCACTGCATCCTGCAATCCGCCCAATTCGTCCACCAAGCCTATTTTCTTTGCCATTTCGCCTGTCCATACCCGTCCTTCGGCTATTTCCTCTATCTCCTGCACCGACATATATCTGCCATCGGCACAGCGCTTCACAAACAAACGGTAGCCCTCTTCCACATACGACTGCATCAGCGCACGCTCGGCAGGCGTGAAGGAGCGCATTCCCGACACCATATCCGACTTGTCGTTTGTTTTTATTGTGACTTGCGAAACGCCCACTTTATCCATCAATCCTGCGAAATTGGGAATGACGCCAAATATGCCGATAGACCCAGTTATGGTAGTAGGATCGGCGATTATCCTATCGGCAGCGCAAGCTATATAATAGCCGCCAGAAGCCGCATAATCGCCCATCGAGACAACGACAGGTTTCTTCATCCGCAAGCGTTCCACCGATTTCCAAATCTGCTCGGCGCCGTACGCGCTTCCGCCTGGCGAATTGATGCGAAGCACAACACCTTTCACCTCTTCATTTTCTGCAATCTTATCCAGCAGACGCGACATTTTTTCGGAATTGATGCCCTCTGTCGAGGCCGAAACGCCATCATCGATAGAGCCGACCGCATAAACAACGGCAATTTTCGGACTGTCGCCTTGCGCCTGGCCCTGCATCTGAGACACAGATACAAATTTCAAGTCGGCGGCCTTGTCCACGCCGTTCATTTCAGCCAGCCAGTCGAGCGCCTCTTTCTCATACAGCAAAGTATCCACCAACCCACATCGACGCAAAGTATCGGCACGCAAAAAAGTAGCGGCGCTGTCGGCCAAAACCTCAAGGTCATTTACGCTTGCCGAACGAGACAACGACACATCTTCACACATCGTATGCCATATAGAATTCAGATACTGTTCAGTCTGGTACTCGTTTTCGGGACTGATGGTCGTGTTGGTGTATTTTTCGGCAAAGGACTTGAATTTCCCCACTTTCACCAGCTCCACTTCCACACCTACTTTGTCCAACAGGTTTTTGTAAAAGAACAACGAGCTTGAAAGCCCGCGCCAATCAACCATCCCCACCGGGTTGAGAATCACTTTGTCGGCAGCAGAGGCGATATAGTAGGTAGTTTGCGTGTACATTCCTCCGTATGCCACAACAAACTTACCCGACTTCTTGAAGTCGAGCAATGCTTGTCGAATGGCGCGCGCCGACGACATGCCACTGGAAAACACGCCGCAATTCACGTAAATTCCATTCACCTTTTCGTCGTCAGCGGCATTGCGCACCGCCTGCAACACTTCGTTGAGCCCTATTGTAGGCAATGACGTCTCGTCGAAAAGCATCGCGTAATAATCTTCGGACCTCCGCTCCTCCAACTGCCCTACAAGATTCAGTCGCAACACCGAATTACGCTCAGGCTGTTTGGCGCTCTCCTTCTCGAAAGAATACGCAAGCAACGCGGCGCCCGCTATCAGCACCACTACAAACAAAGCAAAAAGAGCCAGAAAAGTGCCAAGGCACGACGCGGTAAAAAATTTCAGAAATTGTTTCATATTTTCGACTTCATATTATAGAATCAAATGTATGAAAAAATATTTGAACTTGCAAAAAATATATTTTCACAATATATTTTCACTTTTTTCCGCAAAAAAATTTGTCATTTAAAAAACATATCGTACCTTTGCAATCACAAAACGGCTCCGTAGCTTAACTGAATAGAGCATCTGACTACGGATCAGAAGGTTACAGGTTTGAATCCTGTCGGAGTCACTTAAGAATCGCAGACAAATGTTTGCGATTCTTTTTTTTGAAATACACTTCATCAATAAATCCGCCGTTTTTATTACCTTTGTAAAATTCATTATTTCAACATGAACGAGAAGCAACACAAACTAGACTGCCGCTATCTGCAAATGGCGCGAATATGGGCGCAGAACTCCTACTGCCAACGACGTCAGGTAGGCGCACTCATCGTGAAGAACAAAATGATTATTTCCGACGGTTACAACGGCACACCGATGGGATTTGAGAATGTTTGCGAAGACGAAAACGGACTCTCAAAACCGTATGTGCTGCACGCCGAGGCCAACGCCATCACCAAAGTGGCACGCTCGGGCAACAGCAGCGAAGGCGCCACACTGTATGTGACAGCGTCGCCATGCATCGAATGCGCAAAACTCATCATCCAAGCTGGCATCGTAAGAGTGGTCTATTGCGAGAAATACCGACTCACCGACGGAGTCGATCTGCTGAAAAGAGCCGGCATCGAAGTGGTGTTCATCGAGAATCCGACCTGTAACGAAGAATAACATACATAAAAACATACGCTTAACAAGAAAAATGAAAAAAGCAATTCTGCCTATATTGATTTCGCTTGCACTCTGCATCGGACTGCTGATTGGCAACTTCTACGCCAAAAGAGCCGACTACGCGCAACAGCAGCAAGAAATGGCGAAATCGACCTCCATATTCGGGAAAAGACTTACAAACGGGAAACTCGACGCCCTGATGACGCTCATACAAAACAACTACTACGAAAATGTGGACATGGACTCCATCGTAGAAGATGTCATCCCCGAGATTCTGGCGCAACTCGACCCGCACTCGGCTTACATTCCCGCAAAAGACCTGCAAATGGTGAATGATGACCTGGAAGGCAGTTTCTACGGCATCGGCGTGCAGTTCAACATACAAAACGACACGGTGATGATAGTGGCCGTGATAAACGGCGGTCCATGCGAAAAGCTCGGCATACTGCCCGGCGACCGCATCGTGGAAGTGAACGACTCGTCGTTTGTCGGGAAAAACATCACCAACGAAACAGTGCTGAAAAAACTGCGCGGCAAACTGAATACGCATGTCAAAGTAGGCATCAAGCGGAATGGCGTGAAAGACATCTTGAAATACGACATCGTTCGCGACGAGATACCCGTGAACAGCGTGGATGTGTCATACATGATTACCCCAGAAATAGGCTACATCAAAGTGAGCAAATTCGGGGCGACTACCTACAACGAGTTCCTTACCGCCCTCACTTCGCTCAAGAAAAAAGGCTGCAACAAATACATTATCGACTTGCGAAGCAACCCCGGCGGATACCTGGAAGCCGCCACAGCCATGGTGAACGAATTCCTGCCAAAAAATCAGCTGATAGTATATACCGAAGGCAAGGCATTCCGCCGCCAGAACGAAGTAGCCGACGGAACTGGCACCTGCCAGAACGCACAAATTGCCGTGCTGATTGACGAATGGTCGGCATCGGCAAGCGAGATATTCGCCGGCGCCATACAAGATAACGACAGAGGCATCATCATCGGCCGACGCTCGTTTGGCAAAGGACTGGTACAAAACCAGATTAACTTCCCTGACAGCTCGGCTGTGCGACTGACCATAGCACGCTATTTCACGCCGTCGGGACGCTGCATACAGAAACCCTTTGAGCGCGGCAATGCCGAAGATTATGAAAACGACATCATGAACCGCTACCTGCACGGCGAATTCGACCAGGCCGACAGCATAAAGCAGAACGACTCGCTGCAATACAAGACCATCGGCGGACGCACCGTTTATGGCGGAGGCGGCATCATGCCCGACATCTTTGTGGCACGCGACACTTCGCTCAACACAGCCTACTACAACAAAATGATAAATCTGGGATATGTTTATCAATTCTCTTTCGCATACGCCGACAGAAATCGAAAAACACTGCAACAATACAAGACATGGCAAGACCTCACCGCCTATCTGCAACAGCAGAATCTGCTGGATGAAATGGCGGCATGGGCCGAGAAGAAAGGCGTGAAACGCAATCCATACAGCATGGAGAAATCGCGCCCGCTCTTCCAAAACCTGCTGGAAGCATACATTTGCCGCGACATCCTTGGCGACAACGGATTCTACCCCATACTCAACCAGAATGACCTTACGGTGAAACGCGCGGTGGAAGAACTGGAAAAATGAAAAGCAAACTGCCGCAAATCAAATATTCCACAATGCACCTTACAGCCTTGCAGCAATTGAAAAACATTGCCGTAAGGCTGCTTGCATATACATCCATCCTGTTTCTATGTTCGTTCGCGCTCGCAATGCCGGCAACGGCACAAATCACCATCAACGAAGTGATGCAGGCCAACTTACATCTGAAAGACGACCAGAACAATTTGCCAGAGTCATGGATTGAACTTTTCAACAACACAGACAACGCCATTAACCTCAAAAACCATTATTTGCGCCAAGGCGAACACGCTTACAGATTCAACACAGACATGCTCGTTCCCGCACAGGCGTACCAAATCATCTATTGCGACGAGCAAGACACAGCAAATCACACCAACTTTAAGCTGAAACACAACAAAGCCGCACGGCTGTCGCTGCTGTCGCCCGACTCCATCGTCATCGACGAGGTGATAATACCTAAAATGGCACAACCTGGCATCTCGTTCGGGAACGACGGCAACGAACCCGGCACTTGGGGATGGACAATCGGCGCCACACCAGGTTTGCGCAACACCGCCACTGGGGAAATTCTTCCGCCGCCAAGTCTGCAAGAATCCTCAGGATATTACTCCTCTCCGCTCACCATCCACTTGGAAAAGTACGCCGAAAGCGATGTAAGATACACCACCGACGGCAGCGAACCGACCGAAGAAAGCGAACTGATGAGCGGCGAGCTCCAAATCGCTCAATCGACAGTGATCCGTCTGCGCGCTTTCGCCGACGGACATGTACCCTCGCCTACTGTCACCTACTCTTTCCTGTTTCTCGAACGCGAAGCGACGCTGCCCGTCTTTTCCATTGTCGTTCCGCCCGACGACCTCTACGATGAACAATACGGCATTATGACAAACGGCAACTACTCGGAAGGCACTCCGAATTACCTGTTCGACTGGCGCAGAGCAGCACATGTGGACTATTTCGACACAGACAACACACAACTACTGAACCAGCTTTGCGAAATAAGAATAGCAGGCGGAAACAGCAGAGCTTTTCCGCAAAAATCGTTGGTGCTGTACAGCACCAAAAGACTTTCGGGCGACGACTTCGTCTGCACTTTCTGGCACGAGAAACCCAACATCACTTCAGTGCATTCCATCATGCTGCGCAACGCCGGCAACGATTTTCTGTTGTGCCACTTGCGCGATGCAGCGGCACAAAGCATAGCCGGCGCATACTTGGACGTTGACTATCAGGCTTACGAACCCGCCATCGTTTATATCAACGGCAAATACTACGGCCTGATGAACATCAGAGAACGAAGCAACGAGGACTACATCGAATCAAACTACGGACTGACAGACACCGACATCATTGAAAACTGGTGGCAAGCGAAAGAGGGCACCATCGATGATGCCGCTGAACTATACGAATGGATGTTGAGCGACACCGCCTCGTACGAAGCATTGGAGCAAAAGGCGGATGTTCCAGAATTGCTGAACTACATAATCACAGAAGCCTATTTCGGCAACATCGACTTTATTGACAACAACATGCTGATGTGGAAACCTGACGGCGGCAAATGGCGCTGGATGCTGCATGACCTGGACATGACATTCAATTATCATTTCCGCAGAAACAACCCTGAACATCCGGTCATCAACCATTTTGAATGCTTTTACGCGCCTCACCCTACCATGGGCGAACTCGGCGAAAACGGCATGTACACCTCTTTTTTCAGAAAAATACTGCATTTCGCCCCTTTCAGAGAGCAACTGATTGACCGATTCACCGTATATATGGGCGACTTTCTTCACCACAGGCGTCTCACGCCGTACATCGACAGCCTCGCACAGCGCATCGCCGCCGAAATACCGTACACCGAAGATTTGTACGCTTCTTTCATGGAAAACGAGCCTACCGATTGGGAGCAAGAAGTGAACATCATGAAATCGTTTCTGACGGAACGGCAATGGCTGAACGCATACGCCTTGATGCAATTTTACGGATTGGGCGACATGTACAAACTCGCCATCAACGACATCGAAAACGAAAATTCAGCATATTCGCTTGTATTGAACGGAATAGCCATGAAGCACCCGTCTTTTGACGGATTTTATTACAAAGACAGAGCATTGTCAGTCCGCGCCATACCCAACGACACGAACACGCAGCCTGCCGACGGATGGCTGATAGAAAAAACACTTAATGGAAATTTGTACCGCGAATACCGAAGCGGCGACACCCTGATTTTCACACTCCCGCAGCATTCGCCTATTGAAAGCGTTAGCATAACACCCTGCGCAGAAAAGCCCGAAAGCATTGCAGCGGAGACCAACGCACAATGGCACATCACAAAAGGCGGTGTGTACATTACGCAGCTTCAAGACGCCGACGAAGTCATCATATCCGACATACTGGGAAAAACCATCTGTCGAAAGCGGCAAAAGACTGAAAACGAGCTATATATTGCGCTGCATCCCGGATGCTATGTATTACGCATCGGCAGAGAAAAAGCGAAGATACTGATTGAATAATAACCGTCGGCGCACACTTTACATCTCGCTCAGCTCCAGCCAACGCATGGTCTTTTCGTCTATCAGTTCGGAGAGTTCGCCGTAGCGGCTGGACTTTTGCAACAGTTCATCGCCCGACAGCGAGCCGCTCGACAATTCCTGTTCGAGGGTTTTCTTTTCGCTTTCCAACGCTTCTATTTCCTGCTCAAGCTGTTCAAACTCGCGCTGCTCTTTAAACGAAAGTTTCTTCTTCACCTTGTTTTTAGGCGCCGTCGGCGCAGCGGCCTTCTGCTCTGTCTTCTCCACACGGCGTTCCTCCTGCTCTTTCATCTCGCGCCACAGACGGAAATCGGTATAGTTGCCCGGGAAGTCCTTTATTTTGGCATCGCCTTCGAAATAGAGCAAATGGTCCACCACTTTGTCCATAAAATAGCGATCGTGCGACACCACAATAACGCACCCTTTGAACGACTGCAGATACTGCTCGAGCACGCTCAGCGTCACGATGTCCAAATCGTTAGTCGGCTCGTCGAGCACAAGGAAATTCGGATTTTTGATTAGCACGGTGCAAAGATAAAGCCGCCGTTTCTCACCTCCGCTCAGCTTATACACATAGTTGTGCTGCGCCTGCGGCGTGAACAGAAAGTGCTCCAGAAACTGCGAAGCGCTCATGCGGCGTCCGCCGCCCAAGTCTATTTCATCGGCGATGTTGCGCACTACATCAATCACTTTGGTCTGCTCGTCGAATTGCATGCCGTTCTGACTGAAATATCCGAAGTTCACGGTCTCGCCGATGTCAAAAGTGCCCGAATCGGGTTTCACCTCACCCATCAGCATACGCAGGAAAGTGGTTTTGCCCGTGCCGTTGCGCCCTACGATGCCCAATTTCTCGTAGCGACTGAAATTATAATAGAAATTATCAAGTATCTTCTTGTCGCCAAACGACTTGCAGATATATTTCGCCTCAAAAATCTTATTGCCGATGTACGCCGATTTCACTTCGAGCTTCACCTGCTCCTCTTCATACCGCTGTTTGGCTTTTTTCTCTATCTCATAGAAAGCGTCGATGCGCGACTGCGCCTTGGTGCCACGCGCTTGCGGCTGGCGGCGCATCCATTCCAGTTCGCGGCGATAGAGGTTGTTGGCTTTTTGTATTTCCGACGCTTCGTTCTGCAAGCGCTCGTCACGTTTCTCCAAGTAATAGGAGAAACTGCCTCGGTATTGGAAAATTGTCTGACGGTCGATTTCAATTATCTCGTTGCACACACGGTCGAGGAAATAGCGGTCGTGCGTCACCATCAGCAGCGTCATGGTGCTGTTGCGCAGAAAATCCTCCAGCCATTCCACCATTTCGAGGTCGAGATGGTTGGTCGGTTCGTCGAGGATGAGCAAATCGGGCTCAGTGATAAGGGCATTGGCCAGCGCCACACGCTTCACCTGCCCGCCCGAGAGTTCCTCAATAGGCTGCTCCAGCCGATGGATATTCAGTTTGCCGAGTATCTGTTTCACCTTCGTCTCGAAATCCCACGCATGCAGCATATCCATTTTGGCGAGCACCTCGTCGAACAAAGCATCATCGCCAGCCACGCCCTGCTCCTGCCGCTGAATCAGCCTTTCGTATTCGGCAATGGTGCGCACCACATCGTTGTTCGACTGAAAACACGCCTCCAGCACACTGCTCCCCGGCTGATAATGAGGAGTCTGCTCCAAAATGCTCACACGCAAATCCTTGCGGAAAGAGATGGTGCCTTCGTCGTATCCCTCTTTGCCTGCAATAATGTTCAGCAAAGTAGTCTTTCCCATGCCATTCTTGGCAATAAGCGCCACCTTCTGACCCTCAGATATGCCAAACGATATATCCTGAAACAACACTTTGTCGCCAAACGACTTCGTGAGATGCTCTATTTGTAAATAACTTACCAAAATAATTATTTAATTAATTAATATTTAATTTCCAATTAGATTGACGATGACACTGACATTGACGCAGACACAATTTTCAAATTTTCAAATCTTCAAATCAGAAACAACTTGTAACTTGTAACTCGTAACTCTGACGAAGACAGAAGAAACTGGTGGCTGAGCTTGTCGAAGCCACACCTCGACGTTTCGACAAGCTCAACGTCCCCAAGCATCAAACTCAAAATACATCATACATCAATACATCATACATTGTACGTTGACAACGTACATATCATTCCTCTTCGTTCCACACTTCACCCTCTCTATACTCCTTTGGTGTGATTCCCGTAACGCGTTTAAAGTAGCGGCAGAAATTGGCGGTGCTGGGAAAGCCAAGCTCAAAGGCTATCTCCTTGACGGTTTGTTTCGGATGCGCTACCATAATGCGCTTTGCTCTTGTCGTCACATACTGACCTATCCATTCCATTGGCGATACGCCGTTGCTTATAACACGGAATAGTTTTGAGAAATAGCGCGCCTCGTACCCCAACCGCTCAGCATAGAAGTTCACATTGCGCGAATGTGTATGATGCTCTACTACCATGTCGCAGAAACGCGAGTACAGCGTCGCATGATAGTTGTTCATCCATTCACGGTCTTGCTTCTCACGGTAATGAATAAGCAACTCGTACCCTACCGTCAGCTGCGATTTCAGCATCAGATAGCGGTGGGGCAGCTCATCTTCAGTAAAACCGGAGATGTACTCCAACTGTCCGATAATGGTGAGCAGCCGTTCTGCCTGCTCGTCCGTCAGATGACACATGGGCGCCTGGTCGAACCGGCTATCGCCTTTGGCTGGCAGCATCGCCAGTATATCGTCCAAAATCTTGGGCGATATAGTGAGCCATGCGCAAGTATAATCATCAGAATAGCCGAACTGACGCACGATATGCCCAGGCATGATAATACACAAATCGTTCTTGCCTTGCTGCATCTCCTTCATATCATACAGCCCCCGCAGACTGCCGCCGGTGCACAAAGTAATGATAACATACGGAAGCACAAGGTCCTTGTTCATCACAGTGAAGCAGTTCTGTTCGTTACCTACAAACAACCCTATCTCCTCCACCGAGCGCCTTACCTTTTCTAATATCTGCACTTTGGTTTTCATATTTGAATGCAAATATACCATTTCAAAAAGTTAATTCATAAAAAAATGACACATTTTGATAACAATAATTAAAAAAACGATAACATTTTTTGTTTTTTTGCACTTTGAAAAATGCTCAGGCACTCCTGCAGGCGTAAAAGTCGATGCCAACGGATGCCCTGTCGACACCGACGGAGACGGCGTGGCTGACTACCTCGACAACTGCCCGAACACACCAGGAACTGTCGCTAACAACGGCTGCCCGGAGGTGAAGGAAGAGGATAAGAGAGAATTCCAGAAGGCTATGGAAGGCATCAAGTTCCAGACAGGAAAGGACATTATCACGAATGACTCATATCCTACGCTTGACAACATTGCGGACATTCTGAAGGCTAATCCTGAGTACACGGTTGCAATCAACGGCTACACCGACAATGTAGGTGACGAAGATAAGAACCTCGTTCTCTCTGAGAAGCGTGCAGCTGCCGTACGCAACTACCTCATCAACAAGGGGGTTGAGGCTGGACGCATGACTTCAAAGGGATTCGGCGCAGCCAACCCGCGTGCCGACAACAGCACCGCTGCCGGACGTGCGCAGAACCGCCGCGTTGAGTTCATCGTAAACATCGTTGAGACTTACTTTAAATAAGCAAGAAACTCTACGAATAACACCAAAAAAGGCGCATCGGATTCCGATGCGCCTTTTTTGGTTCTACCATTTGGAACAGCATAGCATTTTTATTACTTTTACAGATGCAAACTAAAAACTGCTGCCATGAAACGAATGCTGCTTTCGCTGTTATGCATCGCTCCCCTGCTGAGCTATGCCGCAAGTTCCGATGTCGTTATCGACAAAGAACAATGCACCATTACAAAAAATGGTGAAACTTTTCCTTTATACGGAAAAATTCAGATAGTAGATTCTTTTGCCGACATAAAAGTGCAAATCGTCAATTCGTTTGGCGACATAAAGGTTCAAGTCGTAAACGCCTTTCCTGACGATTGCGGAGAAGTGCAAATTGTGAATTCGTTCCCTGATGTGAAAGTACAGATTGTGGACTCTTTCGCTGATGTGAAAGTTCAGATTGTCAACTCGTTCAGCGGTTTCTGAAAGCGCAAGCCTCACTGCCGGCCGCCAAGAAACAAGAACACCATTCCCAGCAGCACAAAACCAAGATCGACCGCCTTGTTGCGAAGGTTTTTTTCGTGAAAAAGCAATGCGCCGAACCCAAAGCTCACTATCACGCTGCCCCTACGAATCATTGACACCACCGCTATGAGCGCGCCATCGCAGCTCAGAGCATAGAAATAAGCGAAATCGGCCGCACAGATGAAAACAGAAATCAACGGTATGGTCCAACGCCAAACAAAAGGAGTTGTTTTTTGACGGTGAGGCAGCCAAAGAAAAATGAGCACCATCAACATTTCAGCCAACTGATAGATATTATACCAGCTCTGCACCACCATAGGCGAAATGCCGCTTGAATGAATCATATACTTGTCGAACAAGCCGCTGGCCGACCCCAACAAAGTGGCAAGCACCAGAAACAGCACCCACTTGTTCTGCCGAAAGTCAATCCCCTCTTTGCGTCCCGAACGGCTGAGCAGAAAAAAAGAGAATATAGTGAGCGATACACCTATCCACTGATAAAGATTCAGCTTCTCTGAAAAGAACACCAATGCGCCAAGCAGCACCAGCACAGGACGAGTGGCATTGACAGGCCCCACCAGCGTGAGCGGAAGATGCTTGATAGCAAAATAGCCCAACATCCACGACGAAAGCACCAGCAACGACTTGAAGAACACCAGTCGGTGAACCGACCAGCCTACGCGTTCCACATAAAACAAGCTATCGGCAGACAATACGCCTCCAGCCGAGAGCAGTATGAACGGCAGAAATATCAAGCTAGAAAAAAGCGTATTGAGCAACAACACAGGTATGACGGCATTGGCATGCAATGATTTTTTCTTGCACACATCATAAACGCCAAGCAGCGCCGCCGAACAAAATGCGAGTAAAGTCCACATGACAGGTATCACAATATTTTGAAAAACATTCCGCAAAAATACAAAACTATAATCACGAAATAAAATTTAAACCGCTTCTAAAAACGGCTATGAACATGAAAGTCATCATCTTCGGCACCTTTAGCGCATAGATTCGGGAGCAAAAACGCCAATTTTTACAATCTTTCAGAAAAATCGTCGATTTTCTACTAATTTTTAGCAAAAAAACGGCATTTTATTTTCTTTTATTCAGCAGAATTATGTTTTTTTGATGTAAAAGAAGTACAATAGTCGTTGCAAAATATGCGAAAAACATGTTTTTTTATTACCTTTGCAAAGTTTTTTGAGAAAATAGACTGATTTCAAAGTGGGAACAGCCAACATTTTTTGGGATTACATTACGAACAACGGATTTCTGAATGTTGAAAATTTCGGACTATTCGGACTTTTTCTGGCAGCATTTGTTTGCGGCATGATACTTCCGTTGAGTTCCGAATTAGTGCTGTTTTCGCTGGTAGGGTTCGGCTATCGCATTTTTCCGTGCATTACGGTGGCCTTTCTCGGCAGTTGCGGCGGCGGCATGCTCAACTATTTCCTCGGTTATCTGGGGAAATGGGAATGGGTGGAGAGCCACTTGCACATCAAACGCAAGAGAATAGAGAATCAGCAGCATCGGCTCGAAAAATACGGCGTATATCTCGCCTCGTTCGCATGGCTGCCCATTATTGGGCCGCTATTTCCGCTGGCGCTCGGCTTTTTCCGTATCAACAAATACGGCACCGCCTTGTGCATGATATTCGGACAGATATGCAGATATGCCGTCGCCACATTCATTTGTATAAAATTTGTAAGATAAACTATTATGGACAAGACTATCAAAATCGGTGAAAAAATCCGCGGATTGCGCGAATCAAGAAAACTCACCATCGAAGAGGTTGCAGAGCGTTCGTCTCTCTCTGTCGAACAAGTGAAAGCCATCGAAGAAAGCGACACGCTGCCTTCGCTCGCTCCGCTCATGAGAATTGCACGCGTACTTGGTGTACGATTGGGCACTTTTCTGGACGACAATCAAGAGTTGGGGCCCGTTGTATGCCGCAGCAACGAACGCGAAGAGAGCATCAGTTTCTCCAACAACGACCCGAAACGCTCCAAGCACATGGAATATTTCTCGCTGTCGAAGTCGAAAGCCAACCGCCAGATGGACCCATTCATCATAGACATCTTCCCTTCTGACAACAGCGACATCGTATGCTCGTCGCACGAAGGCGAAGAGTTCATCTATGTCATCGAAGGACAACTGGAAGTGAACTACGGCAAAGAGACTTTCACTCTGAACCCAGGCGACAGTATCTATTACGACTCTATCGTAGCACATCATGTGCACGGGGCCGACAATCAATCGGCAAAAATACTCGCTGTGGTCTATTCGCCGATGTAACAACCTACAACTTGAATTTTCAAACTTTGACAGATGCAACTTTTTGACAGAACATTAGGGGAATGGCTCGAATATTGGGCCGAGAAAACACCCGACCACGAATACATCGTCTATTCCGACCGCGACCTTCGTTTCACATGGAAACAATTCAACGAGCGCGTAGATGATATGGCCAAAGGCTTGCTTGCCATCGGCGTAGAAAAAGGCTCACATGTAGGACTGTGGGCAACCAATGTGCCCGACTGGCTCACATTCTTGTACGCTTGCGCCAAAATAGGCGCTGTGTGCGTTACGGTGAACACCAACTACAAACAGAACGAGCTGGAGTATCTGTGCGAAAACTCCGACATGCACACGCTTTGCATTATCGACGGCACATGGGACTGCGATTATGTGCAAATGACATACAACATGCTGCCAGAGCTGAAAACCTGCCAGCGCGGACATCTGCACAGCGACCGTTTCCCGCACATGCGCAATGTCATCTACATCGGACAAGAGAAATTCCGCGGCATGTACAACACCGCCGAAGTGCTGCTGCTCGGACAGAATGTGGACGACAAGCACTTTGAGGAAGTGAAAAAGAGCGTCAACTGCCACGATGTGGTGAACATGCAATACACCTCGGGCACAACTGGATTCCCCAAAGGCGTGATGCTCTCGCACCACAATATCACCAACGACGGATACATCACTGGTGAGAATATGGAATTCACGCAAAACGACAAGTTGTGCGTCTGCGTACCGCTGTTTCACTGCTTCGGCGTAGTGCTCGCCACTATGAACTGCCTGACACATGGATGTACAGAGGTGATGGTAGAGAAATTTGACCCGCTGGTGGTGCTCGCCTCCATCCACAAAGAGCGTTGCACCGCAGTTTATGGCGTGCCCACCATGTTCATCGCCGAACTGAATCACCCGATGTTCGACATGTTCGACCTCACTTGTCTTCGTACAGGCATCATGGCAGGTTCGCTCTGCCCTGTAGAACTGATGAAACGCGTCAGCGAAAAGATGTACCTCACTATCACCAGCGTGTACGGACTGACCGAAAGTTCGCCAGGAATGACGCAATCGAATATTCACGACACTTTTGAGCAGAGATGCACAACCGTCGGCCGCGACTTCCCGTTCGTAGAAGTACGCGTCATCGACCCCGAAACAGGCGAAGAATGTCCTGTAGGAGTACAGGGCGAAATGTGCTGCCGAGGATTCAATGTCATGAAAGGTTATTACAAGAACCCGCAAGCCACAGCTGAAGTCATCGACAAGAACGGATTTCTGCACTCTGGCGACCTCGGCGTGAAAGACGAGCAAGGATATTACAGAATCACAGGAAGAATAAAGGACATGATCATACGAGGCGGAGAAAACATCTACCCTCGCGAAATAGAAGAGTTCCTCTATCACTTGCCTGGAGTGAAAGACGTGCAAGTGGCAGGCGTACCTTCGCCCAAATACGGTGAAGCTGTAGGCGCATTCATCATCCTGCACGAAGGTGTAAGCATGACTGCCGAAGATGTACAAGAATTCTGCCGCGGAAAAATAGCACGATACAAGATTCCGAAATATGTTTTCTTTGTGGACAGCTATCCTCTTACAGGAAGCGGCAAGATACAGAAGTTCAAACTGAAAGAACTCGGTGTAGAACTCTGCAAGAAACAAGGCATTGAAATCATTTAAGATTTAAGATCACACAACAAAATAAAAGGGGCTCATGAGCCCCTTTTTATTTTGCCACGCTGCATTCCGCATTATTTTATCTGATAGTAATCATCGTAGCGCCAAATCCGTACTCACGGAACGATGCGTCCTGATACGGATACGATGCATATTTGTGTTTCAGCAGTTTCAGTATCTCATTGCGCAATGTGCCGTTGCCTTTTCCGTGAATAAACACTATTTTCTGACCCTTTGACTGCTTGTGGGCTGCCAAGGTTTCTTCGAACACCTTCAACTGGTAGGCAAGCATATCTGACGGCGTAAGCCCAGCTGTCGTATCAAGCAACTGATTGATATGCAAATCCACCTCAATCACCTCAGGCCGTTTCTGCGGCTGCGATTTACGGACAGGCTGCACACGCTCCTTGTGCGTCATCACTTTTGAGAAATCCACTTCCGATAGGTCATATTCCTGTTCGGGAGCATTAAGCGAAAACACCATCGCCGGTTCGTCAAAATAATCGTTATCGCCAAAACTGTGCAATTTCAAGAACGAAATAGGTCTGATATGCAAATGCACAGACAACGGCTGCTGCACATCATAATTCTTGTCATCTTTAAAAGCCATCACCTGCACATACAACCGTTCATACCCCGAAAGTTCTTCGTTGCCTATTGTACGAAGCAAGAATGTAGTATTGCGATGCAGCAAACCATTTTCAAGCAACGCATACGCGCCATCGTCTTGCTTGGACGATATGGTATAATACAAATGATAATTGCTGTCGTTCACCATATACCAATCGAAAGTAGTTGTCTGCAACTTTTTTACATCTTCGGGCACAAAGGCCAACGCCACGCACAGCTCATCACCGTCGGGGACTTCCTCAAAAACGATTTCCTCCTCTTTCTTCGTTTCCTGGGCAACAACTTGCGAACGGGCATCAGAAGATGCAGATTCCGGCCTTCTGGTCGGCAAGTTGTTTTCTTCGTTCACTTGCTCCACCAACACACACTCGCGGGCAAGAACAGGAATATCGAAACCTTCGTCGTCGGTCACCTTCACCAATCCTTTATCCAATATTTCACTGACAATTCCGCCTCCTGTCGTATTCAGGAATCTTATTCTGTCACCTTTCTTCAACATAACATTTGACTTTTAAAAGCTTAACAACTCACAAAATTACGGAATTTTCTTAACTTTGCGCAACAAATATTCAAAGCGATGTCCGAGCCCAGAAATATTTCGACAGAAGATTACAACTACGAACTGCCAGAAGAACGAATAGCCAAGTTTCCGCTGCCCCAACGAGACGAATCAAAACTGCTCGTTTACAAAAACGGCGAAATAACCCAACGCATTTTCAAACAGATTGTTGACATATTGCCAGAAAATGCTACGCTAATTTTCAACAACACCAAAGTCATATACGCCCGACTCGTTTTCCACAAAGAATCGGGAGCGCGCATCGAAATATTCTGCCTTGAGCCAGACTCGCCTGCCGATTATGCCGCATCATTCTTACAGACAAGCAAATGCACTTGGAAATGTATGGTGGGCAATTTGCGTAAGTGGAAAGCCGGTCCGCTGACGAAAAAAATCGAGATAAATGGCGAAAGCGTATGTTTCACTGCCCAAATGCTCAACAGCAACGGCCTTGACAATCTGATAGAGTTCAGTTGGGACAACACGCATTTCGCCTTCTCCGAAATTCTAGAGAACATGGGAGAGCTCCCAATTCCGCCATATCTGAATCGAAAGACCTGCGAGAATGACAAAATAACATACCAGACAGTATATTCAAAAATAAAAGGATCGGTGGCAGCTCCCACCGCCGGACTGCATTTCACGAAAAATGTTCTCGACAGCCTAAAAAACAGAAATGTAAGCTGCAAAGAGCTGACCTTGCATGTAGGCGCCGGCACATTTCATCCCGTGAAGTCTGACACCATCGGCGGACACAATATGCATTCAGAAATGATTTCCGTCAGCAAAGAGCTGATAGTGCATCTGCTGAACAATCCCGACAACATTTTTGCAGTTGGCACCACCTCTGTCCGTACATTGGAAAGCCTGTTTTATGCCGGACGCAAATTAGAGAACAACCCCAATGCAGAAATGCAGGAATTGGATGTAGAGCAATGGGAACCATACGACAAAAACGATGATACAACCACCGAAAAGGCATTGCAAAACATCGTCAACTATTTAGACAGAAAACAATTAGACGAATTGCAGATTCACACACGAATTATCATCGTACCCGGATTCAAATTTCGCATTGTGAAAGGCATCATCACCAATTTCCATCAGCCTAAAAGCACTTTATTGCTGCTGGTATCAGCCTTTATTGGCGAAGATTGGAGAAAGATATACGACTTTGCGCTGTCGCACGATTTCCGCTTTCTCAGCTATGGCGACAGTTCCATTTTAATGAAATAAACATAACAAATTATGAACGAAGAACAGAAAAAAGACAACATTCTGCTGAACTTATGCTGCAGCATCATCATCCCGGTAATCATACTTTCGAAATTTTCAAAACCGGAATATCTGGGTGCGATGTACGGACTCATTGTTGCCTTGTGTTTTCCGCTTGGCTACGGCATTTATTTTTATCTGAAAACAAAGAAGACAAATTTCATTTCTATACTCGGTTTTGTAAGCATTTTGCTCACAGGAATGATCGGTGTGCTGAACCTGCCCTCAGAATGGATTGCCTACGAACGCGCCATGATACCTTTTCTTATCGGAGCTGCCGTACTGGCAAGTCTGAAAACGAAATACCCGTTGGTACGCACATTTCTGTACAACGAGACCATGTTTGATGTAAAAAAAATAGACCAGAAACTGAATGAAAACGGGAATACCGCCAAATTCGAGAAACAGATGACGAAAGCCTCTGTTTGGCTGGCTGTCACTTTTTTCCTTTCTGCCATCATTAATTTCGTTGTGGCCAAAATCGTTGTCATTCACGAAACGGGCACACCTGAATTCAATGCCGAGTTAGCAAAAATGAAACTTATCAGCCTGGCTGTCGTGGCCATTCCCTCTACCGTTATGCTGTTTGTGATATTGCAACGACTGCTGAAATCACTCCATCAGCTTTCGGGCATTGAGATGGACGACCTTTATTCGGAGCAGCTGCGGAGCAAAATGAAATAAGCGTTACAACGCCTGCATCTCGTTGAGTTTCTTGTAATAGCCATTCATGGCTATCAGTTCCTCGTGACGACCTCGTTCCACCACTTTGCCTTCGTGCATCACACATATTTCGTCGGCATTCTTTATTGTCGAGAGGCGATGAGCAATGACAATGGTAGTACGGTTTTTCATCAGTTTTTCGAGCGCATCCTGCACCAAACGCTCGCTTTCGGTGTCGAGCGCTGAAGTGGCTTCGTCGAGGATGAGTATCGGAGGATTCTTCAATACCGCCCTAGCAATGCTGATACGCTGACGCTGTCCGCCCGAAAGCTGGCAGCCGCGGTCGCCGACATTTGTATTGTACCCCTCTGGAGTAGCCATGATAAAATCATGGGCATTGGCTATCTTGGCTGCCGCCACTACTTGCTCCATGGTGGCATTTTCCACGCCAAACGCAATATTGTTGAAAAATGAATCGTTGAACAATATGGCATCCTGATTCACAATTCCCATCTGCGCACGCAAATCGTGTGTTTTAAGGTCGCGCACACAAATGCCGTCAATCAGTATCTCGCCTTTCTGCACATCGTAATAGCGTGGGAGCAAATCAGCCAGAGTTGTTTTTCCCGAACCAGACTGACCTACTAATGCCACCGTCTCGCCATGCCTTATGGTCAGATTCACATCATTCAGCACCCATTTTTCTTTGTATCGGAATGACACATTACGGTATTCTATCTTATCACAGAATTGCGGCAAAGATTTCGGATTTCCCGGTTCCGTTATGGTATTCTCCGCTTTCAGGATTTTGTCTATACGATCGAGCGACGCTTTACCTTTCTGTATGCTGTACATCGCCTTTGTAAGGTCTTTGCATGGATTAATCAGGCTATAAAATATAACCATATAATAGATGAAAGAAGGCGCCGTGATAACACTCCGTTCGCTCAAGATAAGCGTACCGCCATACCAGAGAATAATAGCGATGACGATTGTGCCCAAAAATTCGCTCATCGGATGCGCCATTTCATAACGACGGTTCATTTTGTTTACAGTACGGCGATTAAGGTCGTTGAGCGACATAAATCTTGACGACACTTTTTCCTCGGCATTAAATGCCTTCACCACACGCAAACCGCCTATGGTCTCCTCTATCTGCGAAAGCATTTCACCCACCTGCTCCTGCGCCTTGTTCGATCTCCGTTTCAATGACTTTCCGACGCGTCCGATGAAATATCCGCTGACAGGGAGCAGAATCAGCACAAAAAGCGTCAGCTCATAACTCATCACAAACATTGTAGTGAGGTATATGATAATCATCACCGGATTCTTGAACAGCATATTGAGGGAGCTGGTTATGGAAGAGCCGACCTCGTTCACATCACCTGTCATACGCGACATGATGTCACCTTTGCGCTCATTTGAGAAAAAGCCTATGGGCAGATTCACAATCTTGGCATATATCTTTTTACGTAAATCGCGCAACACGCCTGTATGAATTGGAATCATATAGTAAGCCCCCAAGAAAGAGGAACCTGTTTTCAGGAAAGCGGTCACCACCAGAAACACGCACAAATAGAACAAAACCATGCTTGCGCCTTGCGTCTCCAGCGATGTTTCTATAAAATAATACACATTATCTTTCAATGCCGCAATATTATCCTTCATGCCAGCTTCCCATACTATCTCATGATATTCAACCTGAGGGCGCTCAAGGCCAAACAGAATCTGCAGAATCGGGATGATGGTGGCAAACGAGAACAAACTGAACAATGTTCCCAACAGGTTGAACACTATATTCAAACAAACATATCGTTTGTAGGGGAACACGAATCTTTTTAACAACGCGAACAAATCTTTCATTCAAAAAATTTTTAAAAATCAAAGATAGCAAAAAAAGGCCACGAGAAGCTGAAAAACGCAAAAGTTTTCGAGTCATGCCGAAAATAAGGACAAAAAAAACGAAGATTTGCTTACAAATCCTCGTTTCTCTTATCTTGATTTCCTTCTTACATGCCTGTATAAGTATGCGGCGTGATGTTTAGCAGTTCTTGTTTCACGCTGTCGCTCACATTCAGATTCTGAACGAAATTACGGATAGACTCCTGTGTTATCTTCGTATTGGTACGCGTCAATTCCTTCAACGCTTCGTACGGCGACGGATAATTCTCGCGACGCAATATTGTCTGGATACCCTCAGCTACCACAGCCCATGTATCATCCAAGTCTTGATACAAAGCCGATTCGTTCAGCAAAAGCTTTCCGATGCCTTTCATGGTGCTCTGTATGGCGATAATCATGTGTGCAAACGGCACGCCGACATTGCGCAGCACAGTGCTGTCGGTCAGGTCGCGCTGCAGACGCGAAACCGGCAGTTTGCCTGCCAAATGCGAAAGTATAGCGTTGGCAATGCCAAGGTTGCCTTCCGAGTTTTCAAAATCGATTGGGTTGACCTTATGCGGCATGGCCGACGAACCTACCTCTCCTTTTTTGATTGTCTGTTTGAAATACTCCATTGAGATGTATGTCCAAAAATCACGGTCGAGGTCAATCAATATCGTATTGATTCGTTTCATGCCGTCAAATATAGCCGCCAGATTGTCGTAATTAGAAATTTGCGTTGTCCATGCTTCGCGTTGCAGGCCAAGGTTTTCTGACACGAATTTATTGCCGAACTGTTTCCAGTCAATGTCAGGATAAGCTACATGGTGAGCGTTGAAGTTTCCTGTTGCGCCACCGAATTTAGCGGAGCAAGGCATTTGTTTGAGCAACGAGAGTTGCTGTTCAAAACGGCTGACAAACACCATGATTTCTTTTCCCAAACGAGTAGGCGAAGCAGGCTGCCCGTGTGTTTTAGCCAGCATCGGAATCTGCATCCATTCTTCGGCCTTGGCGCGCAGTGTGTCTATCAACGCCTGTATTTCGGGATAGAAGACATTCTCCAGCGCTTCTTTCACCGACAAGGGGATGGCAGTATTGTTGATATCCTGCGATGTCAAACCGAAATGAATAAACTCCTTATGAGCGGAAAGTCCCATCTGGTCGAATTTCGACTTCAGGAAATATTCCACTGCTTTCACATCATGATTAGTTGTTTTCTCTATATTTTTTATTTCCAGCGCATCTTCTACCGAAAAGGCACGGTAAATATCACGCAACTGGTTAAATGCATTCGGATTAACATCCGTCAGTTGCGGCAAAGGAAGTTCGCAAAGCGCAATAAAATATTCCACCTCAACCAACACCCGATAACGAATAAGTGCATACTCTGAAAAATATTCCGAGAATTTTTCCGATTTGTTTCTATAACGGCCATCTATCGGAGATATGGCGGTCAATGAAGATAATTCCATAAAAAATATAAATTTAGACAACTGCAAAGGTAATCATTATTTAGGACTTTTACGAATTTTAATCAGACGGAGATATAAAAGCAAAAAGTCCGGACGCTCTGCCCGGACTTTTCGTTTTATTTTATCGAAACAATCACAACAAGGCTGTTATTTTGTCAACCATCGATTGCTTTGGACTTGCGCCAAGCTGTTTATCGACGATTTCGCCATTTTTGAAGAACAAGATTGTAGGAATATTTCTGATGCCATACTTGTTGCACACTTCGGGGTTGGCGTCGCAGTCCACTTTTCCTACCACACATTTGTCCGCGAAATCTTCAGCAAGCTCATCAACAATAGAAGACATCATACGGCAAGGTCCACACCATTCTGCCCAGAAATCTACCACTACCAATTTGTCTGATTTCAAAACCTCGTCAAATTTTTCGTCTGTTATTTCTAATACCATAATACTCTATTTTAAAATTGTTGCAAAGCAAAATAAAATTTTCTAATTGTACAAACTTTTCCACGCTTTTTTATCTCTTATTTTTTCAGTCAACCGAAAATGTCAGCACATTTTCCTGCTCCTTTTGCAGTAAATAGTCTAACAGCGACGAAGACAACTCCACCTGCACATTGCGCGAAAAGAATTTCATTTTTCTGTTTCCTTTTTTTATTTCGAAATACAGCGGAATTTTTCCTTCGCTCTGACGCATCCGCGACAGCAGTTCATCACACAATTCTTTTGTCATCTCTTCAAAATCAATCTGCAATGTCAGTTTCTTCACCAGTTTGTCTTTGGCCTCGGAGAGCAATTCTATCCGTTGAATTTTCAAACGATAGTCAGGCGCTTTTTTCTCATCATCCTTCTTCTTTTGGAATCGGGCCCACTCCTGATTGCGGTCTATCACTTTGCACTGAAGCATTATATAGGCATTTTTCAGCATATACTTCCCGAAATCGACAAAATCTTTTCCGAACAACGCAAATTCATAAGAGCCTGTATAATCTTCCACTTTAAAGAACCCGCAAGCATCACCTTTTTTTGTGCGCGCCTCACGCACTTCAGTAACTATACCGCCCATGCTGATTTCAGAACGGTCGGCAAAAGCAGCCAAACCATCATTCAATTCTTCCATACACACTTTGCACAAGTGCTTTATCTCGAATTTAAACGGATCGAGCGGATGCGCCGAAATATAGATGCCAACCAGTTCTTTCTCTCGGTTCAGTCGCTCAAGCACCGGCCATTCTGGCGCATTGGGAATTGGAGGACGAGAAATCTCCACCGAATCTTCCAATTCGCCAAACAGCGACATCTGGTCGCTCTGCTGGTCATTCTGAAAGCTGTTGCCGTAGGCCACCAGCGTTTCAAGATATGTGCCGCCCTTGGGGTTGGGGGCCATCAACTGCTCACGGCTCACATTGCCAAAGCAATCGAAGCCACCAGCAACAGCAATGCTTTCTATCGCCTTACGGTTGCAGGCCGACAAATTGACGCGTTCTACAAAATCGAACACGCTTTTATACGGACCGTTTTTCTCACGCTCTTGCACAATGGCTTCCACCGCGCCTTCGCCTACCCCCTTGATACCGCCCAATCCGAAACGGATTTCGCCAGATTTGTTCACCGTAAAATTCAAATCCGACTCGTTTATGTCAGGACCTTTCACGGGAATTTTCATCGCCTTGCACTCTTCCATAAATTTGGTCACATCGGTGATGTTATCCTTATTGCGCGTAAGGTTGGCCGCCATATACTCGGCTGGATAGTGCGCTTTCAGATAACCTGTCTGATAGGCCACCCACGCATAGCAGGCCGCATGCGATTTATTGAAGGCATAAGAGGCGAATTTTTCCCAGTCGGTCCAAATTTTTTCGAGCACTTTGGGGTCATGTCCATTTTTCTTGCCGCCTTCGATGAATTTTGGCTTCAAGATGGCCAACATGGCGAAAATCTTTTTACCCATTGCTTTACGCAGCGTATCGGCTTCACCTCTGGTGAAATCGGCCAACAAACGGGAAAGCAGCATCACTTGCTCTTGATAAACCGTCACACCGTAAGTGTCTTTCAGATACTTTTCCATCACGGGAATATCGTATGTGATAGGCTCCTGCCCTTGTTTACGGCGAATGAACTGAGGGATATAATCCATCGGTCCCGGACGATAAAGGGCATTCATCGCAATAAGGTCTGTTATTTGCGTCGGCTTCAATTCACGCAGATATTTCTGCATGCCCGACGATTCAAACTGGAAAGTGCCGATAGTCCGTCCTTCGCTATAAAGCTGGTAAGTCAATTCGTCATCAATCGGAATATGGTCTATGTCAATCTCTTTGCCAGTTGTCTTCTTTATGTTTGATATGGCCTCCTTGATGAGCGACAGCGTCTTCAGCCCAAGGAAGTCCATTTTTATAAGTCCCACAGACTCCACGACATGACCGTCGTATTGGGTTACAACTACACGCGTTTTTGTTTCTTTATCCTCCACTGTACATACCGGCGCAAAATTCGTCAAGTCGTCGGCGCCGATAATGACACCGCAAGCATGAATGCCCACCTGACGGTTTGTATCTTCAAGTTCCTCTGCATAAGTAAGCATCGAAGAAACATTTTCGGCTGTCGCATCCCTGTAGTCAATGCCATCTGGTTTATGGCCGTTCAGCATTTGATTAAGTTCGGGCACATATTTATAGCAATTTTTAAGATTGACCTTAGGCATTTTGGCTGGCACTTTTCCTTCCACCGCTTTTACCTGACTTTCTTCGAAAGAGCGTTCTGGCACGAACCCTTTAATCTCGTTCACCAGACTGAGCGGCACTTTCTGAATACGCCCCACATCAGCGATAGACGATTTAGATGCCATCGTACCGTATGTAATGATGTGCGCCACATGGTCGGCTCCATATTTTTTCGTCACCCAATCGAGCACCTTGCCACGACCGTCATCATCGAAATCCACATCAATATCAGGCAACGATATTCGGTCGGGATTCAAGAAACGCTCAAACAGCAAATCATATTCCAACGGGTCTATATCAGTGATTTTCAAGCAATAAGCCACAACAGAACCTGCTGCAGAGCCACGACCAGGTCCTACACTCACGCCCAACTCTTCGCGCGCAGCACGGATATAGTCCTGCACAATAAGAAAATATCCAGGGAATCCCATCGTCTTCATGATGTGCAACTCGAAAACAATACGGTCGCGCTGCTCGTCGGTAAGATTGTCGCCATAACGAACCTTAGCGCCGTCCCATGCCAATTTGGCAAGATAGTCAGCTTCCAGTTTTATACGATACAGTTTGTCGTAACCGCCAAGTTTCTTAATCTTTTTTTCGGCATCTTCTTGCGACAACACCACTTCACCTTTTTCGTTTCGAGTGAACTCGTCAAACAAATCCTGTTCAGTTATCTTCTTACGATACTCCTCTTCTGTGCCAAACTCTTCCGGTATAGGGAACTTCGGCATGATAGGGTCGGAATTGATGCCGAACACTTCCACCTTATCAACTATCTCCTGCGTGTTTTCGAGCGCTTCGGGAATGTCACCGAAAAGCAATTCCATCTCCTCTGGTGTTTTCAACCATTCCTGTTTGGTATAGTGCATACGATTAGGGTCATCAAAATCGCGGCCGGTGGAAAGACATATCAAACGATCATGAGCTTCGCCGTGCTCTTTCTCTACGAAATGTGTATCGTTGGTGGCGATTATTTTGATGCCATGCTTCTGTGCCAGTTCTATCAGCACCGCATTCACAGCCTGCTGTTTGATGTAGGTCGATTCTGCCGAACGGTTTTCTTCGTTGCCGTCGTCACCCATAGCGTTGCTCGCCAATTGCTCATAGTTCACGCCATCCATTTTGTGACGCTGCAACTCCAGGTAATAGTCGTCGCCAAAAAGACGCTTGAACCAAAGAACAGACTCCTCTGCTCCTTTTAGGTCGCCGTTCATTATTTTTTGCGGCACCTCGCCTCCCAGACAAGCTGAAGAGCAAATCACCCCTTCGTGGTATTTCTCCAGCAATTCATGGTCTATACGAGGATTGCGGTAAAAACCTTCGGTAAAAGCATAAGAGCTTAATTTGCAAAGATTATGGTAACCCGTCTTGTTTTTTGCCAGCAAAATCAAATGCCAGCCGCGCGAATTATCTTGTTCTTTGAAGCGTGATTTGTGCGCACAGTATGCCTCGATGCCAACAATCGGCTTGAAGGGCACAAAATTGTCCGATTTTTCCTGTAACTCCTGCAGTTTCTTCTCCAATTCCGCCCGCTTTGTTTCGTCGGTCTCCTTCTCAAGCTCTTCCTTACACTCCTTCACTTTCTTCTTAGGCGCACCGTTCACTTTGTCGGCATAATCAAGAAACTCTTTGATACCGTACATGTTACCATGATCGGTAAGTGCCATGGCTCGCATGCCTGTACGCATACACTTGTCTATCAAATCGGGCACTTTCGACATACCATCCAAAATGGAATAATGCGAATGCACATGCAAATGTGTAAAATTCATAATCAAGAATTAAAAGTGAAAAGTATGAATAAGGATTACAATTGCGCCTTACTTCGTTTTGTAAAGGTAGAATGATTTTAGACTAAATGAAAATGATAAATACGAAAGTTATTAACAAGTATTTATCATATTATAAATCAACAACTTATAATAACCTTTTATTTCAAAGATTGGGGGCGTATTTTTCTTGGCATACAGCAGCATTTCGCTTGCCATACGCTGGTTTATTTACTTTTTTCTGACCGAAAAATCAAAGATTTTTTTTACTCTGAAGTTCAAAACTCATTTCGAACGGAAGCTATGGCTTTCATCTGCGACAAATCTTTCTCCAGCACATTGCCAACCACCAACAAATCGGCACCTGCACCGTAAATTTTTCTCGCTGCTTGAGCATCACGCACGCCGCCACCCACAATCAACGGCAATGATATATTTTGGCGCACAGCGGCTATCATTGACTCGGACACTGGCTGTGCAGCTCCGCTTCCGCCTTCGAGATAGAGCATCTTCAACCCCAGCATTTCTCCTGCCATAGCCGTAGCCACCGCGATATCATTCTTGCCATGTGGTATAGGAGAAGTATTGCTCATATATTCAACGCTGGTCGTTGTTCCGCCGGCTATCAGCATATATCCGACAGGTATCACCTCAATCCCCGAACGCCTCACCTGCGGAGCTGCCACTACCTGCTGCCCAATCAGATACTCCGGATTACGCCCCGAAATGAGCGAAAGAAACAGCAATGCGTCAGCATCAGGCGACAACTGTGTGGCATTGCCCGGAAAAAGCACCACAGGAACATCCGTTTCAGTCTTCAGACAATGTACAACGCTGTCTATCGACTCCATCACGAGGCTGCCGCCCACAAAAATAAAATCGGGCGAAGAAGCACGCACCCATGCTGTAAAATCCGTCAAAAAACGAGTATTACATTTGTCAGGGTCAACCAATACGGCAAGCATCTTTTTCCCCTGTTCCCGGTTTTTCGATATCTGAGCGTATATCATTTTCTTTATGTTTTTTATCTTTTGCAATTCATTATTCTACAGCAAATACCATCACAAAATCAGCAAACTTGCAATAGCGCATCTTGTATGTTTTTTCACGCCAAACTGTCTGAAAGTCAAAGGAGTTTTCGAAATCCGTATCCCCTTTCAGCACCCTATAGTCGTCGTACACAACTGCCCGTTCATCATTCATCTTGAAAGCGGTCTCCTTTGCGCACCAGTGCATCAGCACATCACAAAGGGCATTTTCAGCGTCCAGATTCTGCAACTCACCTACCGACATGAAGCGTTCTTTCAGTCCCAGCGCCCTGTCACCTATTTTCTCTATATCCACACCTACCTTACGACTACGAGAAGCTATAAATGCCACATAATCAGCAGTATGCGATATGCTTATAAAAAAAGAACCGTCTTGCAGCAATGGTTTCCCATATTCATCGTAAACCACCCGCCTGTCGGCACCGCATACGCGTTCGGCCAACAGTTTTGATGCCGTCCACTCCCTACGACGCTTTTCTGTTTTCAAGTGTTCGTAGTATGGCTGGTAAAAATCACGTTGAACTAACTGCGACAACAATTCGGACGATGGTTCCGATGTCTGCCACAAAGCCAATGTAATGTCGGGCGATATGTTTCTCACTTCACAAAGCACGGATTTCAGTTCTTTTTCATCTCAAAACTTTCAACCAGTCGCACAATGTCAGCATTGATAAAGTCGAGTACAGGAGCAATAGAGTCTTTGTTCGGTTTGGCGTTGAAATAAAGCGCTCCGCGGAAAAGGTAACTCACACTGTCGGTGAGGATGAACTGTGTAGGTGATGCAGTATTGCCCTCCAAGCGATACAATATGCCATACACATGCTTCTCGTCGTTCACAAAAGGCTGCTCGGTGATGTCGTCGGCCTTCACCGTGTGCTTATACACAAACTCACGCGTATCTTCTGTTATCTCTTGAAAATTATTGTTCACCGCCTTATAGCTGCAGTAAATCGTTCCATCAAACTGCGGATAGTAAATGTCTATCCAATACCTATCGTCCTTTGTGTCGGGGCGTGGCTTCACCTGCGCATATTCCGACAACTGGAACTGATAAGGATAGGCATCATCTGCGAATGTCCTGTATTCGTTTTGGGGTATCTCTATCCGGTAATATCCCACAGGTTTGGGCGTAGGCTTGCTACATGAGCCGAAAACTACTGCCACCAACAATATAAATATTATTTTTTTCATCATTATATAAAAAAAGCAAGGGCGGCAAATTGCCGTCCTTGCAAAGTTAATAATTATTTTCGTTTTCCGTATATCAGAACGGAAGGTCGTCTGTGCTGCCTTCAGCCACTACATCCTGCGTTGGCTGTGCTGAAGCCGCTGCAGCCTGTGTCGCATTCTGTGCATTTTGTCCTGCGCCTTCAGGACGGCGACCGAAATTGAAAAATTCAATTCTATCAGCCACAATTTCAGTCACATATTTACGAACTCCGTCTTTGTCTTCATAATCACGATAACGAAGTTTTCCTTCCACATAAATTCCAGAACCTTTCTTGATATATTTTTCAACGAACTGCGCCCTCTCTCTATTGGCTACGATATTGTGCCACTCTGTACGTTCAGGCACCTCTGTACCGTTCTGCGTACGATAACCGCGTTCGGTTGTTGCCAATCTGAAATTTGCTACTGCGTTACCATTGTCGAAATAACGAACTTGTGGATCTTGTCCCACATTCCCCACTAAAATAACTTTGTTTAATGACATAACTTAAAAATTTAATAATGCGTAAAATTTAGTTTTTTGTGAATTCTCATGAAAATTTCGACGGCAAAAGTATATCACATTTTTTATTCTGCAATACATTTTTGCAAATTTTTTTGACAAATTTTCACTTTTATTCAGATTGTTTTTTTCAAAAACAAAAAAAATTCATTCCGACAAAATGCGAATTTTACTTTTTCATTTTCATCCTCGCCATGATTTCGATGGTGCGAAGTTTGTCTTTGTACAAGTTATTTTTATTGATTTTGTCTATTTCGAGTGCAGCATCGGAATTGCCATCCCAACGGCGGCAGCAATAGAGCGACTCGTAGATGCGTCCGATGCGGTATTCGCGACTGAAGCGCAAGCCCAGCGCATAATCTTCTCCGTAACTTGTATTGGGCAGATTCATCTGTCGGAGCAATGGCGTATAGAATGCACGAGGCGCACCCAAGCCGTTGATGCGCAAAGCATTGTTTCGTCCGTTTTCATCCGTCCACTCGCGGTGGTCAATCAACCCCGGCGCAATGGTCTGCATATCGAAATTTTTCATCGTATAAGCACCTATCAGCATAGCGCATTTTTGCGCATAGAAGGCGTCGCGCATTATTTGCAGCGTGCGCGGCGTTTCGTACACATCATCGCTGTCGAGCTGCACCACGAACTTGCCTGCATGAGGGTTGTGCACGGCCTCGTTCCAACAGCCACCTATGCCCAAATCGGTACGTGCCGGCACCACATGAATCACACGCGGATCAGCCGAGAGCTCTTGCAGAATCTCGGTAGTGCCGTCGGTAGAATGATTGTCCACCACGATGAGGTTGAATACAAAATCAGTTTTTTGCGAAAGCACGGATTTCACGGCATCGCGTATGGTTCTTACCCTATTTTTCACGGGAATGACAACCGACACTTCCGCAGTGAAATCGCCTTCGGAGAAATCAATCTCTTTGGGCGCTTGCGACAGATAAGCCCCGATGCGTTTCAAATGTTCGGTGCAAGCCAGCTCCATTTCTATCTGCACCTCGCGATTGCGCGGATTCACATAGTCGAACTGTTTTTCGCCACTCTTGCGGTTATCATCGTCCATCTCGGTGTAGAGATATTCGTTAAGATGCACCACGGGCGCTTTTTCCGACACTGCCAAACGTAAAGCATAAAATGCAGCATATTGAAAATCAGCCATCTCCGCTGCAACAGATTTCAAAAGATCCGTACGGTAAAGCACCACCGAACCGAAGTCAAAATCGTCGCGTACACTGCCCAACTGGCAGTCGATAAGCGGATTGGCAAACGTTTTGCCGTCAGTCGTTTTGTAATAGTCGGCATACAACATGCCTGCCTGTGCATCATCAGCCACCTGCACCATACGCTCAAGCGCAAACTTTCCCAATTTGAGCGGAGCTGGTTTACTGTAGAAAAGCACATATTCCGCATCGGCAGCGGCGGCAATGCAGCGCAACGTTTCCGAAGAGAAAAACTGCTTTGTCGCAATGTCCTCGCCCAATACAAATATATTCTTCACCAATGACGAAACCTCAAATTCCGCCTTATTCTGTTTCACTATCTCCGCACTGTTCGACGGAAAAAACACCGATATTTTCATTGATTCGCAATTTTAGAAAGAATGTAACAAAAATAATGATTTTTACGAGAAGAATATTCATTCTTGAAAAATAAATGACGCACACCATATAGAGACGAACGCCACAGCGCTACATCCACACAAAAAAACAAAGGACAAAAACCATTTTTCAAATGAAATTCAGTAAATTTGTAAAAATAAACTGCAAAAATATGATTCTGATAGCAGACAGCGGTTCCACCAAAACGCACTGGCGACTGGCGGACAATGACAAACAACAGGATTTTTTCACTGCCGGCATCAACCCTTTCTACCAAACGGAAGCCGAGATAGCCGAAAGCATCGGCCGCGAGCTAGTGCCGCAGCTCAACGAAAGAGCTGCAGCAATCGACCACATACATTTCTACGGCGCTGGCTGTCATTTTCCCGAGAAGAAAGAGATGGTGAAACTGTCGCTGGCAAAGCATTTCGCCCATGCCGACATCGAGATTTGCAACGACCTGTTGGCCGCATGCCGCGCCCTATTCGCCAACAGAGAGGGAATAGGCTGCATACTCGGAACCGGCTCAAACTCATGCTATTACGACGGAAATGAGATAAAAGATAATGTATCGCCACTCGGATTTATTATCGGCGACGAAGGCAGCGGCGCTGTGTTGGGGAAAATATTTGTGGGGAATATACTGAAAAATCAGCTGCCCGCTTCCCTCAAACAGGATTTTCTGGACGAATACAACCTGACAACCGAAACCATACTGAACGGTGTTTACAAAAAACCGTTTCCCAATCGTTTTCTGGCATCGTTCGTGCCTTTCATTCAGAAAAACATCGACAGAAAGGAACTGCACGAAATGGTGCGCTCATCGTTCGACGACTTTTTCCGCCGCAATGTGATGCAATACGAGCAAGCGAAGCATATAGAAATTGGGTTTGTGGGTTCTATCGGGGCTATCTTTGAAGAAACATTGCGCGAAAGCGCCTTTCATTTCGGACTGAAAATCAGCAAAATAACCGCATCTCCCATGGAGGGGCTCACTGAATTTCACAAATTATGAATCACGAATTAAGAATCACCATATTGGCTTTTTTGTCGCTTTTTTGCTTCTACACCACAGCGCAAAACCTCACCGAAACGAAAATTAACACTTTCTTTGCTTCGGCGCAGCATGCACAAAACGACAACGAAACAGCAGCCATAAACGACAGCATCAGCCAAACGCTGCAAACGGCATTGAAGGAAAACGGTTCTTTCGAATACCCTTTCGACCACTGCCCTTTTCTTGGAAAAATATACAGTTCGGACCATAAGCTGCGCTTCTACACATGGAATCTGCCGCTATCTGACGGCACTTTCGTTTACGGCGGCATTGTACAAAAAAATGACGGCACTTTTGTTGCGCTCAAATCGTCCAAGACATACAAGCCTACAGAACGCCAGCAGGTAACCGTCAACAACTGGTATGGCGCGCTCTACTATCAGGTTGTGGCCATGAAACAGAAAAAAACGACCTGTTACATACTGCTCGGCTGGATGGGCAACAACGACCTGACGCAAATAAAGGTGATAGATGTGCTGAAAATAAGCAAAAGCGGAAGAATGACATTCGGCAGCCCCATATTCAGCAACGAAAAGCGGCAGACTCTCTCGCGCATCGTGTTCGAATACAGCGCACAATACAAAATGACGCTGAAATATAACAGCAAAACAAAACAAATCATTTTCGACCATCTGGCACCGAGCAACCCCAGAATGGTTGGCGTTTTCAGCGAATACGGCCCCGATTTCTCGTACGACGCCTACTGCCTGAAGAAGGGGAAATGGACCTACAAACCCGATGTGGACGCAAGAAACGAAGAATAAAATGAAAAAATACAAAATAGAGATTATTGATTGCATAACATTAGTATTTGCAACTATTCCTTTGTTAGGATTATCAATATATATACTTTTTGACAATTACCAATTACTGTTATTTTGTATTGACCCATTTTTCATACATAGAGGTGGAAGTGATTGGTTGATTAATATAAAGTTTTTCATTTTTGATTCATTTATTGAAATCGGGCTCATAACTTATTGCTTTTCCAGATTAATTATGAGAAAATTCTGGAGAAAAGATGCTACTACCATATATAAATATTTCTCATACACATTTATTTTTTCTTTTATACTATTTTTCATATCGTTGTTTATTCATACTCAAGTTCAAAAGCCTACTATAATATTTGCATACAACGATACAGAGATTACAAATTTTAAAAATAAATCTGTATTATACGATACAACATACATCAATGAAGAGAAAAAAATAGAGAATCATATTTATATACTTTTAGATGACACAATTTTCTGCGCTCATTCATCTTTCGAAACAAAAGATTTCAATCTCGGAAATGGAGAAAAAACATATTATTTTGTTTACTATAATGTATCAGACACCATACTTATCGATAATGAAAAAAGAATGGTTTATGACTTAAGAAAGAAACAAAAATTCCCAATAAGAATTGACAGAAGACAAATAAAACAACAATTGCGATGAACACAATGGAAGAAAAACTGCAATCGTTCGAACGACTGCTGAATATCATGAAAGAACTGCGCGCCAAATGCCCTTGGGACAAAAAACAGACCTTCGAGAGCCTGCGCGAGAACACCATAGAAGAAACTTACGAACTGTGCGATGCCATCATCAAAAAAGATATGCCCAATATCAAAAAAGAGTTGGGCGACTTGCTGCTGCACATAGTATTCTACGCCGAAATGGCCAGCGAGACCAACGACTTCGACATCAAAGACGTATGTGACGCCTTATGCAACAAGCTGGTGTTCCGCCACCCGCATGTGTTCGGCGACGGCGCCGCCAAAACTGCACAAGAAGTTTCAGAGACTTGGGAACAAATAAAACTAAAAGAGAAAGACGGCAACAAAACCGTACTTTCGGGCGTGCCCGACGCACTGCCAGCACTCATCAAGGCGCACCGCATACAAGACAAAGCGCGCAATGTGGGATTTGATTGGGAAGAACGCTCGCAAGTATGGGAAAAAGTGAAAGAAGAAATAGACGAAGTGCAAGCCGAAATCGACCGTATGGATGCCGACAAGACCGAAGCCGAATTCGGCGACCTGCTATTCAGCGTCATCAATGCCGCACGGCTGTACAAGATAAACCCCGACAACGCTTTAGAGCGCACCAATCAGAAATTCATCCGACGTTTCAACTATCTGGAGTCTAAAACCATCGCACAAGGCATCAGCCTGAAAGACATGTCGTTAGCCGATATGGACAAAATCTGGGACGAAGCAAAGAAGAAAGGATTGTAAAAAGACTTCAACTCCGCTTCTTCACACGCTTGGTGGCACCTATAGCCCCAGTGGGACATACCAGATGACACAAGTGGCAACCGACGCATTTTGTACCCACAATATGCGGCTGTCTGTTTTCGTCAAATGAGATGGTCTGATGCCCGCTCAACTGCACCCTTTTCATTTGAGGATGCTGAGCCATTTCAAGAATAAAACGCAAAGCAATCGGCTTCACCGCTCGTCCCGAAATGCCCGAAACCGTACGCCTATCCGACACTTCGGCACGCTCACTCATTGTCACCGACTTAATGGTATTGATGGCGGAAATTGCATCCGCGCCAGCACTTACGGCAGCCAATGCCGGCTCGACAATTTGCGTGATATTAGGCGTCATTTTCGGAAACACCCCACAAGGTTTACTTGTGGGGTGGGGAAGTATTGGAGTATATGCCTGTTATATTTTTCATCTGTATTAATTGACAAATTCAGCCGCCATCATTTCTGCCTGCTTCAAAACGGTCTCGGTGGCCAACAGCTGCATATCAGGCGGGTAGCCGTATTTACGCAATAACCGCTTTACAGCCACCTTCATTTTGGCACGAACATTCTCTTTGATGGTCCAGTCAATAGTGGTGTTCTTACGGATGGTTTCGGTCAGAACAACCGCCAACTCCCGCAGTTTGTCCTTACCCATCAGATCGCGGGCGCTCTCATTGTCAGCCACAGCAGAATAAAAAGCGTATTCATAAGTTGTCAAGCCCATATTTTCTGCATCCTTGTCTTTCTCCAGTATGGTTTTGCTGAGTTGGATAAGTTCGTCTATAACTTCAGCGGCAGTCAGCACCTTGTTGTGATAACGTGTAATGGAACTGTCGAGCATCTCCATGAGAGAACGGCCTTCCACCACATTGAATTTGGAACGTGCCTTGATTTCGCCTTCAAGCAACTTGCGCAAAACCTCCAATGCAATGTTTTTATGTTCCATGTCTTTCAATTCCATCAAGAATTCCTCCGAAAGAATGGAAATGTCGGGTTTCTTGATACCTACCGCATCGAAAAGGTCGATGACTTTTTCCGAAACAAGCGCCTTGTCAATCACCTGACGGATGGTCGTTTCAACTTCCTCGTCCGACATTCCGCTGCCTGTTTGGTCGAATTTACACAGACGGGCTTTCACGGCTTGGAAGAACGCCACTTCGTCTTTCACATCCATGGCAGCCTCATTAGGGATAGCTATGGCGAAAGCCTTACCCAAAGCGGTTATTTCGTTTACGAAACGCTTCTTGCCATCGTCTAAGCCCAGGATGAAATCCTCGGCCTTCAGAATCCAAGAAAGTTTGCCCGAAGTGTCGGCGGCGAAATATTGCTTGTAGTCGAAGCCAAAGAACATTTGTTCCACCACCTCCAACTTTTCCTGCATAAGCGCAACCGCCTGTTCCTGCTGTTGAGTCGGATCGCCCTTGCCTCCTGAATCGGAGTAGAACGACAACGCCTTCTTCAAATCAGAAGCTATGCCCAAATAGTCAACCACCAAACCGCCCGGCTTGTCCTTATAAACACGGTTGACGCGGGCTATTGCCTGCATCAGGTTGTGCCCCTGCATAGGCTTGTCGATGTAAAGTGTGTGCAGACAAGGCACATCGAAGCCTGTCAGCCACATATCGCGCACGATGACGAGCTTCAGTTCATCATCCGGGTCTTTCATACGCTCGGCTAAAGCGCGGCGCTGTTCTTTGGTGGTATGGTGCTTGGCTATGTCGGCTCCATCGGATGCCAACGATGTCATCACCACTTTAATAGCACCTTTTGTCAAATCATCGGAATGCCATTCGGGACGCAGCTTGATGATTTCATCGTAAAGCTCGGCTGCGATACGACGGCTCATCGCCACCACCATCGCCTTGCCCTCAAACACCTTCTGGCGTTCTTCGAAGTGCGTGACAATGTCTTTTGCTATGTTTTTCAAACGGTTCGGACTGCCTATCAGCGCCTCCAGCTGTGTCCATTTCGCCTTGGCTTTCTGGACATCGTTCATATCCTCGGTCTGCAGTTCCTTGTCTAATTCTTCCACCAGTTGTCGGCCTTCATCGCTGAGTTCCACCTTGGCAAGACGGCTTTCGTAGTAGATTCGCACAGTGGCGCCGTCCTCAACCGCTTGTGCAATATCATAAACGTCAATATAGTTGCCGAATACCGCTGGCGTATTCTTGTCGGTTGCCTCGATGGGTGTTCCTGTAAAACCGAGATAGGTGGCATTAGGCAACGCATCACGCAAATATTTGGCGAAACCGTATTTGATTTCCGAACCTACGACCTCGTCTGCCTCGTTTCGTACATCCACCGTCCGACCTTTGAAGCCGTATTGCGTACGATGCGCCTCGTCGGCCATCACGATGACGTTGCTGCGGTCGGTAAGCGTGTCGTAAACATTCCCCGACTCTGGCTGGAACTTCTGTATGGTGGTGAATATCACGCCACCCGACTGCACCGACAAGAGTTTCTTCAAATGCTCGCGGTTTTCAGCCTGAACTGGCGTCTGCCTAAGCAGTTGCTTCGCGCCCGTAAAGGTGTCGAAAAGCTGGTCGTCCAAATCGTTGCGGTCGGTAATGACCACGACAGTCGGGTTGTTGAGCCGCTGTACTATTTTGCCTGTGTAGAACACCATAGTCAGCGACTTGCCGCTGCCCTGCGTGTGCCACACCACACCTGCCCGGTGGTCGCCAGGCTGCTGTTCCTGTACGGTCTTGAAACCATAGTTGGCAGGCGATTCCGCCACCATGGCATCTTGGTTCATTCCTGTAGCCCGCAGGGTGGATTCTACGGCCTTGTTCACAGCATAGTATTGATGGTAGGCGGCGATTTTCTTCACTGTTTTGATGGTGGTAAGGCCCGTCTTTAAGTCTTCCTGTTTCTGCTTCTCAAAAACGGTGAACGACTGCACTAAATCCAGCAGCGTCTCCTTATTCATCATGCCGTTGACCAGCACTTCCAGTTCGCTCACAAGGTGTGAGGCGAGGTTCTCTCCGTCGTCGCTCTTCCAAGCCGCGAAGCGACTGAAGCCTGCCGAAAGCGAGCCTGCACGCGCTTCCAGTCCGTCGGAAATGACCACCAAAGCGTTATAGGTGAACAGTGATGGAATCTGCTGTTTGTAGGTTTCAATCTGGCGGTATGCGCTCTGTATGGTGGCGTTCTCGTCGGCGGCGTTTTTCAATTCGAAGATGACCAACGGCAGACCGTTCACAAACAACAGTACATCGGGGCGGCGGTTGTGACCGTTCTCGATGATAGTGAACTGGTTGACCACCGTGAACTCGTTGTTCCACGGGTCATTGAAGTCGATGAGCCAGACTCTTGCGCCACGTTCCACGCCGTCCTTATGCACCGACACCGGAACTCCTTCCGTCAGCAGGCGATGAAACTCCTCGTTGTTGGCAAGCACATCGGGCGAACTGATACGCAGCACCGTCTTCACAGCCTCGTCCTGCACAGAATAAGGCAGCGACGGATTGAGTTTCCTCACCGCAGCTTCCAGTTTGTCGCGCAGCACCACCTCATCGAAGCTGGCGCGCATGGGCGTTTCGCCATCGGGCGCGATGTCGGGGCCATAGAGGTATTGATAGCCTTTGGCTTTAAGCTGGTCGATGAGCATTTGCTCTATGTCGGATTCTAATAGTTTGGTCATAATAATATGTTCCTATTTTGAATGTTGCAATTGAAATATCTCTTTTTGCTTGCTAATTTCGCGAGCCAATTCCTCCTCTGTCGGCAAAATCAGTTTGTACTTTGAGGCGAATATCTGCTCATTGTCTTTCAAAATGGAGTATCGTGCAATGTCTTTGTCTGTTTGCGAACATAGCAAGATTCCAATCGTCGGGTTGTCGCCTTCCGTGCGTTTCAATTCATCGTACATGCGAACGTACATGTCCATCTGTCCAACATCTTGATGGGTTATCTTTCCCACCTTTAAGTCAACAAGCACAAAGGCTTTCAGCAGATAATTGTAGAACACCAAATCAATGTAATAGTCTTCCGTCTCGGTTCGGATAAGTTGTTGGCGAGCCACAAATGCAAAGCCTTTTCCCATTTCCATAAGGAAATCGCTGAGATTGTCGAGAATGGCTTGTTCCAAATCTTTTTCCTTGTATCCTTTATTTCCAGGCAAACCAAGAAATTCCAACACCGTGGGATTTTTGATGAACTCCAACTTGTCACGCTGGAAATCAGCTGTCTTTTCTTTCATTTCCTGCTCCACAGGTTCTTTCACTTGCGACAGCAACATCCGTTCGTAATACTGCGTATTGATGTTTCGGTCGAGTGTGCGGACACTCCACATCTGTTCTGAAGCCTCTTTCATATACCAATTTCGGGCTTTTTCACTTTCTATACGCATCAATCGCTCAAAATGCGACCAACTCAATCGGGCAGACAGTGTCTGCTGAATTAATGCTTTGGGCTGCTCTGACAATACTTGCACAGTGTTGCTTTGAGATTCAGCAGACACTGTCTGCTGAATCTGCAATTCACTGAAAGTCAAGTAGAACAATCTAAAACTGCGGATATTAGTTTCCGAATATCCTTTCCCAAATTCCTCAGTCAAGGCTTCTGATGCAATTTTGACAATATAGGCACCATATTCAGCTCTTTTTTTGCCTTTTTGCATCTGCTTCACAATGCGTTGTCCCAACAGCCAGTTGGCTTGCACTTGCGCATAGTTGATAGAAGCGTATGCCATTCCTCGTGCCGAGCGAACTATACGCTTCAGGGATTCCAAGAAAGCAAATTCCTCTTTATTGATAATATTTTTTGCCATATTCTTTATAACATTCTGGAAGTCAATTCGTTGTTTTAAATCGAATGAGCATCTGCTCTATGTCGGATTCATGGAAAATGTTATTGTATACTATTTTTTCTTTCTAATCTTTTCTTCTTCATTTTTCATAACTCTCCTAATGTAATTCTGCTTGCCTTTCCCAACTTTATTTAATTCTTCTTTAAGACGTTCATTTTTCTTTTCTTTATCCTCTTTGTCGGATTTTAATTGCTTGTAGTTTTCAATCATCGTTTCCGCAATGGGAATCAATTTATATCCTTTGCTATGAATCATTTCTGCAAACTGAACAAATTGTTCCATATCTTCCATCTTAGGAGTTGACTCTTCTTCATCAAAAGAACTATCATTATCATTTTTTAAATCATCCTCTTCTTGGGTTATTAAATCATGTATTACATGTTTCAATTCACGTTTTAATCTTGGTAATTCTTTACCTCGCAAATCGACACCTGAATCCACTAACACTTTTAATTCATCCCAACACTGATTTGTAATCTCTGCCAAAAATGGATTCCCCAATAAATCAACAATTGATTTGTCAGAAGCATCAAACCATCCAATTTCAGACAACAATGCCACTAATACACTAGGCTTTGAAACGACCGTACTGAAAATCCCATTTGACTTAGCACAACGAATTGATCTGTTTGAATTTGTGATTAAATATGCTTTGCCATCCATCAACATTTTATTTTTGTTTACCGGCAGATTCTTATTAAGTCCTCTCGCAATCAAATACAATTCTGCATCAGTTTTAGCTATTTGCCAGTTTTCCTCTTCTGAACGATATGCTGCTTTATACGTCTTTATTGTTTCTCCAAAAATTGATTTAGTCAAAGTATCTCGTTCAACTTCATCAACACTCACCTTTCTTCTCAAATCCTCATCCCCTATAATAACACCTTTCGGTAATCTATTTTCCATAACTTCAAGCATGAAATTATAAGAATCATCGGAATCATAGATATTTGACATGTAAGACGAAAAAGTCCTATTTGAAAACTCGTTGTCTTTTCTCAATATTGAAACATAATAATCTATGACAAAAACATTCTTTAACCGCTCGTATATTACTGACTCATCAGCCGCCTCAAATGCATTTTCAAAATAGTTAAAATTCCTTTTTGCGAATTCGGCGTGTGTAACAACTTCCCGAACAACATCATCAGTAATATACACCTTGCAACCTATTTTCAACAATTCTTTTAATAGCGAAGAATAGACACTGCTTTGTTTGCCATACTTCACCATACAATTTAAAACAAAGTCTGTATCTAATATAAATACTTTTTCCTTAAAAGCATTGCCCTGAAACGCCCCCAACATTGGATCCAACCTCATTAATTGAGTACTAATAAATGCTTTGGCCCACAGTGAAATCACTTCAGACTGCTTCTCATTCGGATGGCTCAATATATCACCAAGACTATAAACCAAGCATTCTCCCAGATCTGGTTGTAAACAATCCTTTAGCAATCGTATTAATTCCTCCTGCCGTACCATATTGGGAACAATCGAATCAACATCCATTGCCAAATCTGTTCCATAATACTTAAAAAACAAATTCAAAGTCTTCTTGATATTGGTCCACATTTGTTTGTCATCGTCCACACTGCATTTTATACTGGATGCAACAACATGTGTTTGAGCAATAATATCATCAATTAAAGCATTTGTTCTTTGTTCAACATGTGCTATACCAGTCATTATTTCCTGTTTAGCTTTCTTTGATGCTTTGTATTTCTCACCATCAACAGTTATAAGACCTTTCGTAATCAACCTTTCTAATGCGGCTTTTACTTGAGAATCAACAAGTATTTTGCCGAATTTCTTATGAAATACATCCATTACCTCCTTAATATTATATCCTTCATCAATTGAAGATATTACCGAAAGTAACGACTTGTCAAATAGGTTCTTCCTTTGCTGGCTTGTTTTCAAATCCGGGGATAAGGAAAACAACAAAGTACTTTTTATCATAGAAATTGATAATTGATCCTCCCCACTGTCTGAAAAATAATCATCGTTCAGGAAATCTTTTTGAATCTGTGAATTTAAGTCTGGGAAATACCTTTGCAATAAATCTTGATGGCTTCCTACAACAGTCACAAATGCTGATAAATCATAGATTTGCAGGCTCTTTTGTTTTTTAAGCCTGAAACTTTTCATAAGTCCATCAATATTATTAACAGATCGAGAAGTCACTATGATAAGTTCATCATATTCAACACCATTTCTTTCCAGTTTTTTTTCAGTATCGGTTATTTTCGCTTTTGTTTCCTTTTGCATTGTAAACTGAAACACTCTTTTTTCATGAGTCTCATCGTAATAGCTGTTTGATTCAATTGCATCAACACCATCATCTTTATGTCCTCCGATTTTCTTAATTCTCGAAAAGCCATAATAACTCATGACCTCAATACACAATTGCTCAAATTTAAAATAATCTGTGTACCTACTTAAGGCAAGTTCAATTTTATCCATATCAGTATTTTGATTATCAATTGTTATATTTTCACCTCCCCACTCATCAGCCTCGGCAGCAATCCATCTCTCATTTGAATAAGGGTTTGGATTTGCTTTTGATTATTTTCCATCTTCTCAAAATAGCCTCTGACCATTTCATCGTACTGCTTAATCTTATCAAGGTCGCTGCAAACTATTTGTTGCTTTATTAAATCTTGACTGATATTTTGTTGCGCAGCACCACTGGCTAAATTTATAAAGTCTTCTTTCATTAATGCCGTCCATACATACAAATATGTGTAAGGATAATTCTTATTAGGTATTAATGCACAAACAGCCTGATTGCAAGTCATTGGTTTTGATAAAATTCCATATTCACCAACCGTTGCTCCATACATAGCAATTAGTACAGATTTTTCAGGCAACATTTTCGCTGATGAATTTGCCACAGCTTCTTCCGTAATCAATTCTTCAGTTGAAGAAATAAATGAGCCATCCAATTCCTTTGATTTTACCCAATTTATTGTGCCATTTTCATAATACTCGGAAATTTTACGAGAAGGTGTACCTCCTGATGTTGTTTTAACCACATCTCCAAGAGCGACTTCCTCCCACTCTTCCTTCCTCTCCACCACAAACCACTGCCTGAACAGCGTTTCCGCCATCTGCTCCAAGGTGGCGTTCTCGCGGTGCAGAAGGTCTATCTTGTCGTCAAGGGAAGAGAGGATAGATACGATTTCCAATTGTTTTTCTTTAATTGGCAATTCAATTGGGAAATTTCGCAAATCGGACAATGAAATATATTGTTGCGTTGACCCTTTTATACAAGCACGCATCTCACTTTTAGCCTGCTGAGAATGAATGTAATAATAAATCCAATATGCCAATAATTCGTCTCCGTGTGTTTTGAACAAACCAACATTTTTAATTGCATACTCGGGTTGTTGTTTCACAATTGCACACTCTCCAATAGTGCCAATCATTGAAAACAAGATATCCCATTTGTCAACTTTGCTTCTTTGGTTTACAAATTCATAATCCGACTTTGATATCAAATAAGTATTTGACAAATCAATTTTCCCATTCTTTATGTTTTTGGAAGTTACTAAGGGAAAACCATTATTGCTTTCTTTTGGCGAATCGTGTGTACCATCACGAACGTCTGCTATTTCTCCCAACTTATATTCTTTCCACTCGGTCATAGGCTCAATCTTTTAATTCCCGTTCAATATCCTCAATACTCGGCAAGGTGCTCTTGAAATTGGTAATTGCTTTTCCCTGCCGTTCATAGAGGTTGGTGTCGAGAAAGTTCAACAAAACGCCTCTACTCCAGTTATTCTTTATTATGCTATTGACAAAAAACAGTGCCTTGTCCAAGTCACCACTACACTTGTCTATGATATATCTATGATGCCCCCAGGGGGTCATCTTTAATTGTTCCACAACCTGTGGAACTTTTTCCCCTTGTTCATATTGTTCCACAAGTTGTGGAACTTTTGAATAGAGCAGGAAAAATCTTTTGCAGTAATACAAATTAATCCTTGAAAGTCCTTTTACGCCAGGCAATAAAGCTTGTAAATCCTCGCTGATAGAATCTATCAAGTTGTCTCCATAATGATTTGTTGCCTGTCTGTCCACAATATCACGCCCCAATTCCCAATAGAATTGTATCAGTTCGCTATTCACCTTCACCGCCGCCTTAATTTGGCTTTGGCGGAAACGTAGGCTTAAGTCCTTAATCCAACCGGCGTAGTTATCGTCTATTTTTATCAGTTTGCTCATACCTATTGTATTGTTTCCAATCAGCGGCAGTTGTAAAGAAATTCTTTACAACTGAATTTTTATCTAATTCATTCTCCTTCAACATATTAGATATGTGCTGACCTACATTTTGCTTTGAGGTGTCAAAAAGTTCTGCCATCTGATTCTGGTTCATCCAAACCGAACCGTCCTTGGCGTAAAGCGCAACACTAACTTTACCGTCTTCGGTATTATAAATTATGATACCATTCTTTTCCATAATTCCATCTCTATCCATTAATTTTTATCTTTCCCAAATTCTCCAGTATCACCTTGTTCAGCCGTTCCTCTTCCTTCAGTTGCTCCTCAAACTCGGTTTTCAGGGCGGTGAAACGCTCGGCAAAGTTGAAATCGTCCTCCTCTTCTGGCAAACCCACATAGCGGCCAGGCGTGAGCACATAGTCCAATTCCGCCACACGGCTTACCGAAACCGAAGCGCAGAAGCCTGCAACATCTTGATAATCGGATGATTCCGATTTCCAAAGATGATAGGTGCGAGCTATCTCCTGAATGTCGTCCTCCGAGAGTTCACGAGTGCGGCGGTTGATGAGGTGTCCTTTGTTGCGTGCATCGATAAACAATATTTCGCCAGCGCGCTTGCTGCGGTTGCGTGTCACAAACCATAGGCAGGCCGGAATCTGGGTGTTCAGAAACAACTTGGCTGGGAGGTTCACAATGCATGCGATAAGTCCTTTGTCGATCAGAGCCTTGCGAATGTCGCCTTCGCCACCCGTTTTTGAGGTCAGCGAGCCTTTGGCAAGCACGAATCCGGCTTGTCCGTTTGGCGCAAGGTGGTAAATGAAGTGCTGAATCCATGCGAAGTTGGCGTTTCCTGCAGGCGGCACTCCGTACTGCCAGCGGGCATCGTTGCGCAGCTGGTCGCCGCTCCAGTCGCTGTCGTTGAACGGCGGATTGGCAAGCACATAGTCGGCTTTCACATCGCGATGCGCATCGTTGAGGAACGAACCTTCGGTGTTCCACTTCATCTGCGAAGCATCTATTCCGCGTATGGCGAGGTTCATCTTGCACAGGCGCCAAGTGGTCTGGTTGCTTTCCTGTCCATAGACAGAGATGTTCTCAATCCGTCCCTGATGCTCCTTCACAAATTTCTCGCTCTGCACAAACATACCTCCCGAGCCGCAGCAAGGGTCAAGCACACGGCCTTCATAGGGTTCCAGCATATTGACCAACAACTCTACAACACTACGAGGCGTGTAGAATTGACCGCCTTTTTTACCTTCAGCCAAAGCGAACTCGCCTAGGAAATACTCGAAGACGTGACCGAGCAAGTCGGCGCTTTTGGTGCTGGTGTTCTGCAAAGTGGAGTTGCCGATAAGGTCAATCAGCTCTCCCAACGATGTAGGGTCGAGGTTAGGGCGGGAAAAGACTTTAGGCAGCACACCTTTCAATGATTTGTTTTCACGTTCAATCTCGTCCATCGCATCGTCAATGAACTTGCCAATTTGCGGATTTTTGGCATTGTCGGTCAGATAACTCCAACGGGCATTGGCAGGAACGTAAAACACGTTCTCTGCGGCGTATTCCTCTCGGTCTTCGGGGTCGGCGCCATCGGCCTGTTGCGCAACCAGTTGGTCATATAGTTGTTCAAACGACACAGAAATGTAGCGTAGGAAAATCAATCCCAGTACTACATGCTTATATTCAGCCGCATCAATATTCTTACGCAGCTTGTCGGCAGCCTTCCAAAGCTGTTTTTCAAGCGGTTCTTCTACTACTTCTTTCTTTTTTGCCATTCACTTATCTAATAATATTTTTCCTTGACATTATTTCACAACACAAAATGCTAATATAGTGACAATATGCGAAATTATGTCTTTTTGAAGTAACTTTTTTATCGCATAAATTGTAATTTTTATAACTCAGGAATGAAAATTCGGATAGCTTATATGATTATTCGGAGCATAAAACTTGCGTATAAAATGAGTGAATTGGCAATTAAAAGCATCATATCCACCCGACTTTGGAGGGTAGGATGCCGATAGGTAGTTTTGGGACGCCGAAAACATTTCGGGTGCCCCAAGCACAACTTCGCCTCCATTGATGTGATTACATTGCCTATTTGCGTTAAATGTAACACGATAATATTAATTATACCCAATCAGGTATAAAGTATATACTAAAACAATTAAATTATACCCGATAAGGTGTAAGATGAAAAACTTTCATTATATTTGCGGTGAACCGCGAATATAGGCGGCACCTCGGGAGAGAAAATAAACGGTTTTATTTTGCTCTTCTCTCGGCTTGCACTATATTTGCACCCGATGGGGTATAATTTATTGTATCTATGGAGCAGACAAAACTTTCTAAATATGTAAAGGCAATGCGTAAGCAGTATAATCTTACGCAGGTGGAGCTTTCCGAAAAATCGGGAGTGGGATTGCGTCTTGTTCGTGAATTGGAGCAGGGCAAACAGACTTTACGCCTTGATAAGGTAAACCAGATATTGAATCTCTTTGGCAGCGAAGTGGGCGTTGTGCCAATGACTAAAACCGATGAACGATGAAACAGGCTGTTGTATTTTTGCGTGGCATAAAAGCCGGCATCTTGACGGAAGATGAGAATGGCTACACATTTGAGTATGATGCCGATTATTTGGCATCTACCGATGCTGAAGCTGCGAGCCTCACTTTGCCGTTGAGCGACAAGCCTTATCGCGACAAGGTGCTATTTCCGTTTTTCGATGGCTTGATCCCCGAAGGTTGGCTTTTGGATATTGCCGAGAAGAATTGGAAGATTGATGCTCGCGACCGTATGTCGTTGCTCGTTGCGTGTTGCAAGGATTGTATCGGTGCGGTAGGTGTTGAACCCATAATCAATGAGGAGGAATAACGTATGGCAAAGTGTCTATATTGTTACAAAGAGTTGAACGAAGGTGAAAAGGATTTTCACAAGGCTTGTTCAAGGAGGATGTTCGGCACGCCAAGTGCTCCCGAATTGCCCTATACACGCAAGAACCTGACCGACCTTGCCAAGCAAGTAATCCGTAGCCAAACGACTTTGACGGGCGTTCAGGCGAAATTGTCATTGGATATAAATAAGGGCGGAAGGAACGAGACCGATCGTTTCACGATTGTTGGCTTGTGGGGACGATACATATTGAAACCGCAAACCGACCGCTTTGCACATTTGCCCGAGTTGGAGGACTTGACAATGCACCTTGCGGAGTTGGCAAAGATGCAAGTTGTACCGCATAGCCTTATCCGTTTTGCCGATGGAGAGTTGTGCTATATAACCCGCCGCATCGACCGTACAGCCAACGGCGACAAACTCCCGATGGAGGA
>SUXD01000037.1 GCA_015061145.1 Bacteroidales bacterium | reverse complement strand
CACAGATTTTCCTCAAGCACCCGTTTGACGACTGCTACGGACGGGCGGCCAAAGACAGCCGTGGCACCACACCCCTGCTGATGGACTACACCGACGGCACGCACATCGCCAAATGGCAGTGGAGCGAAATCTACCAGCCCGCGCTTATCGGAGCGGTGTCCGAATGGGAGGAGAGAGGGGAATTTTCAGTATCTGATTTATACATTAAAGCTGTTGAGGCAAAAGATTTTGTCATTAACAAAACACGACCTATTGTTGATGAAGCAACAGAATATGCAGTTGCAGCAACTGATGAAGCCGCTGTTAGGTTATTATTAGAAGTTGCAAATTATATAGACCCAAATGTTTCAACATACGAAGAAACGTCAAAGCAGCAAATATTTGATACTGATGCAAATAAAACAGTCGCTATATTGTTATATGAGTTCGCAACTGGTGAAGGTGAAGAAATACGTATATTTAATAGTTTAAAAGACAAATCTTTTGCTAGAAAATTTATAGAAGGGCGAATACTTAAGGAAATCCAAAACGACTTTTATGATATAATCGAGCAGGGAAAACTCTCCTATGAAATATTCAAAAAAAATGGTGTAAAGATTACTCTAGAATTTAGCCCAGATCAAACAGACTTTTACACATCTTACAAAAAGCATAAAGACTCTAATTTTGTTCAATTTTTTATCGGTGGAGCCTCTGCAGAAATCACTGCAACAAATAACCCCGATTGGGTAAAAGTTTCTGTTGTGAATCCAACAAGTAGAAAATCATTAATGTTGCACGCTACTGAAAGTTATAATAGAGAATATGGTAAGATAATCCCACTGTCAACAATTTGGCAGAAAATAGTATTTCAAATGAAGATTGATCCATCTAAATTTTATACAAAATGAGAAATTACATTTTATTGATCTGCATTGCTATCATAACAAGTTGTACAAATAATACAGACTTTTCGGGGAGATATTATTCATGTTGCGAAGTTCCCAACAGTTTACATTATATAGATTTGTTTTCTGACAGTACGTTTCTACATGTTTATACAACAAAAAACAAGACTTACAAACACAATGGAATTTGGAAAGTTTACTATAGTAAAAATCAAAGACAATACTTTATAGACTTTAATGAATGGAAAGATCTGGATTCTTGCTCAATAGAATACAAAAAGAAGCATTTCCAAAATCCAGACAGTCCCATTCATTACCAATGGTTAATTCTTAGAAATAATCAAATTTTCTTTGATATCGATAATTATGACTTGAATTTCAAGAAAAAATAGAAAATGACACCTCACTTACTCCAACATATCTGCCACCACACACAGATTTCCCTCAAGCACCCGTTTGACGACTGCTACGGACGGGCGGCCAAAGACAGCCGTGGCACCACACCCCTGCTGATGGATTACACCGACGGCACCCACATTGCCAAATGGCAGTGGAGCGAAATCTACCAGCCTGCCCTTATCGGAGCCGTGTTTGAGAGGGAAGAGAGAGGATTTTATGTTACAGACTATTGTTGGAAAAGTTATGGAAAATGGAAAAGCATAACGCCGCAAAATCTGTACGGGAAACAAGATTTATATGCAACAAAGGCGTGCGCTTGCACAGAAAGAAGCCTAACATATTACGAACTAGCAAACGGGGATGTGTTTCTGGAAAATGATGCAACTGAAAAATTCTACCTATATGTAAAATCTTCTAACACTTGGAAAGAAGTGAAATTGGGTAATTTTGAAAATGTCTCTTTAAAAAAAGAATTGGAGAATATAGGAGAAAGGATACTGACGGATGTGGTGCTTTCTGACGAAAGCAAGGCTATTGCAAAAATTGGCGCTGGCATTATAGCTGTTGCCGCAGCTATTCCATCTGGAGGCACTTCTTTGACAGTATTAGGGGCATTGGGAGTTTCTTTCGGTGTGACATCTGCTGTGTACACTACCGCTTCAGGAGTAGCAGAGCTGACATTGGCACTCTCCAACAAAAACGAACTAATTGACAAACTGCCGAACGGTTACCTGAATGCGACTGTGGGAGTAACATTGGAATATTATATTGATGATCCTAATAAAGTTGAAAAGATGCATCTTTTGTTAGACTTTTCGGAAAACATAATCCAACCTGTCGAAACCTTAAATAAAATTTCCTTAAAATGCCCATTAAGTGATGCTGAAAAAATAAACACTATAATATCTACTGGAAACATTAATAATATAACAATAGATTCCTATGAATAATGAAACTGTGATTTTTGAAAGTAAAAAAGAGAATTTCTATAAACGACTTGGAAATTGTTTCTTCTATTATAGAAATTATGTACAATTGCTCTATATAGGACTTTTAATCTTTTTTGCTTGCACAAACATATACATATTGTTTTTCTTTATATTTTTTCTGTACATTATCAATGTTATCTATAGAGTATATGAGAAGAAAAAGGTAATTTATAAAATCGCACAAAAAGATAACTCATTTTTTATTTCTTATATTGATGTAAATGAATCGAAGAAAAAAAGCATCTGTATATCAAACATAAAAGTTAAGATTTTTAGCGGTTTTAGATCTCCACACTATGATTGTATAGTATTTTATACGGAAAACACAGAAGAAATTCGGCAGTATTATAACAAATTTTGGACACCCGAAACCATGCAATCCGTAGCCAAAAAGATAGAAGAACTGAAAAAAGAATACAAAAAGGAACACGAAACTAACACCCTTTCACATTGAAACCACTCAAAAGCATAACATTCGCGATTCTCCTGCTGGCGTATGCCACTTGTGCCGCCCAAGAAATCCGCCTAGACGGCATAAAAGATAATTTTAGCAAGAAAAACTGGCTGAAGGTGAGCGGCGGCGTTTCGGCAAGCGGCACTTGCTATTACACCAACGGCACATCGTACAATACCGACAAGGCAAGTTATTTCCTCAACGGGAATGTGAATTTCAGAATCTGCAATTTGGTAAATCTGCCTTTTTCTATACACCTCACCAACACGGGCAGCAACTATAAATATCCTACGTTGCCCAATCGGTTCAGTCTGCATCCGTCATACAAATGGGCTACGGCGCATATAGGCGATGTTTCGATGACTTTCTCGCCCTACACGCTCAGCGGACATCAGTTTACCGGAGCTGGCGTAGAACTTACGCCTGGCAAATTCAAGATTGCCGCTATGTTTGGACGGATGCAGCGTGCAGTGGAATATACACCCGAAAACGACATTGTGCAAGCCGCCTACAAACGAATGGGATGCGGCGCAATGTTTGGATATGAGGCAGACAGATTCAGGGTAAACACCAGTTTGTTTACGGCGCAGGATGACGAGACTTCGCTGCAGTGGCAGCCTGACAGCCTCGGCATCCGTCCGCAGGAAAACCTGTGCGCCAACCTTGAACTTAGCGTAAAGGTTATTAAAAACCTACGTCTTTACGGAGAGTATGCCATAAGCTTGATGAAGCCAGACACACGTGCGGATTCGTTAAGTTCCATACATCACTATAATGCTTATAAGGTTGGTGTGGACTATACTTTCCTGAAAAATACCATCGGCATTTCTTACGAACGCATCGACCCTGATTACCAAACACTTGGCGCCTATTATTTCAACAATGACATGGAGAATATCACGGTGAATTTTGCCACGGTATTGTTTAAAGACAAACTTAACTTTTCTGCCAATGTCGGTCTGCAAAACGACGACGTGAAGAATCAGAAGGAAAGCAAAACGCATAATTTCGTCGGCTCTGCCAATATCACATACACTCCTTGTCAGAAACTGAGTCTGAACGCATCATACACCAATTTCCAAACGCACGAAAATATAAAGTCTCAGTTCGACTATATCAACCAATATGCGCCAACCGAGAATCTGGATACGCTCAACTTCACGCAACTGTCGCACAACGCCAACTTGAGTATTATGTGGAACATAAAACAAAGCGATAGTCAGAATCAAAACCTTAATGTGAATGTAAGTTACCAGATAGCCGACGATAAATATGGCAGTACACAAACGCCCGATACACGTTCGGTGTTTACAAACTCCAGCGTTTCGCATACGGTAAGCTTTGTGCCAAGCAAGACAAATCTTACATCATCGGTTAACTTTACGCAAAACAATATAACTGACAACAACACTTATACCGTAGGGCCAACGATGTCGGTCAGCACCAAATTCGCTAAAGAGACGCTGACGCTTAGCGCATCGCTCTCTTATAACATTGCGTTGGCGGACAAGGAAATCGAGCGCAATATTGCAAATTCACGCCTCGGCATCAGTTATATTTTGGCAAAAAAGCATACCTTTGCACTCTCTGGAATCTGCCAATACCAAGACAGAAAAGAAAAAAGCGGCACTTGCAATGCAAACGCCACATTATCATATAATTACAATTTTTAAAAGAGAAAATATTAACAATAAAAATATCAGAAAAACGATGAAAACAATTTTTAAACTTTTGCTGTGCGTGGCATGCGCAAGCGTAATGGCGGGATGCGAGAAGAAAGAAGATGAAGAGTACGGAAAATGGGAATCTATTACAGTCAGACCATATTTGCTGAATGTTGATATAATGCTCAACACAAGTCATCCATTATATGTTGGTAAATTCTATAAATCAACCACTGATGAATCTTTTGACAAATTTGAACCTTATGATATTAAAGAACATAATATCACTTTTAATAGTAGCGATGAAAATATTGCGACGGTAGATGATAACGGGAATGTTTACGGAGTTTCATTAGGAACAACTGAGATAAAAATAAAAATAGACAATAAAAACGAGTGCATTTGTACTATCAATGTTTTACCAAACATTCAATTCAAAAACAGTAGATTTAAGGAATATCTTGTTGAAAATTTTGACACAAACTCAGATGGCGAGATTTCTTTGGAAGAAGCTGAGAACATTACAGAAATTTACATACCTTCTTTAGGTGATTACAATCTGTATGGTATTGAATTCATGCCAAATCTAACTTCTTTACAGATTGAGCAAGGCGGTGGTAAATATTCTGATGATAAATATACAGGTCTTGACCTTGATTTGTCACACAATAAAAAACTAATACGATTTTACGCCGAAGGAATAGAATTTAATAGCATCTCAAACATAGGAGAAAACCTTAAACACCTTCATATAAGAACCTATGCACAACGAAAAGTCTCCGTTGATTTGTCTACTGCCAGTAATCTGGACACACTGTTTATTCAAGGGAATGTTGAAAAAATCAATTTTGCAGGATGTACAAATTTAAAATCTTTAGAAATCTCGACAAGCACATGTATTTTGGGAGAAGATTTCTATAATCTTGCAAAATTGAAGATTCTTGCAATGAGTGGAACTTTTAATATTCAGACATTAAATCTTTCTTTTTGCCCAGAGTTAGAATATTTGTACATATACAATTGGGAAGGTTCCATTTCGGAAAGTATTGATTTGTCAAAGAATTCTAATATTAATTATTTGTGTATTATTGATAGGCAACCTTTACAAAAAATCATTATAAATCAAGAAATTTTCAACAAAAACAAAAATAATCTTTTTCTTTCGGAGCAAACTGAAATAGAATTCGCAAAATGAAATTTTTAAAATTTGTATTTTTATCTTTTTTACTATTTTTTTATCCTAACTGCTTGTTTTCACAAGAAGAAGGGGAATATGTCATATTACCATATACTAAATATGTGAAAAATTTTGGACATGGATCAGAAAAATGCAGAATCAAATCTTATTATAATGAAGACATCTTTTTAGAACGGAATTTTGGGGATATGAATAATGGTGAAATACAAAGTTTTCATGATTACGAAATCACCCCACACACATACAAGACTTCACAACGCCCACTAATCCTATATTTCTACAGTTATCGTTTTGTTGATGCATGGCTAAAAAAAAACCAAGCCAGATATGAAGCCACTCGTCAACTTTATATCGAGCGATATTATCCGTATTGTATAAATGAAATTTTTGAAACCGACAACTATGGAGATGACTTATATTATGGCTACAATACAGAGGTGGAATTAACAATTTACCCCAAAGATTTGTCTGCATCTCTTATTAATAATGCGATGATCGACCTACCTGTTGATGATGAAGTGACAAGGATTCAAACATTTAGCGGTTTTGATAATTCCGCCTATCAATGGCAATATAGTTTTAACAAAACGACATGGACATCAATAAATATTAGTAAAGGCTCCAACTTATTAACCTTAAAAGCGAAAGACCTATTTCCTACAAATTACAACAACTATATTGGCAAAAACATATATTTCAGAATTAAGGTTCCTGATGGATATGCGACAGTAAATAAATCACAAGTTTTAACCATAGTTCCCTCCGCTCCCCACATACAATCCTACAAGATAACCCAACCTTCGTGCAACGGTTACAGCGATGGTAAGATAGTGCTAAAACTCGACAGAAAGCTATATGCAGGTGAGAAAGTAGATTTACGCTCATGTAATGTTATTAATGGAAGATGGGAAGTTGGTGATAAAATAGACAGCATAACCACTACCAATATTGATAGTTTCGTGATAAACAATGTTGCCAGCGGAACGTACGCTTACAAAGTGGAAGGAACGTATAAAGGTAAAGATTGTTACAGTTTAAGCGAAGAGCATAAAAAAACAGTAACAGTTCCCAACACCCCCAGTTTTTACTACAGCATGTTTCAGTATTACACCCCAAACATTTCTTGTTATGGTGGCAGCGATGGTGCTATCAACTTCAACATCGCTGGTAAAGGCACCCCACCATACTCAGCAAAATACGTATTGCAGGGGAAAACCGATACAGTATACATAAATAATTTTAACAATGTAATTTCAAATATTCCTGCAGGTAAATACATCATCAATGTTAGCGATAAATACGGTTGTGGAGCATCAATAAATTTTAAAGAATATACGCTCTCGCAGCCGGATGAAATTAAAGCTTCAGGGAAAGTGGTTAATGTAACAGAATTCGGAGCTTCAAATGGAGAAATAGATTATACAATTTTATTGTCCAATGAAGGCAAACGAAAGTTCGATTATGTTTGGCACGATTCTTCCAACAATGAAATTACTCCAGAAGTGCCCATTGCACGGTTATATCCCAATACAAAATTGAAAGAACTTGCAGCAGGTGAATATTTCCTCACTGTAAGCGTTGTTTCTGACTCAAGGTTGGGCAAGCCCATCCCGCCCTACACCACTCCCGACGGAGCCGGCTGCCAAAGCACTTTCAAGGTTGTCATCACCCAGCCCGACCCGATAGTGATAGACATCGACACGCTCAAATGGGTATCATGCACCAATAGCAATGACGGGCAGCTCAATGCCCATGTAACAGGTGGCGTGAAACCATATACTTTTAAGTGGGAAAATGAAAAAAGTGTGGCAATATGCTCTGACTCCACCTTAACAGGCAGCGTTGGAAAATACACACTGCACTTCACCGATGCCAACGGCATAAAAAGGGAAACTTCGGCATATCTGCCACAGATAGATTCGCTAAAAACAATATTGGAGAATGTGACAAAAGTATTCTGCAAAGGCAATGCCACGGGCGAAGTCGCCATTGCTGTAAAAGGAGGCACACAACCATACTCTTTTCTGTGGTCATCGGGCGACCAGACGCCTGCCATCACGCACAAGACAGCCGGCGACTACCGCGTCATCGTGACCGACGCCAACCTCTGCCGCGACACCCTCGATGTGACGATAGAATCGTCAGACGCCATATCATACGACCTGACGACCAAAAACCTGACATGCTACCACAGCAACGACGGCGAAATCGCAGTCAGTAATGTGGCAGGCGGCAATCCGCCTTATGCCATCAGCTGGTCAAACGGCGAGAAGGATTATACGCTGAGCCGTCTTCCTGCCGATTCGTACAAAGGCGCCATCACCGACAGCCGCAACTGCATTGAAGCCATTGATGTTATGCTGTCAGAGCCCGACACCATCATACCGAGAATTGAAAAGGACATCTACACGCTGTGCAAAGGTCAGAAGCAACCGCTTGACATAGCCACAGCCAACGCCAAATCGTACGCATGGTACAACGGAGAAGTGAAAATATCTGACAATCAACAGATTGTCATTGCAGAGGCCGGCGTTTATCGTGCAGAGATTACCGACAATGACAATTGCTTCGGGCAAAAGAATTTTGAAGTGCGAACTACCGACAATGAAATATTTGCAGATTTTATTGTAGCAAGCAGCGTGGCGCAAGATTCTGTTCTGCGTGCGGTAAACATCACCCGTTCTGATTTTGAGACAATGGAGTGGTTGTTGGACGACGACAGCGACATTTGGGTGTCGGAAGACAATCCGTATTCTTTGGAGGTGGCATTTGCACGTCAGGACACTTTCAACATCACACTGCGTACATCTCAATGGGGTTGCGAGGCCATCACCACCAAAAGTATAGTAGTAGTGGACGCTTCGGAACTAGAAGAATATGAAGAAGGCGATGTGGCTTACATCCGGAAATTTCTTGTCACTCCAAACCCTACCGACGGTGAATTTGACGCCACGATTGAATTGGGCGAAGCGATGGATGTCACGCTGTACATGTACACTGCCAACAGCCATCTCCCATTGGAAGAACGACATCTTACCGGGGCGAAATGGTACAAAGAGCATTTCTCTGTTTCATTAGTGAGCGGCACTTATTTCTTGCGATTGGTCACCCCAAATCCACGCATTTATTCCGTAGCAAAAATCGTGGTGAAGTAGCCGGATATTGATATCATGAAAAAGTCGCTTCGCCTCATACTGCCGTTACTTTGCGCACTGTTTTTTCTTGATGCGCAGGCCTCACTGCAGCAGCCCGTACAGGTGACGGCGGTGATGATACCTCCCTACGGCAAC
>SUXD01000011.1 GCA_015061145.1 Bacteroidales bacterium | reverse complement strand
CTCATTGGATATGGGTGCGTTGATAGCTGGCGCAAAATACAAAGGTGAATTCGAAGAGCGTCTGAAGTCGGTGGTGAACGAGGTGATAAAGGCCGATGGCGAAATCATACTTTTTATTGATGAGATTCATACGCTGGTAGGTGCTGGCAAAGGCGAGGGCGCAATGGATGCGGCCAATATACTGAAACCGGCTCTGGCGCGTGGCGAACTGCGCAGCATCGGTGCGACGACGCTTGACGAGTATCAAAAGTATTTCGAGAAAGACAAGGCGCTCGAACGGCGTTTTCAGACTGTGATGGTGGACGAACCGGATACGGCAAGCACCATTTCTATTCTGCGTGGTTTGAAAGAGCGTTATGAAAATCATCACAAGGTGCGTATCAAAGATGATGCTATTATTGCGGCTGTGGAGCTGTCCGACCGTTACATTTCCGACCGTTTTTTGCCCGATAAGGCGATTGATCTGATGGACGAGGCGGCTGCAAAATTGCGTTTGGAAGTGGATTCTGTTCCTGAGGAATTGGATGTGGTGGAGCGCAACATCAAACAGCTGGAGATTGAACGCGAAGCCATCAAACGAGAGAATGATACTGCTAAGCTGGAACAGTTGTCTAAAGAGATTGCCGACCTTAAGGCTGAGAGTGACAATATGCGCTCGAAGTGGAAAAACGAAAAAGCGCTGATAGACAAGATTCAGCAGCAGAAGATAAATATTGAGCAATTCAAGTACGAAGCCGATCGTGCCGAACGCGAAGGTGATTATGGTAAGGTGGCCGAAATCCGTTACGGAAAAATAAAATCAGCCGAAAACGAGATTGCCGAAAATCAGAAAAAACTGGCGGAAATGCAAGGCGGCAACGCTATGATAAAAGAGGAGGTGGATGCCGACGATATCGCCGAAGTGGTAAGCCGTTGGACGGGTATTCCGGTCACCAAAATGATGCAGAGCGAACAGGACAAGCTCTTGCATTTGGAAGAGGAATTGCACAAAAGGGTGGTTGGACAAGATGAAGCAATCTCGGCCATTGCTGATGCAGTGCGTCGTTCGCGTGCCGGACTGCAAGATCCTAAACGACCTATCGGTTCGTTCATCTTCTTGGGTACGACGGGTGTCGGAAAAACTGAGTTGGCCAAGGCGTTGGCGGAATATCTGTTCGACGACGAAAATATGATGACGCGTATTGATATGAGCGAATATCAGGAGAAATTCAGTGCCACTAGACTGATTGGTGCGCCTCCGGGATATGTGGGCTACGATGAAGGTGGTCAGTTGACTGAGGCCATCAGACGGAAACCATACAGCGTGGTGCTTTTTGATGAGATAGAAAAGGCGCACCCCGATGTGTTCAATGTCTTGCTGCAGGTGCTCGACGATGGTCGTCTTACCGACAATAAGGGGCGTACGGTTAACTTTAAGAACACCATTATCATTATGACCTCTAACTTAGGGTCGCAGTTGATAAGGGAGAATTTCGAGAAAATGACCGACTCGAATCGTGACGAGGTGATTGAGAAGACAAGAACTCAAGTGCTTGAAATGCTGAAGCAGACCATTCGCCCTGAGTTCTTGAACCGAATAGACGAACTTATTATGTTCACGCCGTTGAACAGGAAAGAGATAGAGCAGATTGTGTCGTTGCAGTTCGAGCATATCAACAAGCAGCTGAAATCTAATGGAGTTGAACTGAAACTTACGCCGGCTGCACTCGCTTATCTGGCCGACGAAGGCTATGACCCTGAGTTTGGCGCTCGTCCGGTGAAACGTGTTATCCAGCGTTGTATCCTGAATGAGCTGAGCAAACAGATTATTGCCCGTAAGGTTTCGACCGAAAAGCCGATTGAAATCGATTGCGTGAATGGAGAATTGACATTCGGCTAATGGCAATATTAGAATGACGAGAAAATGCGGAATCTTTTGATTTCGCATTTTTTTTGCGCAAAACAGTCAATTTATGCAAAAATGTGCATAAAAAATTTGCACAAACAAAATGAATTGTGCAAATTTGTAACTCAAAAATAAAATTAGATAATATAATTTTTATTGAAATAGATTTTTTGTTAAATTTAACGAAATATGAAGATTATAGGAACCGGAAGCGCATTGCCTAAAAAAGTGCTGACCAACGATATGCTTAGCGGTATAGTTGAGACGAGCGACGAGTGGATCAGGACGCGTACAGGCATTCGTGAGAGAAGGGTGCTTTCTGACGAGACATTGACAGATCTGGCGCTGGAGGCAGCGCGGAAAAGCGTAGAAAGTGCAGGGGTGAACGCATCGGATATTGATTATATAATGTGTCACAATGTTTGTAACGACGCGATGACGCCTTCGTTGGCAGCGATGATAAACAAAGAGCTCGGCGCAAATTGTCCTACTGTCGATTTGAATGCCGCTTGCACAGGATTCATATATGCGCTGGATATGGCTGATTCACTCATGAAGACAGGAAAGGCGAGAAATATTTTAATTGTATGTGCAGAGCAGCCTTCACATTTCGTGGATTGGACACAGCGTGAAACCTGTGTGCTTTTTGGTGATGCGGTAGGCGCTGTTGTTGTAACACAAAGTGATGACGATTGCTTTTTCAAGATGAGTACACAATATACTGATGCACTGTATTGTAGCGATGCATGGCATGATACGCCGTTTCAAAAGTGCAAGAAAGAGAATAATTTCTTGTATATGCGCGGACGCGATGTGTTTAGAATGGCTGTCACCAACTGTTGCAAGGACATTAAGTATGTTTTTGAGAAATCAGGAATTTCATCTTCTGAAGTTTCATATTTTCTTTTGCATCAGGCTAATTTGCGCATTTTGGAGGCCGTAAGACATGAGATGAATGTTGCGGAGGATAAATTCCCCATGAATCTTGACAAATATGGAAACACCTCTTCGGCAAGCATTCCGTTGCTGATGGACGAACTGAATAAGGCAGGAAAACTGCATCGTGGCGACTTGCTCGTGCTGAGCGCATTCGGAGCAGGTTTCACATCTGGAGCTGGTGTTATTAAATGGTAAAAAACAATTAAATTCAATAATATGATAAAAAGTAAAATTTGCGATTTGTTGGGTATCAAATATCCGATATTTCAAGGCGGAATGGCATGGATTTCCGATGCCTCACTGGCTGCCGCTGTTTCCGAAGCTGGCGGATTGGGGATTATTTCGGCAATGAATGCAAATGCTGATTATGTACGCGACCAGATTCGTAAATGCAAAGCGCTGACCGATAAACCGTTCGGCGTAAATATTATGTTGATGAGCCCTTTTGCCGATGAAGTGGCAAAGGTGGTGCTCGAAGAGAAAGTTGCAGTAGTGACTACCGGTGCCGGAATGCCTACCAAATATATAAAGGATTGGCTGGCGGCTGGCATCAAAGTGATTCCTGTTGCTGGTGCGGTGGCTTTTGCCGTGCGTTTGGCGCGTATGGGCGCTACTGCAGTGATTGCCGAAGGTTGTGAGTCGGGCGGCCATGTGGGCGAGATGAACACAATGGCGCTGGTGCCGCAAGTCTGCGATGCTGTGGATATTCCCGTGATTGCTGCAGGAGGCATTGGCGACGGAAGAGGTCTTGCCGCAGCCTTTATGCTCGGTGCCGAAGGCGTACAGTGCGGAACTTGCTTTTTGGTAGCTGACGAGTGCAATGTTCACGAGAATTATAAGAAGAAAATTATCGCTGCCGGCGATTCTGATACCATAGTCACAGGAAAAAGACTCGGACATCCTGTCCGCTCGCTAAAAAACCATTTCTCCAGACAGTTTGCTGAAATGGAAAAGAATAACGCCAACACCGACGAGCAGATTATGGCATTTGGCGCAGGCTCGCTGCGTAAGGCTGCTGTTGACGGAAACGAGACCGACGGTTCGTTTATGGCCGGACAAATAGCCGGAATGGTGAAGAAAGAGGAACCTGCAAAGGCTATAGTGGAAAATATGGTGAAGCAGGCTGAAGAAATTTTAAGTAAAACATCAAACTTGGTATATTAATGAAAAGGGTAGTTATTACAGGATTGGGTGTCATTTCTCCGGTAGGCAATGATATCAACACTTATTGGAATAATCTGAAAAACGGAGTGTGCGGTATTGGAGAAATTACACAATACGATACTAAAGATATGCCGGTAAAACTGGCTGCCGAAGTGAAGAACTTCAAAGTGGAGGATTTTGATGTGGAAAAGGGTATGGCCCGTCGTTCCGACCGTTTCTGCCAGTTTGCTTTGGCTGCAGCAGCCGAGGCAATGAATGACAGCGGATTACAAGGTAAAATCGCTCCTGAGCGCTTGGGCGTTTATGTAGGCTCGGGCATTGGTGGTATCAATACATTCAAGAATGAGTGTGAAAAGATGTTTAACGAAGGCCTTGGACGTATTTCGCCACTGCTCATACCGATGATGATTTCAAACATCGCTTCGGGCAATATCGCTATCGCGCACAAGGCCGAAGGCCCATGCTTGCCGGTGGTAACGGCTTGTGCCACTAGTACGCACGCCATAGGCGAAGCTTATCGCGCTATTAAATTCGGTTATGCCGATGCCATTATTTCGGGTGGTGCAGAGTCTGCTATCAATCCGTTGGCTGTGGGAGGCTTCACCAATTGCAGGGCGCTTTCAAAATCTAACGATCCGTTGGCAGCATCGCTGCCTTTCGATGCGCGTCGTGCAGGTTTTGTAATGGGCGAAGGCGCAGGCATCGTAGTGCTCGAGGAGTATGAGCATGCCGTGAACCGCGGTGCGAAAATCTATGCTGAAGTTTGCGGCTATGCCAACACTTGCGACGCTTACCATTATACCGCTCCGAGTCCCGAAGGCACTTGTGCTGCCCGCGCTATCAAATATGCTTTGGACGAGGCGGGATTCAATGCATCAGATTTGCTTTACATTAATGCTCATGGTACAGGAACGCCGCTCAACGATAAATCGGAAACCAAAGCCATCAAATTGGCGTTGGGTGAACAAGAAGCGCGTCGTGCGCTCATCAGTTCGTCTAAGTCGATGACTGCGCACACATTAGGTGCAGCGGGAGGTATGGAAATAATTGTTTCGGCGCTTTCGTTGCAAGAGGGCATCGTTACTCCTACCATTGGTTTGCATGAGCCGGATCCGGAATGCGATTTGAACTATACACCAAACAAGGCAGTGAAAGCCGACTTGACCATTGCACTGTCAAATTCTCTGGGATTTGGTGGTCACAACGGTTGTGTGGCTTTGCGAAAATTCAAGTGATTTTGGATGATATACAATAAGAAGGCGACATTCTGATAGAGTGTCGCCTTTTTTGTTGTATGGTATGTAAAGGTATTAAAAGAGATTTTTTTGATGCTACGCAAAAGAATTGCGTAGTTTTTGTTATTTTTGCAAGCACAAAAATATAGTGATTATGCCTGCCAATAAAAATGCGCTTATCCGTTATAAAACAATTGACAATTGTCTTCGTAACCCATTCCGGAAATGGACACTTGATGATTTGGTTGATGCTTGCAGCGATGCTTTGTATGATATGGAAGGTATCAGCAAAGGAGTTTCGGTGCGTACAGTGCAGAGCGATATTCAGATGATGCGTTCGGACAAACTGGGGTATAATGCGCCAATAGAAGTGTACGAACATAAATATTATCGTTATGCGGATAAAGATTACAGTATAATGCAAATGCCGATGTCGCAGAATGACTTCGAGGTGATGCAGGAGGCTGTGGATATGTTGCGTGAGCTCGAGGATTTTGGACAATTCCGCGAGATGACAGACATAGTAAGCCGTTTGCAAGATAAATTGTCTATCACAAGGCACAATAGAAAACCGATTATCCATTTTGACAGCATGCCGGACTTGAAAGGGTTGCAGTTACTTAATCCATTGTATAATCATATATTGCATCGACAGACATTGCGTATTATGTATCAGCCTTTTTCTGCAGAGCATCCCGTCGAATTTTTGTTTTATCCGTATTTGCTGAAAGAGTTTCGAAATCGTTGGTTTGTGTACGGTTCAAGGGTAAAGGACATGCTGTTGTACAATCTTTCGCTCGACCGCATTGTGTCGGTTGAGCCGATAGACATTCCGTACCAAGAAAATCCTGATTTTGACACCGAACATTTTTTTGATGATTTGATTGGTGTGAGCAAAAATATAAAATCAGTTCCGCATCTCATTAAATTTTGGACATCTCTTGAGCAAAGCAAATATATAGAAACAAAACCAATTCATCGTTCACAAAAACTTTTACAGCGCCGCATTGACGGATGTATCTTCAGTATTGAGGTGGTTGTGAATTTTGAGTTGTATTCTGTATTGATGAGTTATGGTGCAGGTTTAAAGGTGATTTTTCCGAAATATGTTGAAAGGCACATGGAAAATTTGTTGCATGATACTTGGATGTTATATAATCAAAAAGAGAAATAATGCTTGCTCAAAAGAAATTACAGATTTTTTATAAAAAATCCCCGCTACGCAAAAAGACTGCGTAGTGACTATGTAATTTTGCATTGTATTAATAAAAAAGGTCTCATGGCGATGTTTCTAATTAAAAACGTGAGACCCCCTTTGGAATTTTGGCAGACATGGTGTATGCGCAGGACTGAAAATCCTGAGAATGTGGTTCGAATCCACAAAATTCCACAAAAAAACGGACTAAGCGGCGTATTGCTGCATCTTGACAGAATATTTAAATATCTGAATTTGTAAGGTGTAAGCAAATGTCTTTTTAAAATTTCACCATTATTCCTCCCATAAAAGTGGCTTTGGGCATTGGATAACCTGCGTTTATCTCGTAGCGTTGCGCCAGCAGATTCTCGCCGTCGGCCCATAGCGTGATGTGTTTTCCTATCTGGTAACTGATGCCGGCATTGAGCAGGGTGAAGGTTTCTTTTTCCTTGTTTTGCGCAGCAGAAGTGTAAAGTCCGCATACTTGCTGCAGTCCGGCATGTATATTCCACGCCTTTCCTTTGAAATGTACGCCCATGTATCCTTTGTAGGTGGGTGCGGCGGCAACAGGATTCTTCATGTGCAGGTAGCTGTGATTAGTGTTGATGTGCCATCTTTTGTTTATGTGCCATGTAGCGTCAACCTCGGCTCCGCAGTTTTCAATTTCGCCGGTGTTGATGTTTTTCATGTTCACAGTTTGTATGATGTTGTCGCCTTTTATATAGAAAACATTGATGCCATAAGCGAATGCTTTATTTTTTGTGTGCTGCCGCCACGATATTTCGTAGTTCCATAGGCGTTCAGGTTTCAAATCCTCGTTTGAAGGGGGGTAGAGGTACATTTCTCTTAGTGTCGGATTTCTGAATCCTTTGCTGGCCGACAGTTTCATCTCGCCTGTAATGATTGGTCGGAATATGATTCCTGCTTGCGGTATCCACTCGCTTTTTGTCACACTGTGGTAGTCGTAGCGTATGCCGGCATCAATCGTCAGCCATTGGGCGATGTCTTGTGTGCAGGTAAGGTAAACGGCTATTTCTTCTTGGTTGGCGTGTACATTCTGCTTGTTTTTGATGTCAAGCGTTTTTCCTGTCTTGCGGTCGGTGTAGTGGGTGTCGCCGTATATGTGTTTGTAGTCCAGCCCGCCTATTATACGATTTCCGCTGAAGAGTGTGGCGCTCTGATACCAGTCGATGCCAGCAACTGCGTCTTTTGTGTGGAATATTTTGGTTTGCGGTTCTTCCTTGTCTTTAATGTATCCGTAGTTAATTCGGTGTTTGCCGAAGTTGTCGTACACGCTTAGGCGTCCGTTTGTTTTTGCGTATCGGTTTTCGAGTGCCAGTTCTGTCACGCCTCTGGTCACATGCTGTTCTGCTTCATCTGTGGGTGCGGTGATTTTTCCGGGGTCGGATGAGTTGAAGTGTGTGATGTCGGCGTTAGCGAATATGCTCCAATGTTTGCTCAAATCATAACCGATTTTTACATGTCCGCTGTATTGCTCGAATCCCATGTTTGGACGGTGATTGTCGCTGCGGTTGTATTGCAATCCTGTGGCGCACGAGAAATTCCCTTTCTTAGTCTGGTTGGCGGCTTCGGCTTGAACGGTCCCGTAACTGCCTCCTCCGATGCATATCTGGGTTTCGCTGCCGTCTTTTCTCATCTTCTTTGTCACAATGTTGATGGCGCCTCCCATGGCGTTTGAGCCGTAAATGACGGATGCCGGTCCGCGAATGACTTCCACTTGGTCAGTCATCAATGTCTGGTAACTGTCGCCTATGCCGTGCCCGAAAATGCTGTTGTATTGCGGATGTCCGTCTATGAGCACTACCAGTTGTCCTGCACTGGATGAAATGCCTCGCAGCATCATGCCTCCAGCCGAACCTGTGCTTACGCCGTAGCCCATCATGCCGCGACTGGTGACGGTAAGTCCAGGCACTTGCTCCATGAGTGTAGGAAGTAGATTAGTCCTTTGGTTTTCAGTAAGTTGCTCATGGTCTATGGTAGTGACGGTAAGAGGCGTGTGCCGGATATCGGTGTCGTATTTGGTTCCTGTCACCACTACTTCGTCGATGCGATAGCTGGCGCTGATGGTGTCTGTTGCAGCGTCATTGTTCTCTGCGTTTAATAAGAGCGGAGCATAGCAAAGCAACATTCCCAATGTGAATTTAGATATAATATGTTTCATTTTTTATGCAAATTCCATGATGGCGCAAATTCCTTTTTCGCTTACGAGTGTCATATAGTAGATGGCGTCTTCTTCTACAATGTTTGGTGTGAGTGTGTCGCCCAATTTGGCGGGAATCTTGTATTCTATTCTGATGCTTTTGGGCGAGAACTGTTCGGGCAGCTGTTCCAGCGCAATGCGAATATAATGGCTGTTGTTCATGTGCTGATTATAGTCGATGTCGTTTCGGGTTACGGCTACGGGGGCGAGGGCAGTCATGGCCTTTTTAGGCAGATGTATGCGCCGCTCTTTGTATTCCATAGGCAGCTTTTCGTCGTATTTCAGACTGTTGATTACATTTTCGGGCAGTTTCTTTAGCTTGCCGGTTTCCATGTCGATAAAAGCTCCCATGCTCCAGCTTATATAGCAAGGTTCGCCCTTTTCGTCGCGTATCACGTCGTTGCGGAATCCGTACAGTTCTTTGCAGTCGAACACGCTGGTCTCTACGCTGAGTTTTTCTTTCAGCTTGGGTATTCTCACCACTTCCACTTGTCGTGAAGCCAGCAGTTGAGCGCGATGCTCGGTGATGAAGCAATGTTTTGCAGCCGGTTCGGAGTCGAGCCACATGTCATCGCAGTCGTTCATCATCTGGAATACAGAAAACAGTTTCAAGTTGCTGTTTTTGTCAACCTTAGTCGGAGTGCATACTTCTGTAATTTTATACATGATTTTATAGTTTTATGATTTCGCCTATTTTGCATACAATCAGCTGTAGGTCATATTCTTTTGCGGCTTTCTGCTCGTTTTCCCGTGGTTCGTGCCATGGGTGATGCGCGAGTCGGAATTTTGAATGGTGTACGGTGACGAATCTTCTGGCACCGAGTTCCTTTACCTCTTTCCCAAGATATTGGGGCAGGGTGTGTATGTTGGCCCAAGCGGTGTTGTATTGTCCGTTTTCCATGATGGCGAGGTCAATGTCGGGAAATGCTTCGCCGAAGCGTTTGAAACGGTTGCTATAGCCGCCGTCGCCCGTGTAAAACACTTTTCTTTTCGATGATGCTATCAGCCATGAGGCAGGCAGCGTTTTCGAATTCCAGAATCCACGTCCGCTGAAGTGGCGTGTGGGCAGGCAATGGAATGTCATGCCGTTTATGGTGCTGTGTTCATTCCAGTCCATTTCTGTGATTTTTTCTTTCTCGAATCCCCAGTATTCAAAGTCCTCGCCGATTCCTAACGGGCATATCACATGCTTTATTCTCTGCTGCAGCTCTTTTACGGTCTGGTAGTCGAGGTGATCCCAGTGGTCGTGCGAGATGACGAGGTAATCGATTGTTTCGGGCATGTCTTTAGGCTTGTAAACATTGGTGCCGGGAAATGGTTTGTTGATGAACGATACGGGCGAACCTTGGTAAAAGACAGGGTCCACAAGTATGTTTTTTCCGTCAAGGCGCAACAAGAAAGAGCTATGGCCGAACCATACGTATTGGTCGTCGTCCGTGAGTCTTTTCAAGTCGGAGTGCACAACGGGTATTTCGCCTTCTTTTGGGGTGAGGTTGTCGCTTTTTTTGCCGAATATGAATTGGTAAAGAGTGGCGAATCGTCCTTTGTCGGAGGTCATCAGCACTGTTGGCTCTTCGTTTTTGAAATGCTCGTTTACGAAATTTCTCGAATGCCTGATTCTTTCCAACCTTTCGCCGCTGGCTGTTTTCCCGAATTTGGGATGCAGACAGTAGAGCAGGCCGGTCAGACTGGCAAAGACGAGCAAAATGAAGAATAGGATGGTAAGCATAAAGAAAAAGGAATGTTTTTTGTTTGTGCGGCTCATTTTTACGATTAACATATTTTTGCAATTAAGCAGGAATTTTTTTGATGAATTTGGCAGGTATGCCGCCTACGACAGTGCGTGGCGCCACATCTTTGTTTACTACCGCTCCGGCTGCTACGATGGCGCCTTCGCCTATAGTCACTCCTTGCAGAATTGTGACATTTGCGCCAATCCACACTTTGTCTTCAATGACAATGGGTGCAAAAGTCATGTCAGCTCTGTGCATCGGGTCTTGTGCATGGTTGATGGTGCAAAGGGTGGCATTGTGACCTATCAGGCAGTCGTTACCGATGCGTATTCCGCCTTGATCTTGAAATTTGCATCCCGCATTGATGAAAGTGCGTTCTCCGACAACCGTATTTTTGCCACAGTCGGTATAGAATGGAGGGAATAGCCCCAGTGTTTCGGGAACTTTTATGCCCCATAGCTCCGACAGCAGTTGGCGCACCTCTTCGGGGGTATGGTATTTGTTGTTCAGTTCCATCGTTATTTTCAGGGCATTCTGACTCAGCTCGTGCATCAGCAGGTGCGCTTCGCTGCCGCCGCACACCGAACGACCTTCCGATATGTGTTTTTTAAATTCTTGAATAGTCATCGTTTAAGGAATAGCGGTTTTGTTCAGTATTGTTCTGGCAAAACTGAAAATAAATAAAGTAAAGTTGCGGGTGTTATTTCACGATTTTGAAAGCGTCGGTGAATCCTTTGTCCATCACGCCTCCGATGTCATATACCGACTTGTATCCGCTTTCGATGAGCTTCTGGGCTACGATGTTGCTTCTTCTGCCAGTGCGGCAATACAGAAAAATGGTTTGTTTCTTGTTGGGCAGAATTTTTTCTGCCATGGTGTCCATTTCTTGCATTGGCATCAGTACGGCGTTTTCCACATGACCGTCGTAGTATTCTTTGGCGGTGCGCACATCCACGATGATGAATTTCTTGCTCTTGTTCATTTTCTCCACCGCTTGCTGCACATCAAGTTTCACTTGTGCTGGCTGTTTGGCTGTGCATGCGGTAGATACGCCTATAAGCAGCATAAAACTTAGTAATACGTTTTTTAGTTTCATGATTGTAGATATTTGGTTAATTGTTCTTCTTTAGCTTTCATGTCGTTGTAGCCTACGGTGTGCAGGTGCAGCAGTTTTTCGCCGTTTTTCTCCAAACGTCCGATATTGAGCGAAGTTTGCGGACGAACGACAAAAATTTTTCCTTCCTGTTCCCATTCGTTTACAGCTTGTGTTGTCTTGTTGTACATGTCAGGACGGTTGATGGCTGTAGCCACGAATTTTGGGTATTTTTTGTAGAATTGTTTGAATATTCCAGGGAACGACACTTCTTTTTTCTTGTATCCGTAAGGTTGTGTCAGCACCACTACGAATTTGTCGTATCCGTCATCCATCGCCTTTTTCACGGGAATGGAATCGGCAAAGCCGCCGTCGAGATATTTCTCGCCGTCTATTTCGGCGATTTTCGAGATGAAGGGCAGCGAACTGGAGGCCGCCACTTTCATGTAGTCGGCTCGGAGGTCGTTCACGGGCAGGTATTCCGCTTGGGCGGTTTCCATGTTGGTGACGCAGGCGTAGAACTTTGTTTTCTTTTCGGCAAAAGTCTTGTAGTCAAACAAATCCAATTGCTCTGGTATGGTTTTGTAAATAAAGTCGGTGCCGAAATAGCATCCTGTCGTCAGCAGCGAACGGACGCTGCAATATCGCCAGTTGTTCAGATAATTGACATTCACACGGATAGCGCGTCCTTTTTGCCCTGAAAGGAAAGAGCAGGCGTGCCCGGCTCCAGCCGATACGGCGTAGCAGGCGTCGAATACGATGCCTTTCTCCAAAAAGAAATCGAGCACGCCGGTGGTGTACGCTCCGCGCATACCGCCTCCTTCGAGTATTAAAGCTGTTTTTGACATGTTCGTATTCTTGTTGTTAAAAGATTCCTTGTTCTTTGAGCGTATTCAGCAATCGTTCGGAGAACAGCTCGTTGTCTTCTTTTTTGTATCGTATGTCGGTGAAAATTTGCGCCAAGTTCTCCTTATTGTTAATTTTTACAAAATTCTGATTTTCGGGCAGTGCTTCTTTAGGGGCATAAATCCTTTCGATGTCGGCAGCCGTATAGTCGTGGTAGGTTTCTTTGTGCAGAACGCCCTCTACAGGCAGACGGTCGGAGAGGGGGGCGTTGTCGTCTTTTGGGTATCCTACGGTGACTGTTGTCACAGGAACAACGTGTTTCGGTATGTTCAGCACTTCTATAATCTCTTTGGTGAGATAGGTGGTGGTACCTAAAAAACAGATGCCTAGTCCGCGGCTTTCGGCGGCAATGCAAAAGTTTTGTGCAGCAAGTATGGCATCGATGGTAGCCCAGTAGAACGACTGGAAATTGTCGTATCCATGTTGGGCGTTTCGTTGGTCGCACCATTTCTCAAATCGGTTCAGGTCGGCGCAGAAAGTGAGCACTACGGGAGCCTCGGTCACCATTTTTTGATTGAAGTGGTAGGGCGCCAGCTTCTCTTTCAGTTGTTTGTCACGGGTGGCGATGATGCTGTAGAGTTGCATGTTGCCGGTGTTCGATGCGCGGCACGAAGCGTTAATCAGTTCATCGAGCAAATCCTCGCTGATATCTTTGTCGGCGTATGCTCTGATGCTTTTGTGCGAATTGAGAAGATTCAAAATGTCCATTTCATATTTTTTAAACAAACAAAGATAGTTATTTTTGCAGAATAATAGCAGACTTTTTCAGATGAATGCTCGTTTTCATTCGCTCCGAGGCGTGGATGCTTGTCAGCTCCCGCTCCTTTTCAACTGTCCGTTTTCGTATGTGCCTCATCCGCTTTGCGTGCAGGCTTCGGAATCGGTGATGCGTTATTTGGAGCAGCAGGAAAATTGGGCTGAGGAGTTGCGCCGCGGAAAAATGTTTGGCGTACTCTTGGTGCAGGCACCCGATGGCGAAGTGGGTTTTTTAGCCGCTTTTTCCGGACTTCTGCAGGGCACCAACGACTTGCCGTTTTTTGTTCCGCCGGTTTACGATTTGCTCAATCCGCACTTGCATTTCAAACAGGAGGAAGATGAAATATCGGCATTGAACCGACATATATCCGAACTCGAAGGGGCGAAGGAACTCGCTGATTTGCGTGAGCGCCTTATTCTGATAAAACACGAGGCGGAAACGGCGCTTGCCGACTTCAAAAAACGGATGTCGGAGGATAAAACGCGGCGTGAAAAATTACGGAAATCGCTTTCTGATGACGGTAAGTCATCTGATTCGTTAAATGCTGAAAGCGCCTTTGCGAAAGCAGAATACAAAAGAATGAAACTTATATATTCGCAAAAGGTGGCCGAGGTGTCGGCGTTGGTGGCGGCGCGCGAGGACGAAATAGCCCGTCTCAAGTGTCAGCGCCGTGAGCGTTCGGCCGATTTGCAGCGCTTTTTGTTTGAGAATTACATACTGAAAAATGCCTTTGGCGAGCAGCGAAGCGTGTACGACATTTTTGCGTCCGAACAGAAAATGCCGCCAGCCGGAACGGGTGAGTGCGCTGCGCCTAAACTGTTGCAATTTGCCTACAACGAGAATCTCAAACCGCTAGCCATGGCAGAGTTTTGGTATGGCGATTCGCCGAAGAACGAAATTCGCCGTCATGGCGAGTTCTATCCGTCGTGCCATGCCAAGTGCGAACCGATACTGAATTTTATGCTGCAGGGGTTGCCTGTCGAACCCAATCCGCTGCGGAGCAATGCCGACCTTCGGCCTGAGGTGATTTATGACGACCCTTGGCTGCTGGTGTTGAACAAACCGTCGGGGATGCTGTCGGCAAAAGGAAAGGGCGAATATGCCGTTTCGGTGGAGCAATGGGCGCGTGAACGCTATCCTGAGGCAAAAGTGGCGCATCGGCTCGACATGTCCACATCGGGCATTCTGGTGGTGGCGAAAGACGAGATTACCTACAAGCACTTGCAGCGACAGTTTGCCGAACGCACGGTTAAAAAAAGGTATGTGGCGCTGCTCGACCGCCGGCCGCAACTGCAGCAGGGCACTGTAGCGTTGCCGTTGTGTCCCGACATCAACGACCGCCCGCGTCAGATGGTGCATCACGAATTTGGCAAGGAGGCCGTTACGCTGTTCGAAGTGAAAGGGGATGAGGATGGACGCTGCCGTGTTTCGTTTGTGCCGCATACCGGACGGACACACCAGCTGCGTGTGCATGCCGCACATCCCGACGGACTCGACGCTCCCATAGCGGGCGACGAGCTCTATGGGCGCAAGGCTGAACGGTTGTTTCTGCATGCCGAATACATTTCGTTTGTGCATCCGCACACGCTGAAACAAGTGGAATTCTTGGTCCCTGCGCCGTTCTGAACGCTTATTCCTTCAGTCCGAACCCGATGGCTTCTACAGCCTTGCGTACATCTTCTATCGACGGATTTCCGTCAATCTGGGCTTCGCCGCTTTGCAAATCTACATGTACCGATGTCACGCCTTCCACATTGGCAATGGCTTTTTCTGCATTCGCGCGACAATGGTTGCAATTCATTCCTGTGATGTGTAAAATCATGTTAAAGGTTTTATTGTTGGTCGTTTCGTGTTCGTGATGATGGTGGTGCGGACGGATAAGGATGGCATAAATCAGCATGATGCCAAGCAGTATGGAGCATCCGATATTGAACCACGAAGAGCCGTCGGAGTGGCAGCAGGCGATGGCGGTAAGCTTCTCGGTGAACCATTCGCGCGGCAGCAGATAGTCGATGGCGAGTCCGAACAGCACAGCGCCGCAGATGATGGAGGCTAGATAGGCTATCAGCGTCTTTTTGCCCAGCACCTTGCCCACAACCAGCATCGATGCGGCATTTGAGGCGGGACCTGCCATCAGCATCAGCAGGGCGGTGCCAGGCGAAAGCCCTTTCAGCATCAATGCCACGGCAATGGGAATGGAACCTGTGGCGCACAGATACATCGGGATGGCAAGCAGCAGCACAAACAGCATGCTCAGCAGGGTGGAGTCGGCAAACAATGAGAAGAACTCCTTGGGCACAAAAACAGTAATCAGACCGGCTATCACCAGACCAATCACCAGCCATTTGCCGATGTCGCCCATCATATCTACAAATGCGTATTTTAAGGCTTCGACAATCTTTTGCGAAAAACTTCTTTTCTCGTTCTTTGTCGTGCAGCAGTCGCCCTTGCACTCGTCAGCGGCGACCATGTTGTCTTTCTCGTTTTTCGATACGGCGTTCACAAACAGTCCGCCGAACAGTGCGGTGAACAGTGCGGCAACGGGGCGTATCACTGCAAATGCCGGACCAAGGATAGAGTAGGTGGCGGCAATGGAGTCGATGCCCGTCTGCGGCGTGGCTATCAAGAAAGCGGTTGTGGCGCCTTTCGATGCGCCCTCTTTGCGCAACGACATGGCCGTGGGTATCACACCGCACGAACAGAGCGGCAGCGGAATGCCGAACAGGGTGGCATAGAATACCGATTTAAAGTCGTTTCCCGACAAATATTTGTTATAGACTCCTTGTGGCACAAAAGCGTGCAGAATGCCCGAAAACAGGAACCCCAACAGCAGGTAGGGCGACATCTGGTTGATTAAAGCGATAATTTCATTCATATCTTTCGTTTTTTTTCTTGATGCAAAGGTAAATACAATTTTTTGCAACCAAGTTGCAAATATGTAATCGTGTCTTAACAAATAGGATTGTTTTGTGTGTTTTTCGTTCAAAATGCCAATTTTTTGAACCTCCGAAGCGAACAGGAAGCGAACAGGAAGCGAACAGGTAGCGGACAAATAGCAGAGAAATAGCAAACAAGTAGCGAAGAGCGGATTTACAAGGTGTTGATAATCAGCGTTTTACGGTTTTTATTATGCCATTAATAAACTTATTATCAGCAAGTTAAGTTATTTTTCTCCGCTTAAAATGACGGTTTTTGGATGCAGAAACGGCTTTGTGGTTATTCTGAAAAGAAATCAGTAAAGTCTCAAAACAGTTTCTTATTTTTGCAAAGGAGAATCGAATTTAAAAAACTGAAATTGATATGAAATACATTGCTTTGTCATTAGTGTGTGCGGCTGTACTTTTTTGCTCGTGCCGTGAAAATAAGTCAGAACTTGCGCCAAGCGCCGGCTTGACGGCCGAAAAGGCCTATGAGGGTGTGAGCAATTATTGCCATAGCGCCTACGACTGGAGCGTGGCCGAAGACAATCCCTCCATTATGAATCTGGAGATGGGCGAAGAAACGGATTCGACCTATCTGGTTGTTTTTCGGAGTTATACGGGTGCGTTGGTGCGCTTCTATGTCGATAAATCGAACGGCGCCACAAGGATAGTAGAGTATGTGCCCGCTCTCAATATCGAAGACGAAGCCGGAACAATTGATTTATTTGAGTATCTGGCTAAGTGAGAATACAGGGAGTAGTGCAACGAAATTGTTGTTTGACAAATATTTAACAATCGGAGAATTTTTGTAAATTTGTACCCAATAAAGGACATTATCCGTTAAGAACAATATGGCAAAGAAGAAAACAACTGAAAAAGGATGAACCTTAGGTTGTCGCAAATTGTGATATCAATGGGTATGTGTTCGGTCATGTAATAATAAAAACGCATTATTCTCAAACATTGAATAAATGATAACAAAGCAAGCATTAGGAAGTCTGCTCTTCGGAATGGCAGATATATTACGCGACAAAGTCGAGGATTACAAGTCGTACATACTTTCACTGCTGTTCTTTAAGCGTCTTTCCGACAATTACCTGTGGGAAATTGAGAATGGGAAGGAACAGTTCGTGATTGATTATGCTCGAGAACCTTCTCCTCGAGAACTAGAAGTTATTGCAAAGAAAAAGCACGACTTCACAATTCCCGAAGGCTGCTTCTGGGAAGATGTCAGGCTTGCCCCTATCGACAAGAAAAATGAAAAGCTTGATTCTGCCGTTACCTCCATAGCAGAGCAGAACATCGACAAGAACGGCAAATATTTCCTAAAAGGCATTATCAACACTGTACGCTGGAACGAGCCTGCTCCCGACGGTTCGGGCGGGAAGAAACTAGACCCCGAAGTGCTTACAAATCTCATCAACTACCTAAGTGCCGTGGATTTGAGCAACAAGAATGTTACTGTAGATGTACTTGGAGATGCCTACGAATACCTGATAAAGCGGTTTGCCGATGAAAACAAAGGTGGCACGATGGCAGGACAGTTCTATACTCCGCAAGAGGTTGTGGATATTATCGTGCGTTATCTGAAACCACAGAAAGGCGAAACGATTTATGACCCGACTTGCGGCTCGGGTGGTTTCCTTCTGAATGCGGCAAAATATATTAGGGAAAACAATGACAACCCTAAAAGCCGTCTTTTCGGACAGGAACTGGTGTGGAACACATGGGCTATCTGCAACATAAACATGATTCTGCACGGCTTTGATGCCCGCATCGAACAGGGCGATACCATCCGCGACCCCAAGTTCAAGAACGAGGAAAACGAACTTGAACTCCGCACTTTCGACAAAGTGATGGCAAATTTCCCGTTTTCGGCCGAAAACTGGGCACAGAACGGCGAACCCAAGAAAGACAAGAAAGGCAATACCGTCAACAAAAAGGACGGCACACCGCAGATTGAATACAAAAAGGAGTTTGTTGACCCGTACAACCGCCTTGTATATGGCGTTCCGCCTTACAGCAACGGTGATTTTGCCTTCCTTCAGCACATAATTGCTTCGCTCAGCGACAAGGGTAAGGCCGGCGTGGTATGTCCGCAGGGGGTCTTATTCCGCGGTCAGCCCGAGAAAACTGAAGAGGAAGACGGACAGAACCGCAAGGCCGATGTTGAATACACTATTCGCCGCGGATTCCTGCAGGGAGTTGACTTCTGGCAGCATATCAACATCATAGATGCCATTGTGGTACTGCCAGGCAACTTGTTTTACGGAACAACCATTCCAGGTGCCATCATTTTCTTCGACAAGAACAAGCCCGAAGAACGCAAGAACAAGGTGCTGATGGTTTATGCCGCCAAGAAAGGCTGGTATCGCGAGGATGCCAACATGAGCGTTCTGGAGCCACACGATGTACTGCGCATTTCCACAATGCTCGAAAGCTGGGGCGACATCGAAATTGCCAAGAAATGGATATGCTCGCAGAAACGCCGTCTTCATGTAGAAATTCAGGAAGAACTCGACTTCCAATTGTCGGAAATCGAAAAGGACACGGCGGAAGACATAAACAGGGCAAGGACAAAGCTGGATAAAGCACAGGAGAACATAAACGACAAGCAGGCTAAGGGAAAGAAACCGACTGCTAGCGAAAACAAAGCTGTGGGAACTGCACAGAAAGCATTGGACAAACTGCTTGCCGACAAATCGGCACGCGAAAACGCAGCCAACGAAAAAGCCGAAAAGCAACGCCAAGCCATCGACGATGTGGAAGAAGAACTGATGCAGATGTTTGCCGACCCCGAACTGCGCAAGCGCTATTTCTCCATCGTGGACATGGACGAAATCGAGGAAAACGAGTTCAACCTCAACATTCCGCGCTATGTGGACACCTTCGAGCCGGAAGAGCAGATTGATTTGAAAGGCGCCATTGCCGATTTTCAGAAAGCGATGCAGACGGAATCGGATACGGAGAAGGAACTGGAGGAGATGCTGAAGAATTTACAATGAACAATGCACAATTGACAATGAACAATGATGGAGAAACAGACTAAAATAGGAACTGTTTGCAGCAATTTCGATACATTTCAGTTGAAATCTGTGCTTGTAAAAAACGACGCTGGCGATTGGGGTAGTGAGCCTGACAAAGATGCCATCGGTGTTATCCGAAGCACTAATTTCAATAATGACGGGAAATTGGATTTGTCGGACATTGCTTATCGTACTTTGTCAAAGCGGAAGTTTGATGAAAAGAAGTTGTATGCTTCGGATATTTTGATAGAGCGTAGTGGAGGAAGCGAAACACAACCCGTTGGACGAGTTGGACTTATAACTGATGAGATAGCTGAAACCGATTATGCTTTCGCCAATTTTATCCAAAGAATAAGTTTGAATGATAATGTAAATGCCAAGTTTGTATATTATTGCCTGCAACAGATGTATGAAATGGGCATTACGGCAGGAATGCAATCGCAGACAACGGGCATTAGGAATTTGGATTGGAAGCAATATATAAAGGTGTTACTACCCAAGCCATCTATTTCCGAGCAATCCGCCATAGCTGCCATGCTCTCGAAGGTTGACGAGGCGATAGCATCTGTGCAAGCCAGCATATCCGCCGCCGAGCGACTGAAAAAGAGCCTGATGCAGAACCTCCTCACCGGCCGCATGAAACCCGACGGTACCCTCCGCAAAGATGATGAGTTTTATGTGGATGAGAAGTTTGGGAGAGTTCCGAAGGGATGGGAGGTGAAAAGATTGAAAGACATTTGCTTGAATTCTGGTGATTATGGAGCCAATGCTTCAGCAATTGACTACGATGAAACGAAGCCGCGTTTTATAAGAATCACAGATATTGATGATTTTGGGCAACTCTTGGAAGAAGGAAAAGCAGGAATGTCAGACGACAACTATTCGAAATACTTATTGGAAGAAGACGATTTTCTTTTCGCAAGAACAGGTGATACAGTCGGAAAGTCTCTTTTGTACAAAAAAGAAATGGGACTTGCAGTTTATGCGGGTTATTTGATAAAATTTTCGTTTGACAAGAGTAAGGTTTTGCCAGAGTATTTTGATTTGATTGCGAAATCGGAGTTCTTTGAAGCATTTAAGATAGCGATGAAACGTGTTGGCGCAAAACCGAATATCAATTCAAGAGAATATTGTTCTTTTAAGTTCCTGTTGCCATCAGATACTAAGGAGCAAAAAGAGATATATGGCAAATTTGCCAACATAAATAAATCACAGAAATCAAAACAGCAAAAAATCGCCGTCCTTGAAAGGCTGAAGAAGTCATTGATGCAGAATTTGCTGACGGGGAGGGTAAGGGTAAAATAAAGATACATAGTAAAAACTTATGATGAAAAATGAAATCACACAAGGACTGTTTAGAATGTCCGCAATATTATATGCAAGGAATAATTCGAGTACTATTTCCACAAAACAAATAATTAGAAAAATAATTGAGGACGCTCTATATAATAATAGTTCAGATAAAGCTATAGCAATATCTTTGTTAATAGAATCCATCACCAAAAATTACGCAATTACCTTAAGCCATGAAGAGATATTAGCAGTAATAAAAGACCAAAAATTTACTGAAAACTTTGATTATTATGATGATGGTGGAATAAAAGTATCTTTAAAGAATAAACGGAGGAAATTAATTGAACAAGAACAAGTTAATAATAAAAATCTTAATGATTATATTGTTACATTTGTGAAGAATCATAATCTCGACAAATCTAAAATAGATGTTTTTTATCGATTTTTATATAGTGTGTTTACAACAAATTTAGAGGGTTTTAAATTGTTGCTAAAAGAAAAAAGCATTTTACAAATTGATGATTCTACATTTGGAGATGAGGATAAAGTCATCATAAACGAATTTCTTGATTGGGATGATAAAGGGAAAAATGAAGCAATATTTAATTTGGCTAGTTTTGCTTTAGAATATTGTATGTTGACAAATAAAAAAGATGCACTATTTGAAATTAATAATCTTAGAAACAAGAACCTCTATATTGATTCAAACATTATCTTTAGAGCCCTCGGTGTCAATGGAGAGGACAGAAAATTACGTACGGAACAATTTTTATCTAAGTTTCACAGCGTTCGCCAAGATTTATTTATTACAAAAGAAACAGATATTGAAATCAAGGAAACTATTGACTATTACATAACAAAATTAAACAGGGCGACAACTCCTGCAGCACGAGTAAAGCCAGAGGTCTATTTGGAGACTGTGGATATAGACGGCTTTTATAAGTTATATTTTAAATGGCGTGTCAACAGAACTGATGGGAGTGTTAGTTCTTTCAAGACCCATTTGCTAGCAAAATATGAAGAATTACAAAAAAGATTTCATATTCAAAAAGATTCAGTCAGACCATATAAGGAGGACGACATAAAAGAATTAATCTCTGATTATGAATCTCAGATTATTAAATATTGTGAAGACAAATCTTATACAGCTGCTTCAGTTGATGCAAGAAATATTATTTGGATGGAGTATAAAAGGAATGGACAAAACGATGATATTTACCAAGTAAAATATTTTTTTGTTTCGTCAGACCAACATCTACGTCATTGGGACTATAACAGAAACACAAACGAAATACCAATAGTTATGCTACCAAGTCAATGGTTAAGCATGGTATTAAGATATATGGAAAGGACCGATGATGATTACAAAAGTTTTGTGTGTTTTCTAAATATGAAAGTTAGTCACCCAACTTTATCAGAAGAACAATTGTTATATGCTATAGAGGGGATAAGTGAAATCACATCTGACATCAAACAGCAAACATTTTTAATAAAATCTTTTATCAAAGAAGATTTTAATAATGAATTGCAAGGGCTTGCTAATGAAAAATTGCAAGAAAAAGCAAAAGATTTTGCAGAAACAAAGTTTGATAAAAGATTAAAGGAGTTGGAGTCGGAGAGTCAAGTCAAAGAAAGTCATATCACACGTCTTACAGAAGAGTCTCTTGAAAAAAAGAAAGCTCTCGCAAAAGCAAATAAAAATCACAAAAAACAAGAAGAACTCAAAGGGAAATTAAAATCAGAAAATGCGGAATATAAAAACGAGATCAACAAGCACCGAAGAGAAAAGAGAGAAGTATTTGTCAATAATCAGTTGAGAAAATGGCGTTGGAGAACTTGGTGGTGGCTCATCGGGGTCGGGGTATTGCTATTCTTTTTACTCACAGTAACTGTTTGGCTTCAAATTCTAAAACCTGAAACTAATGAATTCTTTAAAATGTTAACAGAAAATCCTATCGTTACCATTATAGGAACTATTATTAGCGCTGCAATAGAGATCCCTTTGATAGTTAATATTTGTGGCAAATATGACATATCCAAGATAAAAGAATTCAAGGAACAGTTGACGATACCAGATAATTTGCAAGAATTGAAATGAAAACTTCCATCCGCTTCTATAACGACCGCGAGGTGCGGGCTATTTGGGACGAGAGCCAAAACAAATGGTGGTTCTCGGCTGTTGATATTGTTGCCGCCATCACTGAAAGCCCCAATCCGAGAAAATATTGGAGCGTGCTCAAAACCCGACTGAAAAAGGCCGGAAACGAGTTGACTACAAAATGTAGCCAACTCAAAATGACCGCTGCCGATGGTAAAAAATACGCTACCGATTGCTTCTCTCAAGACGATATAACTGAATTGGTGAAACTTATCCCCAGCAAAAAGACTGCCGATTTCCTCGACTGGTTTACCTACAGCGACAACACCATCGACGGGCAGAGCCGCAAAAAAGCATACGAACTGTGGGAAAGCCATCTAGTGGAGGATAGCGACGTGGGCTCCACCAAAGGCCTGCAACAAATCCACGCCTACCTGTTTGGCGGTTTGTACGATTTTGCGGGTCAGATCCGTACCAAGACCATTTCAAAAGGCGGATTCACATTCTGCGTTGCCCAATACCTGCCCCAAGCCCTGCAAACCATCGACAATATGCCCGAAACCACCTTAGACGAAATCGTGGACAAATACGTGGAAATGAACGTGGCGCATCCCTTTATGGAAGGCAACGGTCGCAGCACCCGCATTTGGCTCGACATGATACTGAAAAAACGGCTGAAAAGATGCATTGATTGGAGCAAAATCAACAAGAACGACTATCTCCGGGCTATGGAACTAAGCGCCGCCGACAGCACTTTCATCCGTCAGTTGTTAATCGGAGCCCTCACCGACAAGATTGATGACCGTGAATTATTCATGAAAGGCATTGATTATTCATATTATTACGAGGAGAATTGATTATGAGCAAACTGTCCGAATCTAAATCTGTAGAATCCAAAGTCACCGAATGGCTCACCCAATTGGGTTGGAAATACCGCTCGGCGGAGGATTTGAAACCATACAACCGTCTGCTATCGAATGCTGTAATCGAGCCTATTTTGGTAGAGCAGGTGATGGAATTGAATGGCATCAGCCAACAATCGGCAAAAACTGCGGTGGATACACTGCTCAACAACCTGCGCAACCCCATCCCCATTGAGGGCAACGAGAAGTTCCTAAACCAGCTTGTCGATGGCGTTACCGTCACTATCAACCGCGAGGATGTAACCGTCCGCTTCATCAACTTCGACGACATCTGGAAAAACAGCCTTATCGTCACCAACCAATACGCAGTGCAGCAGGTTCGCGCTGACATCTGCCTGCTGGTAAACGGTATTCCGCTGGTGCCAATCGAAGCCAAGCAATGCGCTCGGCGCGGCACCAACTGGCTCGAAGGTGTACGACAATTCCAAACCTACGACCGCCGCAGCGAAAAATTGTTTATGTGCCACCTGTTTGGCGTAGCATGCAACGGACGACTGAGCAAATACGGCATTCCAGGCGCATCGGCATCATATTTCAACGAATGGAAGGATTCGGTAATTGCCGACAAATACGACAATCCGCTTCTGCATCCCGAAAACGAACTTTGCCGCGTTTATCAGGATGAGACCGATGGTCTGACGCACTTTGATGTGGAGCGATTGCCCAACGGTCAGTTGCTCGAACAGATGAAGTTCGGCATCATAGGCTTGCTGCAGCCCGAGCGCGTGCTCGATATTTTGCAGCACTTCATTGTCTTTGAGCGCGACAATGGCAATATTATCAAGAAAGTTGCGCGTTATCAGCAGTTGCGAGCCGCCAACAAGATTGTGAACCGTGTGGTGCAGTCGGAGAAAGCGCAAGGTGTTATTTGGCATACACAGGGCTCGGGCAAATCGCTCACAATGCTCTACACGGCCTATAAGTTGCGTAAGACCGATTCGCTGAATGACCCCACAATATTCATCGTTGTGGACCGCAAAGAACTGAAGGATCAGATGGATGGAACCTTCTTCAACTGTGTATTTCCAAATGCCCGTGTGGTATATAGCGTAGGCGACCTGAAATCGATTCTCAAGAACAAGCCCGCAGGAGTTTTCATAACTACAGTACAGAAATTCAGGGAACTTGGCGAGATAAAGGATGAACGCGACAATGTCGTTGTACTCATCGACGAGGCTCACCGCACCGAGTATGGTGATTATCAGATGGAACTTCGGGCAGTTTTGCCAAATGCCAAGCGGTTCGCCTTTACGGGCACGCCAATTCCCAAAACTCACCAGGAGTTTGGCGTTAAGGGCGAAAACGGCAAATACGAGTATTATCTCGATAAATACAGCGTTATCGATGCCATCAACGATGGCGCCACAAAGCCAATCCGATACACTTTAGGCCCGTCGCAATGGTTTCTCGACAAGGATAGTCTGAAGCAGGGATATGATGAAATAACAGCCGAATTGAACGACGACCAGAAACGCTTGGTGGAACAGCGCGTACAGCCATGGAAAACACTGATGAAAAAGTCCGAGCGCATCAAAACCTTGGCAGCCGACATCGCCAACGATTTCCGCGAGCGACTTGAACCGCAAGGATTCAAGGCTCAGGTTGTAGCTATCGACAAGGAGGCTTGTGTATTGTACTACAACGAACTGCTCAAATATTTTGATAAGTCGGAAATCTGCATTATCTTTTCCACAGGTCAATACGACAACAGCGAGCGATACAACATGTTCTCGCCTTTCTACATCGACGACCAAAAGCGCAGAGGCCTGATTGCCAACTTCAAGAAGCGCATTACCGAGGATGAAATCGCCAAAGGCAACAATCTAAAAATCTTTATTGTCTGCAATATGCTGCTCACCGGCTTCGACGCACCGATAGAACAGACCATGTATCTTGACAGTCCGTTGCGCGACCATAACCTGTTGCAGGCAGTTGCCCGTACCAACCGCCCTTACGATTATGGTGAAGGCGAGAGCAGGCTGTCGAAAGAATTTGGTCGTATAGTTGATTATGTAGGTGTGTTTCAAAACTATAAGGATGCTTTGAACTACGCCCCCGAGGATATTGGCGAGTTTGAAGATGTAGATGCCTTGCTCGAAGTGTTCCCGAAAGAACTCGACAAAGCATTTGCACATTTTTCGGAAATCACTTTGGAGGACAGTTACGAGTGTCAGATGGCCATAATCCGTAAACTAAGCGAAATTGACCACGGCCAATTTGAAAACAGTTTCCATCGGGTTGTTCAGTTATGGGAAGCCATTTGTCCGAATCCTGGTTTGCGTCCGTTCCGCACCAAATATCTTTGGCTTGTTACCATCTACGAGTTGTATATGGAGGAGTTCCGTCGTGTTGATTTCAATGCAGAGTTTTATGCGGCGCAAACACGCAAACTGCTGGAAGAGAGTGCCACATTGCTCGATTTTCGTGGACACCTGCCTGAGATAGCCATTGATGCTGATTATCTTACCAAGTTGCAGGAAACTCGTTTGTCGCCTTCCGACAAGGCCGAGAAAATCATCCGCGACATTGAGACAATGATTCGCACCAATCAGAACAACAGTGCCATTTACATCGAATTTCAAGAGCGGTTGGATGCGCTTATCCGTATGAAAAACGCCAATGCTATTGAGATTGAGGGATTGTTGAAGAAACTCTCTGAACTTTACACTGAAGTGGACGAAGCCGTTGAAATACCTAAAAAGATGGGCTTCGACGACAAAGGTACATTTGAGATTTATCAGATTTTGAAGAATGAACTTCAAAATTTCGATGAGCAACTTGTGCGTGATTTTGCCAACGAACTAGCCACAAAAATTCAATCAAGGATTTATATTGGCTGGCAAGAAGTAACACAAGAGTACAACCGTTTGCTAGGAGAAGTGGCACTGCTGGCGGCCAATGAAAAATATGATGCTTTAGATATATACGGAAAAGATGTATTGCAGGCTAGCATTATGGATTCCATTGTCAGAAACTTTAGTTTGAATTGATATGTTGCCTGAGAATTGTTCTGTAACACGCCGAGATGTGAAGAATGCCCGCCTTCGTGTTTGCGAAGACGGTTCGGTTCAATTGTTTGTTCCGCTAGCATTCACGGATGAAGATGTTGAAAAGCTTCTTGAAAAAAAGTCACAATGGATAGCTTCAAAACGGCAATTCTTCGAACAGAAAACTAAAATTCAACTGCGCCGAAATGAGATGCTTCTGTTTGGTAACCGCTATGCATATTTCTATTCGTCAAAATACCAGAACAAGGTACTTATAAATCATGAAAGCAGAACCATTCAGGCCAAACGCAACCTGTTGGATGCTGTTGTGCAGGAAAAATGGCTGAAATCGGTTGCAAGGAAGTATGTTTTAGAAAGAGCTGAAAAGCTTTCAGCGGCATTGCTTCTGTCTTACAACAAACTATACATCCGCAGTCAGAAAAGAAAATGGGGCAACTGTTCCTCCGAAAAAAACATTTCCATCAATTGGCGATTAATTAAAGCTCCCGATTTTGTAATAGATTACGTTATTATTCATGAGCTTTGTCATACGCTGATAATGAAGCATACTGCAAAGTTCACAACTTTGCTTAATTCTCATTGCCCTGACTACAAGCAAGCACAAGCTTGGTTAGATAAGTACGGGAATAGTTTGTAAATGAGATCATCTCTTCAAGAATGACAAACAAACAGTCCGATCCGTTGATTTTTTTTGCAGCAATGCTGATTGTCATAGGGTTTGTTGCCGCTAGTCAAAAAAAATTGTTATTTGATGAAATAAGCATTATTTTTGCAAAAAATTTTTGTAAAAAAGAAGAACCATGATACTTTCGATGACAGGCTACGGCAAGGCCGTAGGCAAATATAAAAACAGACAGATAGTGGCGGAAATCCGTTCGCTCAACAGCAAACAGCTGGATTTGTCCACCAAAATATGCAACAGCTACCGCTCACGCGAGATAGAGATACGCAACGAGATAGCCAAACGCGTGGAACGCGGAAAAGTGGATTTCTCGCTTTATATCGACAGCGCCAATAGCGAAGTGGCGCCGCGCATCAACCAGCAGGTGGTGGCCGACTATTATGCGCAGATCAAACAGATTTCAGAAAATCTGAACATCGCGCTCCCCGAAAACTGGTTCGAGGTGCTGCTGCGCCTGCCCGATGCCACCAAAGCCGACGCCGACGAGATGGAAGAAGAGGAGTGGGAAGTGATAAAGAACACGATTCATGCCGCCATCGACCAATTCATCGAGTTCCGTCAGAAAGAGGGCGCGTCGCTCGACCGTGTGTTCCGCTCGAACATCGAGAACATCAGCGCATTGCTCTCGCAAATCGACCCCTACGAGAAAGAACGCGTGGAGAAGATAAAACAGCACTTGCGCGACAACCTCAATTCGCTCGGCGTCGATTACGACAAGAACCGCTTTGAGCAGGAACTGATATTCTACATCGAGAAACTGGATGTGAACGAAGAGAAAAACCGCTTGCGCCAGCATCTGCACTACTTCCTGCAGACAATGGACGACGCGGCTTCGGGCAAGAAACTCGGATTCATATCGCAGGAGATAGGACGCGAAATAAATACGCTCGGCTCCAAATCGAACCACAGCGAAATGCAAAAAATAGTGGTGAAAATGAAAGACGAACTGGAGCAGATAAAAGAACAGGTGCTCAATGTGCTTTGATATGGCGTTTTCTGAAAATATTAGCGGAGTGTTGAAAAAACATTCCGCTTTTTTTTGAATTAATTCGTATAAAAGTATTACCTTTGTACCTCGAACTGAAAGGTCAAATTTCAGTCACCAAAAACTGCATTTTAAAAAGAAAATATGTATAAACAGAAACCTTGCAATACGGTTCATGGAACCTTTACAGAAAAATCTGACCATAAGATTTTTCGAAAACAAGGTTTTTTATTTTTCAATCGGAAATAAATCAGTTGTCAAAATTGATGTTTCCGATTTTTTTTTGTGTGTGGGGAATATAAATGTATAATTATAAATAGAAATGGACAAATCAATTAAAAAAGTACTCCTGTTAGGATCGGGTGCGTTGAAGATTGGACAAGCCGGAGAATTTGACTATTCCGGTTCGCAAGCGTTGAAGGCGATGAAAGAAGAGGGCATCAAGACGGTGCTTATCAATCCGAACATCGCTACAATTCAGACTTCTGCTGGCATTGCAGACAAAGTGTATTTCTTGCCGGTTACTCCCTATTTTGTGGAGCAGGTGATAAAGAAAGAACAGCCTGACGGCATTCTGCTGGCTTTCGGCGGACAGACGGCTCTGAACTGCGGAACTGCGCTTTATACTTCGGGCACGCTCCAGAAATATAATGTAAAAGTGCTTGGTACTTCGGTCGACGCCATCATGATTACCGAAGACCGTGATTTGTTTGTGAAAAAACTGAACGAAATTTCAGCCAAAACTCCTTCGTCGCAGGCGGTAGAGTCGCTCGACGATGCGCTGCAGGTGGCTCGCCGTTTGGGCTATCCCGTTATGGTGCGCTCGGCATACGCGTTGGGCGGTCTTGGCTCGGGTATCTCGGCCAACGAAAAAGAGTTCATCGAACTTTGCGAAAGCGCTTTGGCTTACTCCAAACAGATATTGGTAGAAGAGTCGCTCAAGGGTTGGAAAGAAATTGAATTTGAGGTGATTCGCGACGCTAACGACCATTGCTTCACGGTAGTGCCGATGGAGAATGTCGATCCGCTGGGTATCCACACCGGTGAAAGTATCGTTATTTCGCCGATTATCACCCTTTCGCAGGAGCAGATAACCATGCTGCAGGAGATTTCGAAGAAAGTGGTTCGCCACATCGGTATCGTAGGCGAGTGCAACATACAGTTTGCGTTCAACGCTCAGACCAACGACTACCGTATCATCGAAATCAATGCCCGCTTGAGCCGCTCGTCGGCTTTGGCATCAAAGGCTTCGGGTTATCCGCTGGCTTTTGTGGCTACCAAACTGGCTTTGGGCTACACCCTCGACCAAGTAGGCGAGATGGGTACGCCAAACTCTGCTTATGTAGCGCCTAAAGTGGATTATATCATCGCCAAGATTCCTCGCTGGGACTTGACCAAATTCGTTGGCGTCGATCGTCAGATTGGCTCTTCGATGAAGTCGGTGGGCGAAATCATGTCCATCGGAAAGTCGTTCGAAGAAATCATGCAGAAAGGTCTGCGTATGATTGGTCAGGGAATGCACGGTTTTGTGGGCAACAACGATGTGAATTTCGACGACCTCGACTACGAACTGTCTCATCCTACCGACATGCGTATCTTTGCTGTGGCAAAAGCGTTGGAAAACGGTTATACGCCTGAAAGAATAGAGGAATTGACTAAAATAGATGTGGTGTTCATCCAGAAGTTGAAAAACATTGTGGACTACACCAAAGTGCTTGCTTCGTACAAGAAAATCGAGGATCTTCCTGCTGATGTGCTCCGCGAAGCAAAACGCCTTGGATTCTCCGACTTCCAGATTGCCCGTTATGTGGAAAATCCGCAAAGCAACATGGAGAAAGAGCAGTTGCGTGTGCGTGCCGTTCGTAAGGCAAATAACATTCTGCCTGCCGTGCGCCGCATCAACACCATCGCTTCTGAGCATCCTGAACTGACCAACTATCTGTACATGACTTACGGTGAAACTGAACACAGCATCAGTTACGCCTACAAAAACGATAAATCGATTGTAGTGCTTGGTTCGGGCGCTTACCGTATCGGTTCTTCGGTAGAGTTCGACTGGTGCTCGGTGAACGCTACGCAAGTGGCACGCAAATTGGGTTACAAGTCAATCATGATAAACTACAACCCCGAAACGGTTTCGACCGACTACGACATGTGCGACAAGCTTTATTTTGACGAGTTGAGCTTCGAGCGCGTCCTGGATGTCATCGACCTTGAAATTCCAAGAGGCGTGATAGTTTCGGTGGGCGGACAGATTCCGAACAACCTGGCTATGAAACTTTATCGTCAGAATGTACCGGTTTTGGGTACTTCGCCGGTTTCTATCGACCGTGCCGAAAACCGTCACAAATTCTCTGCTATGCTCGACCAGCTTGGCATCGACCAGCCGCGTTGGAAAGAGCTGACCAGCTACGACGACATCGACAAGTTTATCGACGAAGTTGGATTCCCTGTGCTGATTCGTCCTTCGTACGTGCTCTCTGGCGCTGCGATGAATGTATGTTACGACAAAGAGCAGATGCATACCTTCCTTGGCGCAGCAGCCAAAGTGTCGAAAGAATATCCGGTAGTGGTTTCTAAGTTCTTGCAGAATGCCAAAGAGATTGAGTTCGACGCTGTAGCTAAAAACGGTGAGATTATAGAATACGCTATATCTGAACACGTAGAGTTTGCAGGTGTTCACTCGGGCGACGCCACTTTGGTGTTCCCGGCGCAGAACATTTATGTGGCAACAGTTCGCCGCATCAAGCAGATAAGCCGCAAGATAGCGCAAGAATTGAATATCAGCGGTCCGTTCAATATCCAGTATTTGGCAAAGAACAACGATGTGAAGGTGATAGAGTGCAACCTCCGTGCTTCGCGTTCGTTCCCGTTTGTCAGCAAAGTGCTGAAACGCAACTTTATCGAGACAGCCACCAAGATTATGTTGAACGAGTCGGTGGTAAAACCCGATTCAGCATTGTTTGATGTGGATTATGTAGGTGTGAAGGCTTCGCAGTTCTCTTTTGCGCGTCTGCATAAAGCCGATCCGATTCTGGGTGTAGATATGTCTTCAACCGGTGAAGTAGGCTGTATTGGCGACACATTCAGCGAGGCATTGCTCAAATCGCTCATCGCTGTTGGAAGCAACATTCCTAAGAAGAATGTGATGGTATCGTCGGGCGAGGCTAAATCGAAAGTGGATTTGCTCGAACCGTGCCGCGTGCTCCAAAACAAGGGCTATAATATCTTTGCAACTTCGGGTACGCAGAAATTCTTGCAGGAGAACGGCATCAAGGCTACTACTGTAGGTTGGCCCGATGAGAAGAGTGAACTGCAGATTATGGACATGATGTCGAACAAAGAGTTTGATTTGGTTATCAATATTCCGAAAAACCAGACCAAGCGCGAACTGACGAACGGTTACAAAATCCGTCGTGCAGCCATCGACCACAATATTCCGCTGATGACAAACTCTCGTTTGGCAAGCGCCTTTATCAATGCTTTCTGCGAGTTGAACATCGAAGATTTGAAAATCAAATCATGGGATGAATATAAAGCGTAAGGATTCGTTCCTTCGTCAACAAAAAGCGGTTCCGGCAACGGAATCGCTTTTTTTTGTTTGTTATCGAGATGACCGATTTCTGGTTTATTTCCCTTCGGTCAGTGAATGTTATTTCTGATTACTAATTTCTAATTTGAAAATTTGAAGATTTGAAAATTTGAAAATTAACTTTCCTTCTATCGATGCCTTCAATTCAAAATTCAAAATTCATAATTCAAAATTATCCAAAGTTAATTGGAAATTAAATAATTGGATTATTGGATTATTATCTTGTTTTTTGTGCTGAAAAATCGTAAATTTGCAGTTTGAAACGAAAAAAAGAAAAACTTTCAAATAATAAAGATATGGTATTCGACATTGACATGATTAAAAAGTTGTATGCCGCCTATCCAAAGTCGGTGGAGCGCATACACAACGAACTGAAGCGTCCTCTTACATTAGCGGAGAAAATTTTGTATGTACACCTTGCGCAAAACGAGAGCGAACTGAAACCCTATGAAAGGGCAGTGGATTATGTCAATTTCCAGCCAGACCGTGTGGCAATGCAAGATGCAACGGCGCAAATGGCGTTGCTGCAACTGATAAACTCCGGTCGTGAGCGTGTGGCGGTGCCTTCAACCGTTCACTGCGACCACCTCATTCAGGCTTATCAGTCTGCCAAAGTGGATTTGCCTGTAGCCAAAGAGACAAACAAGGAAGTTTACGGATTTTTGAGTTCGGTAGCCAACAAGTTCGGTATCGGATTCTGGAAACCGGGCGCCGGCATCATTCATCAGGTGGTATTCGAAAACTACGCTTTCCCAGGCGGAATGATGATAGGTACCGACTCGCATACGCCTAATGCAGGCGGTATGGGCATGGTGGCTATCGGTGTCGGCGGTGCCGATGCGATGGATGTCATGGCTGGCATGTCGTGGGAACTGAAAATGCCTAAAATCATCGGTGTGAAGCTTACTGGAAAACTCTCTGGTTGGGCTTCGCCTAAAGATGTGATTCTGAAACTGGCTGGTATCCTCACCGTGAAGGGCGGTACGAATGCCATTATCGAATATTTTGGCGAAGGCGTTTCTTCGCTTTCGGCTACGGGAAAAGGCACTATCTGTAATATGGGTGCCGAAGTGGGCGCAACCACCTCTATCTTCCCGTTCGACGAGAAAACGGCGGCTTACCTTTGCGCTACCGGCCGTAAGGAAGTGGCTGATGCAGCTCAGCAGATAGCAGATTGCCTCAGAGCCGACGACGAGGTGCTGGCAAATCCTGAAAAATATTACGACAGACTGATTGAAATCAACCTGTCGGAACTTGAGCCATACATCAACGGACCGTTCACGCCCGATGCGGCTTATCCTATCTCTGAATTCGCCAAAGCGGTGAAAGACAAGAAATTCCCGCAGAAGATGGAAGTGGGCTTGATTGGCTCGTGCACCAACTCTTCGTACGAAGACCTCACGCGTGCCGCTTCGGTGGTGAAATCGGCAAAAGAACAAGGACTGAAAGTGAACGCGCAGTTCATTATCAACCCGGGCTCCGAACTGGTTTATTGCACCGCAAAACGCGATGGCGTGCTGGATGAGTTCGAAACGGTGGGCGCAAAAATCATGGCAAATGCCTGCGGACCTTGCATCGGTCAGTGGAAACGCATCACCGACGACAACGAGCGTCCGAACTCTATTGTGACTTCGTTCAACCGTAACTTCGCGAAGAGAAACGACGGAAACCCCAATACACATGCCTTTGTGGCTTCGCCCGAACTGGTGGCTGCGCTCACCATCGCCGGCGACCTTACTTTCAACCCGATGAAAGACAAACTGATAAACGACAAAGGCGAGCGTGTGATGCTGGAAGAGCCTAAAGGCTTTGAACTTCCGGTGAAAGGCTATTGCGTTGACGATGCCGGATATGTGGCTCCGCAAGCTGGCGACGGCAAAATTGAGATAGACCCCAAATCGGAGCGCTTGCAGTTGCTTCGACCTTTCGATGCATGGAATGGCGCCGACTACGAAAATTTGCCGCTGCTCATCAAAGTGAAAGGAAAATGTACAACCGACCATATCTCGATGGCAGGCCCGTGGCTTAAGTTCCGCGGACATCTCGACAATATATCCGACAACTTGTTGATGGGGGCGGTGAACGCTTTCAACGACAAGACGAATGCTGTGCTTTGCCCTGAAAAAGGGGAGTATCTGAAAGTGTCGGAACTTGCCCGCAAGTACAAAGCCGACAACATCGGCTCGATTGTGATTGCTGAAGAGAACTATGGCGAAGGTTCGTCGCGCGAGCATGCGGCTATGGAACCGCGTTTCTTGAATGTGAAAGCCATCATCGTGAAATCGTTTGCTCGCATACACGAGACAAACCTCAAAAAGCAGGGTATGCTGGCGCTGACTTTCCAAAACAAGGAGGATTACGACAAAGTGCGTGAAGATGACAAATTCAGCATTCTTGGACTTACGACTTTCGCGCCAGGCAAGAACCTGACTCTGAAAATTACGCATGCCGACGGCACTACCGATATGGCCGAATTGAACCATACTTACAACGAAACGCAGATAGGATGGTTCAAAGCAGGCAGCGCACTCAATGCGATGAAGAAATAATTAATAATGTGTAAAGCGTTTAGTTATTAATTATTCATTGTTAATTATTAATTTAAGGAATTATGAAAGATAAGTATTTGATTTACAAACTCTCGGAAACGATAAAGACAACCAGTCGCATAGACAAGGAGTTGTTTGAAAAATACAATGTGAAGCGCGGACTTCGTAACGCTGATTTCTCGGGTGTGCTTGTCGGACTGACAAAGATTGCCGATGTGGTGGGCTACGAAAAGCAAGAAAACGGCGAACTGAAAGCCATTCCTGGCAAACTGCTTTATCGTGGCATTGATGTAGAAGACCTTGTGCACGGCATGCGTTCCGAAAACCGCCTCGGATTTGAGGAAACGGCTTTCTTGCTGCTTTCGGGATATCTGCCTTCGGAAGAGGAGTTGATGCAGTTCTCGTCATCGTTGAACACGGCAATGCCGCTTACGCAGAAAGCCAAAATGAACATTCTGGAGACAGAAGGCTCAAACATGATGAATGTGCTGGCGCGTACCGTACTCGAGATGTACAACTACGACGAAGACCCTGAGAGCATCACGCGCGAGAACCTCATTCGCCAATCGATTGACCTGATAGCCAAATTCCCGACGATCGTCGCTTATTCTTACCATATCTACCGTCATAGCAAACTGGGACGCTCGCTGCATATCCGTCACCCCAAAGAGGATGTGTCTATTGCAGAGAACTTCCTTTTCATGATGAAAGGTAAGGATATGTACACCGATTTGGAAGTGAAAATACTTGATTTGGCGCTCATACTGCACGCCGACCACGGAGGCGGTAACAATTCTACCTTCACTGTTCGTGTGACAAGTTCGGCCGAGACCGACACCTATTCGTCTATCGCGGCTGGTATCGGTTCGCTGAAAGGTCCGTTGCATGGTGGCGCAAATATCCGCGTAGTGGAAATGCTCGAGCATCTGAAAGCCAATATCTCCAATTGGGAAGATGTGGACGAGATAGACAACTATCTGCGTCGTATGCTCAACAAGGAAGTTTACAACAAGACTGGACTTATCTACGGTATCGGTCATGCCGTATATACCATTTCCGACCCTCGTGCTGTGCTGCTCAAAGAGATGGCACGCGAACTGGCCGAAGAAAAAGGCTTGCAGAAGGAATTCAAATTCCTTGAATTGTTGGAGCAGCGCGCTGTCTATAACTTCATGCAGTACAAAGGAAAAAGCATCAACAAGCAGGTTTGCGCCAATGTGGATTTCTATTCCGGATTTGTGTACAATGCCATTGGACTGCCTAAAGAGGTTTATACGCCGCTTTTCGCCATGTCGCGTATCGTAGGATGGATGGCACACCGCATCGAGGAACTGAACTTCACCAGCAAGCGTATTATTCGTCCTGCTTACAAGAATGTGGGCGAAAAACAAGATTACAAACCATTAAAAGAAAGATAAAAAATGGCTAAAATAAAAGTGCAGAATCCGGTCGTTGAGATGGACGGCGACGAGATGACACGCGTCATCTGGAAATTCATCAAAGAACAATTGATACTCCCTTATCTCGACTTGGACATCAAATACTACGATTTGAGCATACAGAATCGTGATTTGACCGAAGACAAGGTGACTGTAGAAGCCGCTGAGGCGATAAACAAATACAATGTGGGCATCAAATGCGCCACCATTACACCCGACGAGGCGCGTGTGAAAGAGTTCGGACTGAAGAAAATGTGGAAATCGCCTAACGGAACGATTCGTAACATCGTGGGCGGAACTGTTTTTCGCGAACCTATCATCATGCGTAATGTGCCCCGTTATGTGCAAGGTTGGAAACAGCCTATCGTGATAGGCCGTCATGCTTTCGGCGACCAGTACAAAGCCACCGATGTAGTGATTAAAGGCAAAGGAACGCTGAAGATGACCTTCACCAACGAAAACGGCGAAGTGCAAGAGTGGGAAGTGTACAACTACAAAGGCGATGGTGTGGCAATGGCCATGTACAATACCGACGAATCTATTTACGGATTTGCCCGCTCTTCGTTTCAAATGGCGCTGAGCAAAAAATGGCCGCTTTTCCTTTCTACCAAAAATACCATTCTGAAAGCGTACGACGGTCGTTTCAAAGATATTTTCGCCGAAGTGTACGAAAAAGAGTTCAAGGCTCAATTTGAAGCAGCCGGCATCACCTACGAGCACCGTCTGATTGACGATATGGTGGCTTCGGCCATGAAATGGCAGGGCGGTTTCGTTTGGGCTTGCAAAAACTACGACGGCGACGTGCAGTCCGACTCTGTGGCACAGGGCTTCGGCTCACTTGGCCTGATGGCATCTGTGCTGGTTACACCCGACGGAAAGACTGTGGAAGCAGAGGCGGCACACGGAACAGTGACCCGTCACTTCCGTCTGCACCAACAGGGCAAAGAGACTTCGACCAACCCGATAGCGTCTATCTTCGCATGGACACGCGGATTGGCGCACCGTGGAAAACTGGATGGCAATCAGGCGCTGATTGACTTCTGCCAGAAATTGGAGCAGGTGTGCATCGAAACAGTGGAAAGCGGCAAAATGACCAAAGACTTGGCGCTGCTCATCAAGAAAGACCAGCTCACCGCTGCCGACTACTTGAATACACAGGATTTCTTGAACGCCATCAAAGAAAATCTGGACAAGAAATTGGCTTAAAGATAAAACATACAGACCGAAAACGCCCTTGACATGTCAAGGGCGTTTTTTTTGCCAACTGCTATATCATTGCCATAAAAACGCGACGCAAATTTGGCGGAAGTGAAGACATGTTTGTAGAACCGTATAGCATGCAGTTTGAAAAAATAATGTTTCCATAGGGACGACATCACATTATTCCTGTGGAAACACGCAAATTCCCCGTGCCGTCGTCAGGCGTATATGTGGTGAAAATAGGCAACCGCACGGCATCGGTATTGGTACGGTAAAAACGATTGTTGTAGAGACGGTGCATGCACCGTCTCTACGATTATACGTGCGTTGATTTTTATCGTAAACGATTGGGTTTTATATTGTTTGTTTTGTAGAGACGTTTAAACGTCTCTACGGCAATACGTACAAACGTGGTTTGTTTTTGAGGCGGTGTTTGCACCGCCTTTTTTTATGCCGTCAGTGTTAAAAATCATCGTCACCGTCAATTTAATTGAAAATTAAATAATTGGATCATTGTCTTGTTTCTTATTTTTGTGTCATATCACGAAAAAATCGTATTTTTGTGAATTGAAGCATACATGAAGACACGAATAGAAATAGAGAACGTTTATCGTAAAGTGCGGGCCTTTTTGCAGAAGAATCTGCTGAAAGACGCATTCGATGCGCTGGGCACATTGCTCAACGGCGAGAATCTGTGGCAGTTCGCCGACCGCAAAAACGAGTTGGAGGACACTTACCGCACGATGCTGCGCTATGTGGTGGAGGGCGCTCCCGACCCTGAGCGCACGGCGCTGCTCGAAATGCTGCGCAATGCCGTCACCGAATTGGCCGATGCGTTGCGTGAGCGCTTGCTTGTACGGTTGGCCGACAACTACGAGTATCAGGAGATACAGCGTAACGCCCTCAGTATGCGCGAATGCCAGTCGCTGAAAAACGAGTTCTCGTTGCTCTCGCCCGTCGAAAACCGTGTGGAGTACGAGCGTCTGACGATGGAAATATTCAACCGCCTGTGGCTGACGGAGCGATACACCGAAGCGGAATATGATTTGTTGCAAAGCGCTTCGGGGCAGCCGGTGGTTGTGTCGGCAGTGATGCTGCACCTGCTGCGCCTGTACGATGAGAAATCGCTGCTGCTGCTTTTCGATATTTCGGAAACGGAAACCGACAACGATTTGCGCTGCCGTGCAATGGTGGCTCTTGCGGTGGCAATGTACAAATACAACGACCGTTTTGAGTCGCATCCTGCGCTTCGCAACCGTCTGTTGCTGGCATCGGAAAATGCCGCATGGCGTGCCGATTTCATTCAGGCGATGTTGCAGATAGTCCGTACGAAAGATACCGATGCCGTCACTAAAAAACTGAAAGAAAAAATACTGCCCGAGATGATAAAATTCCGCACGAAGATAGAAAGAGAAATATCTAGTGATGAGGAGTTTATGAAGAATTTCTCGGAAGAGAACCCTGAGTGGAAAAAGAAGCTGAAACTTGCGCAGGACTATAATTTTTCGGAAAAACTGATGGATGAGTTTCTGGAAATGCAGAAAAACGGTGCGGATGTTTTCATGAGTTCTTTTGCGCAACTCAAAAATTTCGATTTCTTCGCCAAGGTAAGCAACTGGTTCTTGCCGTTTGACATCAGTCACAGCAGTCTGCAGAAAAGTTTTACGAACGAAACGGAGAAGCGCAAAGTGGATTTGATGCTGCAAAGCGGTTATATGTGCGATTCAGACAAGTATTCTTTTTGCCTGAGCCTTTCGCAGATACCTTCATCTCAGCGGGATATGCTGTTCTTGTCGATGGGTGCCGACCGCGATGCGCTGGAGGAGATGTACAAGGACCGGAAAGCGGAAGTGACAAAGAAAAATGTCATTTTCAGCGCCTGTTTGCAGAATGTTTACAGATATTACCGCATATTCGGCAACCGTCAGCATCTGACGGACATTTTTACCATGAAGTTTGCCTTTGTTGATACGCATTTTGCGCAGGCTATGCGCTTCTCGGTGCCCGAACTGCTGAAATTCGCTGAGTATTATTTTGTGAGCGGCCATTACGAGGAGGCGCTGGTGATATACGAGCGCATGAGTCTGTCCGACAAGGATGCCGAAATATATCAGAAGACGGGTTTCTGTCATCAGCATTTGCAGCAGTTCGGTCAGGCGCTCGATTGCTACGAGCGTGCCGACTTGATGTTGCCCGACAACAAATGGACACTTAGACGGCTGGCGTTCTGCTATCGTATCGAGAAACGGTACGAAAAGGCGTTAGATTGTTACAGACGCTTGTCGGCGCAGCAGCCCGACGATTTGGACCTTATGCTGAATGAGGGTTATTGCCAGATGGAGTTGCAGGCGTATGACGATGCGTTCAGAACATTCTTCAAAGCGGAATATACCGCTCCTGCCAACAGAAATGTGTTCAGGGCTTTGCTTTGGTGTTCGTTCCTCAGCCATAAGTTCGAACAGGCCGAGAAATATGCCGAGAAACTGATGACTGCTACTACCAATGCCGTGGACCTGATGAATGTCGGGCATGTGAAATGGGCTTTGGGCAAAAGGCACGAGGCGCTCAACTTCTATTGCCAGAGCGTGAGACTCGACACGAAGGGCATCAACGGATTTATGGAAAACATAGCACGCGACAGCGAGGCGCTTAAAGAGAAGGCGCAGATAAGCGACGAAGAGTACAAACTGATGATGGAGCAACTGAAATACATGATAAATGATAATTATTAAAAACAAGAATATATGGAAACAACAAGACAAAACAAGATAGGAAGACTGATTCAGAAAGAATTGGGAAATATCTTTTTGGAGATGACAAGAAACGAACAGCGCGGTTCGCTCATTTCGGTGAGTGTGGTGCGTGTCAGTCCCGACTTGTCGGTGGCAAAGGCTTATTTGAGCGTTTTCCCTTCGGAAAAACGTGACGAGATAATGGCCTATATAGAGACAAAGAAATGGGAGATTCGCCATACGCTGGCTACGATTGTGCGTCATCAGTTGCGCATTATCCCCGAACTGGAGTTCTTCCCCGACGATTCGCTCGACTATCTGGAGAATATTGATAAATTGCTGAAAAAGTAAAAGCAATTGATAAAGGGTAATTGACAATTGACTTTAATCTTTAAACTTTAAACTTTTTACTTTATACTTTAATCTACCGTGTTTTCATTACGCATAGCATTCAGGTATTTGTTTTCGAAGAAATCGCATAATGCGGTGAACATCGTTTCGTATATTTCGGCTGGCGGAATATGCGTGGCTACGATGGCGCTTGTTTGTGTGCTTTCGGTGTACAACGGCTTCGAAAAACTGGTACAGGGGTTGTTCAGTGAGTTCGACCCCGATTTGAAAATCACGCTGACGGAGGGCAAGGTGTTTCAGATTTCGCCTGCCATCGACAGCATTCGCACCATGGATGGTGTGGCGTGTTTTTCGCCAGTGCTGGAGGAGAATGCACTGCTCCGTAACGACGACAAGCAGCAGCCTGTTGTACTGAAAGGCGTTTCGGCCAATTACGAAGATGCGGTGAATATTGGTCATCTTATCATTTCCGGGAATTATGTCATCGAGCGGAATGGCACACCATTTGCGGTGGCTGGTGCTGGCTTGGCTATGATTAACGGGTTGAGCACCAACTTCTTGAATCCCATTACCATCTATGTGCCTAAGCGTACAGGCAAAGTGAATATTGCCAACCCGAAGTCGAGTTTTCGTCAGCAGATGCTGTATGTATCGGGCGTTTTCTCGGTAAAACAGCCAGAATATGATGAAAAATATCTGCTTGTTCCTTTGTGTTTGGCTCAGCAGATGCTGGAGTATGACGAACGCACCGTTTCGGCTATTGAACTGAAAGTGTCGGCGGGGACGGATGTGAAGCAGCTGAAGGCGAATTTATGCAAGATGTTGCCCGAAACATTCGTTGTGCAGGATAAGTACGAACAGCAGGGCGAGTTCTATCGCATCATGAAAGTGGAGAAATGGATTACTTACCTTATATTGAGTTTTATTCTGCTGATAGCCGTGTTTAATATTATCGGTTCGCTCTCGATGCTTATCATTGAGAAGAAAGAGGATGTTTCCATCTTTTTTAACATGGGTGCTTCGCAACGGCAGGTGCGTTGGATTTTCATTTGGGAAGGATGGCTTATTTCTGTGCTTGGCGCTATTGTGGGTATGGCACTTGGCATTTTGCTTTGCTTTGTGCAGCAACGTTTCGGCATCATTCACCTTGGCGGTGCCGATGGCAGTTATATCATCAACGCATATCCCGTTGATTTGCAGTTATTCGACTTGTGCTGCATATTCCTCACTGTATTGTTGTTCGGATTTGTCTCGGTGCTTTATCCGTCAAGGTTCGTGAATCGTTAGCAACTTATTTCATTCCAGTATTTTGTTAATACGGTCGAGTATTGTTTTACCGTTGGCGTTGTGCACAATGTCAAGCGAATCGGTCAGCGAGTGGTCGTAAACATTGTAGGTGCTCATTGATAGGGTGTCGCCGTGTATGCGGACGATTTGGTAATATCTGCCGTCGAAATCTTGTACATCCATTTTAGCGTTAGGCTTTATGTTGTAGTTTTTAGGCGAGCAGTGGCTGATGGTGTAAACGGGTGTTGCAGGTGTGTTTTCGCTCGTCTTGTTCGTCATGCGGGCGTAGGTATGTTCGTGTCCTTGCATCACTAAATCTACGCCATATTCTCTGATAAGAGGGTCGAACAGTTTTTGTTGTGTCTTGTGTCGGCTTTTTCCTTTGACGGAATACAAGGGATGGTGTAAAACTACGATTTTCCATTTGGCATCGCTGTTTTTCAGTGCATTTTCGAACCATTTTTTCTGTGTCCAAAGGTAGAAAAACTCTCGGTTGCTGTCGAGGCAAAATATTTGCATGTCGTTGTACCTCAATGTGTAAACTTGATTTTCGCCTATCGCCGAATCGAGGAAATAGGAAAAAATCAGCGAAAACCGTCGTTCCAGTTTTCTGATAATGTATTTCAGATAATCATGGTTGCCTGTCACATTCAGTATCGGCATGCTTTGACTGATAGAGTCGAGTCCGTCGAAGGTTTCTTGCCAATGGTAGTCGATGGGGCGTTCGGTGAGGTCGCCTCCGCAAACGAGGAATTCTGTTTTCGGATGACGCTGCAAAGCGCTGCGTAGCAGCAGGTTTGTTTTGCCTTTAAGCGTATCTTGCACATCACCTATAAAAATGAAGGAGTAGTCGTCAGTTGCGGCGTTGTGCGTTGCAAAGGAGTGCCATTCCGATGATTTTGCTCCGTTGTGTACGCGGTAGGAGTAGTCGGTGGCTTTGCGTAAGTCTCTCAGTCGTGCTACATAATAAGCCATTTTGCCGTTTCTCGATTGGAAGGCTTCTCCAGTGGCGGGAATGCGGCATGTGTCTTGTCGTTCGCAGTCGGCTAACTCGACATACGAATCGGGGTGTACAATGGAATCGTATTGCCAGCTGATGTTGCGTGACAGGGCATTGTCGTTGCCGAATGTGAGCATGATGCGTCCTGGCGCTTGCAGTGCTGTGTATGGCTTTTCCTCTGGGTTGTAGAACCATGCTTTCCATCGGGAATTGACCCAAATGCAGAATGTAATGAGGAGGATGATTATAATGAAAAGCCAGATGTTTTTTTTGACGCGTTTGTTCATTTTGGGATAGTTTTTATTCTTTTTTACAAAGTTATAATAATTTGCGTTTGAAGCGAAAAACACCTATCCTTTTATTAACTTTGCAGCAAATTAAATACAGTTGAAATGAATATTGGACATAGCGTGAAACGACTTTTTCGCTCGAATCTGACGGCGTTGCTTTTTAATCTTTTCCTGGTATATCTGGCCTACACATTGTGCCGTGTGCTTTTTATTTGCATGAATTTCAATTCTTTCGCCGACCATCTGACGTGGGGCTATTTCTTTCATCTGCTCTCGTCAGGACTGGTGTTTGATACTGCAGCCATTTTTTACACCAATGCGCTTTTTGTGCTGCTGTTTCTGTTGCCGCTGCACTTGAAAGAGAAAAAAGGCTTTTATAAAGTAGTCCGCTGGTTGTTTGTCATTGTCAATACGATAGGTGTTTCGGCCAATGTGATAGATTGCGTGTATTATCAGTTTACTGGACGCAGAACAACGATGAGCGTGCTGCAGGAGTTTGCTCATGAGGAGAATTTTATGGGCATCATGTTCACAGAATCTTTGCCGTATCTCTATTTGTTTGTCTTTGTTTTGCTGATAGGGTGGGCATTCTATTATTTCTTTGCTATTCCAGAAAGAAACGCAGGCAGCAAGGCCGGATATTACATATCTCAGTTCGTATGCTTGACTGTTGCGGTTCCCGTGATGATAGCAGGCATGCGCGGCGGCGTTACCAAAGCTACGCGCCCGATAACATTGAGCAACGCCAATCAGTATGTGAAACAGCCGATGGATGCTGGAGCGGTGCTTAATACACCATTCTCGGTGCTTCGCACTTGGAATAAGAAATCGTTTGTCAATCCTGATTATATGTCGTCAGAAGAGGCAGAACGCCTTTATTCGCCGGTGCATTATCCAGCCGATTCGGTCGGTGAGTTTCGCCCGATGAATGTGGTAGTGTTTATTCTTGAGAGTTTCGGAAAACAGCATTTCGGTGTGCTCAATAACGATTTGCGCGATGGAGCATATCGCAGTTATACGCCGTTTCTCGACTCGCTGACAAGCGAAAGCTACACTTTCAGATATTCATACAGCAACGGAAGGAAAAGTATCGATGGAATGCCTTCAGTGCTGTCGTCTATTCCAAATTTTGTCGAACCGTTTTTCCTTACGCCTGCAGCATTGAACGAGGTTTCGGGCATTGCGGGCGAACTGACGAAAAACAAAGGCTATCAGTCGGCTTTCTTTCATGGAGCGATGAATGGCTCGATGGGCTTTCAAGCATTCGCTAATGCTACGGGCTTTCAGACATACTGGGGAAGAACAGAGTATAACGCCGACGACAGATATGATGGCGATAAGGATTTTGATGGCACATGGGCCATTTGGGACGAGGAGTTTCTGCAGTTTTTCTGCGACAAGATGACGGAATTCAAAGAGCCGTTTGTCACCTCCGTGTTCACCGCTTCATCGCATCCGCCATTCGCTTTGCCTGAGCGTTATAAGGGCGTATTCCCGAAAGGCGACGATCCGCTGGTGGAGTGCATTGGCTATACCGACAATGCGATGCGCTTGTTTTTTGAGAAGGCGAAAAAACAACCGTGGTTCGAGCATACGATTTTCGTGATAACTGCCGACCATACAAGCCGCAACTATGAGCCAGAGTATCTCACTTCGCTGGGTTATTATGCTGTGCCGGTCATATTCTATGCACCAGGACTGGAAAATTTCAAAGGCTTGGACGAACACCGCATCGCGCAGCAGATTGACATCATGCCTACCGTGCTGGGACTTCTTCGTTACGACAGGCCGTATGTGGCTTTCGGACAAGATGTTTTCGGTGTGCCAGAGGAAGAACTCTTTGCGGTGCATTATCTGCCGGCAGGGGGCATTTATCAGTTCTTGAAAGGGGATTATATGATAGCGTTCGACGGCAAGACTGTGCAGCATGCCTACCGTTTCAGGACCGACCGTCTGTTGCAGCACGATGTGCTCAATTCAATGCCGCAGGATACGCTGAACATGATGAAAGCAGAATTGCAGTCAATCATTCAGCAGTATATGGAACGGATGAACGGCAACCAGTTGGTGTACAAGGCGGAGTGAGCCTTTAATCGTAGAAATTCCACTGCAGACCCATTTTTAACATTCCCGGATTGATAGGGTAGTTGGGCATGCTGAAGTAGTTGTTGTTTGAGAATTTATAGTTCATGTGATAATACATCACAAAGAAACGCACACGCTTCAGGTGCACATTGGCATACACGTTCATGATAGGGTAATTGCCGGCTTTCTCTCCAGAGTTATAGAACAACCCCAATGCAGGATTGTACGAAGGCGTGTTGTAAGCTGTGTGGTAATGCACTTCGCCGCCTATTTGGAATGTAAGCACTTTGAATATTTTCGTAGTCAGATACAAGTTATGATAGAGTGACAGCTCAGGGAGTGGCAGCGCATCCTCGTGACTCGATTTCTGGTAGATAATCTCGTTTTCTAAGTGCAAAAGCCATACTTTGAAGTCTTTGCGTAACGAAACATACGCTACTTGAATGTTTTTGTCGTATTGTTCGGGCACCGACAGCGTGTTGAAGAAAATGTATTTCGTAATGTTGTCGAAACCGCCTTTCAGCGACAAATTCCATTGTGGAATAGAGAAACGGCCGTCGATGTGCACTTTCTTTTCGTTGGCGAAATGGGTGTTGTTCCACGCAAAGTAGTTCGATTCGTATTGTTGGATGAATCGGTTTGGTGTGGTGCTTTTCAGCAAGGCGCGTGCAGCGAGTTCTATCGTCTTGTTCTTGGCGTTGATGCTTGTGCTGATGTTTCCCGACAGGTTGAATTCGCCTTGTCGTGCACCATAAACAAACATATCGCCGGCAGCGCCGTAATTAAAGTGCTGTCCGTTGTTCTTGGTTATCATACCGCCTACAATCACAGCATTTCCGCCTGTTTTGTGAAATGTCTTTCCTGCAAAATACTGATATTTTGAAAACTCGTGCGTCACATATCCAATCAGTCCGAAACGGCCTTTCTTGTTGAAATCTTCTGTGAGTTCTACGCCTACGGTGTTTTTTATGGAGTGGTAGCCTGCCTTGTCGCGTGTCATCGTGTCGCAAAGCAGAATCTCGCGGTCAAAACGGTTGATGTAGAAAGCGGTTGTGTCGTCTTCGGAGTATTTTTTTAAATCGTGTTCGTATTTTATGGAGTGGATGAAGTTGATAATGGGTACGAAGATTTCAGTGGAGTCATCCGGATTTATCTCGTTTTTCCCGGTTCTGAACTTTTGCGTGTAGAGTATATAATGGTTTTGCAGTTGCGATTGCGCATTTTTGTCAGCGCCGATGTTCACTTCCATGTTCTCTGCTTTGATGCGTGTGGGTTGCAGTTCGGGATAGCGTACCACCGAGTCGTTCTTTATGCCGCCGTTTTCGTAATTCTTGAAATGGTTGAGTCCTGTGACGGCATATCCAATGTATTTCTTGCCTTGATATCCCATCCAGAAGTTGCTGAGAATGTCATTGGTCGACTGGGCAATATACATGCCGCGGCCGTAAATATAGTCGGCGTTGAATCCGAAGCTAAGGTTAGGAGTTGCATTCACTGCAAATGATGCTTTTAGCCTTTCCTCCCTGCCGTATGATGGTCCGCCACGGTAATAGGAGAGCGACGAGTATGGCGTCTTGGTGTTGTAGAATTTCACGTCTTCGGCCACCTGCATATAATTGATGTAGGGACGCACGAAAAGGAAATCTGATTTTTTCCCCTTGTTAAAGTATATCTTTGTTTCGAGCGGCGATCCCATATTGCCGAGCCACGATGTGGCAATGTCGAAACACTCGTCTGTAGCTGTTTGGTTGAAGTTGATGAAATTTGTGTCGGGCTTTGCTTTGCGAATATTTCCTGTTACTTCCGAAACGGTCCATATTCGCATTTTTGGTTCCTCAATTTTTGGTTGTTGCTCCGAAGGTAACTCGTTTGTAAGAGTTAGAGCGCTGTCTTGTTCCGTTTTCGACAGCGTCACTGGCGTTTTTTCTTTCGAGTAGAGCGCAGTGGCGTTCAGCAAGCAGCATGATATGAGAATCGTGACAAAATGTTTCACAAGAAAAATTAGTTGTTGTTTTATTCCGCAAATATAATCAAAAAGAAGGAAGATAATTGGTTAATTGATCAATTATTTAATTCCTAATTAGCTTGACGCAGACGTAAGATAATTATGAATTATGAATTGAAAATTCGTAACTCGTAACTCGTAACTTGTAACTTGTAACTTGTAACTTGTAACTTCCGCCTCATACATTATACATCAATACATTTATACATTGTACAACGTACATCATACATCTTTAGTATCCCAATATTTTCAGCATCGACTTGTAACTTTGTTCTTTGGCAAACAGTTTTGTGTAGTATTCGCCGTCCTCGTCAATGTCGATGACCACCAGTTTAGGTGCAGGCAGCAGGCAGTGCTGAATGCCTCCGAATCCGCTCAATGCTTCTTGGTATGCACCCATATGGAAGAATCCGATGTATTGTTCGCGACCATCCTGCATTTTAGGAAGGAATATGGCGTTGGAGTGTACTTCGGCGTTATAAAAGTCCTCGCTGTCGCATGTCAGTCCGCCCAAGTGTACGCGCTCGTATTCCGAATCCCAGTTGTTGATAGCCATGAACGGAAAGCGTTGGTTGATGGCCCAAGTATCGGGCAGCGTGGTGATGAATGAACTGTCAATCATGTTCCAGCGCTCGCGGTCGTTCTGTTGTTTCTGGTTCACGATGGAATAGAGCATTGCGCCGCTTTCGCCCACTGTGTACGAACCGAATTCGGTGAACAGATGCGGTTCGGGTACGCCGTTCTGCTGGCAGATGATTTTTATCTGCGATACAATTTCTTCGGCCATGTATTCATAATCGTAAGCAAAGTCGAGGTGTGCTTGTATGGGCAGACCGCCGCCAATGTTCAGACTGTCGAGATCGGGCGATTCCTTGCGCAATTCGCAATACATGTTCACTGCTTTGTTCAGTTCGTTCCAATAGTAGGCGGTGTCTTTGATGCCAGTATTGATGAAGAAATGCAGCATTTTTAGCTTCACGTGCTTGTTGTTCTTTATCTTTTCGCGGTAGTAAGGGATGATGTCTTTGTAGCGTATGCCAAGTCGTGAGGTGTAAAAGTCGAACTTAGGTTCTTCTTCCGAGGCTATTCTTATGCCTACCGACAGGTCTTCGTCGAAATCTTTTTGCAGCAAATCGAGTTCAAACTTGTTGTCGAGAATAGGAATCATATTCTTGAATCCGCGTCGTATGAAGTTCTGTATGTTTTCGATGTATTGCGGACGCTTGAACCCGTTACATATTATATATGTATCGGTTTTGAGGTGCCCGCTTTCGTGCAGACATTCCAGCAGATTGATGTCGAAAGCCGAAGATGTTTCGAGATTGACTCCGTTTTTCAGCACTTCTTCCATTACGAACGAAAAGTGTGAACTCTTGGTGCAGTAGCAGTAGTTGTAGGTGCCGTTGTAGTCGGTTTTTGCCATGGCAACATTGAAAAGTCTCCGCGCCTTTTGTATGTTTTGTGATATTCTGGGCAAGAAAGCGATGCGCAGCGGCGTGCCGTATTGCTTGATGATATCCATCAGCGGCACCTCGTTCCAGTAGAGTTCGTTGTCTTTCACCGAGAACTCCTCGTTGGGGAATTCAAATGTCTGTTCGATCAGGTCGATGTACTTGTTTTTCATTTTTCTTTAATTTTAAACGGGTTAAAATTTTAAAAAATCAAAAATCCAAGTGAGTTGGATTGGCTTTGAAAAGCAAATGTAACTTACTTGGATTTGCAAAAGTATAAATAAAAAACAAATCACGGATGCTTTTTGGTAAAAAACATCCGTGATTTTTATGTCTTAAGGTCAATTTCTTATGGACGGTAACCGGATTTTTCCAGAATTTCCTGATAATTTTCGTTATCCATCAGTTGTGCAAGTGATACTGACGGATTGTTTTTCATATAGCTGCGTATAATTTGCCAGCCAATCCAGATGCCTGTTCTGCCAGGCGACTCGTCTGGGAAAAAGGCGGTGCTTGGCGCTTCGTTGATGTATTTGGCCGAAATCATTCGTTCGCTTTTGAAGAGGTGTTTCTCTTCCATCATGTATGTCCACATCTGTCGCTCGTTGTCGTAGCACCATTTCATTTGTTCAGGAGTGTAGGTCATCAGCAGGCATTCGTCTTCGTTAGGCATTAATTTTTCCAACGTGAACATTATTTTACCGCGATACAGAATATTGTCGAGCAGGCGTTCGGTCGGTTTTTGCATAGGGAACTCGCTCAGCAGCCAGCCCGTCATGTAGTCCGACGGCACTTTTTCTGGCACCATTCCTGTCAGCTGGTAGCGGAACACGAGGTTTGAGTACAGGGCATAGTCTTTGCCCAAGTAATTGTCTATGCTAATGGATATCGCGCTATCGGTTGCCACTACTGATTGGTTGAACCCCGACACATGCATCAGCACGCGCGGAATTCGTTTGTTTGGGAAGTGGTGCTTCACGCGGCGGAATGCGTCGGTCAGTTTCTTTTCGATGCCGCTCACATCGTCGAACACTTGCAGACTTTCTGTGTAAACATCGTGAAAAACAGAGTCGCGCAAGAAGGCTTTGAATGTCAGCGCAAACTCCTCGTCTTCTGGGTTGCCGAACTCCATTACGCCTTGAGAATAGACATCGAAAAACTCGCCGTATTTTTGGCGGAAACGCGCTATTTCTTCGTTAATGCGGGTGGTGTCGGTATGATAGATGTCTTGGTCGAAGCGCTCTATTTTCACCTGTAGGTTTATCTTGGAGGTATCCACGTCAAAACGGCTGTCTTTCTTGAACAGGAAATAACCGCCGGCAGCTGCCGCCATGATTGCTGCGGCAGCGATGATAATTTTCTTGTTAGTGCTGAAAAAACTCATATTCCGTAATATATCTACTTTAATCTTTCAACTTTTCACTTTCAATTCGTTGTTTATTTCCTCGATGTAGTTGAGAATTTCTTCGCGCCCGGTCTTTTTCTCGGCCGACGAGATGAAGATGGGCGGCAGTTCCTCCCAACTTTCGGCGAGGTGTTCTTTGTAGGCGGCCACATTCTCCTGCAGTTTTCTGTTCGACAGTTTGTCTGCTTTGGTGAATACGATGGAAAACGGAACACCGTTTTCGCCTAGCCATTCCATGAATGCAATGTCTATCTTTTGTGGTTCGTGGCGGCAGTCTATAAGCAGAAACACATTGGTGAGGCTCTCGCGTTGCAGCAGATAGCTCTCAATGATTTGCTTCAGTTTCTGTTGTCCGCTTTTGCCTATCTGCGCGAATCCGTAGCCAGGCAAATCGACCAAATACCACTCGTTATTTATCATAAAGTGGTTAATAAGCAGTGTTTTTCCGGGTTTTGATGAGGTCATCGCCAGTTTGTTACGATTGGTCAGCATGTTTATCAGTGACGATTTGCCTACATTTGAACGTCCGATGAAGGCGTATTCGGGGATGTTGCCCGAAGGGCATTTCTTCACATCGGTGTTGCTGATGACGAATTCGGCAGTTTTAATTTCCATGTTGCGTTTTAATTTTGCTGGTGACACTTGTTGCGACAAAAGTAATTAGTCCGCTAACCATCAGCAGTTCGTATCCGAACTTGTAGTTCAGCAGTTGCAGGGCTGCGTGGTCGATGGCAAAGACGAGTGCTATTGTCAGCATGCAAATGTAAGGAATATATTTGTCTTGTGCGGCATTTTTGGTGAATAATCCGTACGCGAACAATCCTAGTAGCGGTCCGTAGGTGTATGACACGATGGTGTATATGGTGTCGAGCGCGCTCTTGTTCTCAATGTTGGCGAAAAGCAGAATGATGCCCGCAAAAAGCATGCAGAACCCTGATTGCAGCATGATGCGTATGGCGCGGCTGTGGTCATTTGGTTTCCGTCCCAGCAGGTCTATATATGCCGATGTGGAGAGGGCGGTAATGGCGCTGTCGGCGCTCGAAAGGGCTGAGGCGGTCAGTCCGAGCGAGAAAAGTACGCCTGCCATGCTGCCGAAATAGCCTTCGGAAACAAGTGCAGGGAGTATCTCATCTGAATTGCCAGGCAGTACAACTTGGTTCGCTTGCGCAAATTGCAGCAGCAGAACGCCGAGTGTGAGCAGAATGAGATTTACGGGAATGAACATCATGCCGTAGGTCAGCATGTTGCGTTGCGACTGCCGTAAGGTCTTGCAAGTCAGGTTTTTCTGCATCATATCTTGGTCGAGCCCCGTCATTACCACGGTGATAAAGATGCCGCTGACAAAGTATTTTAGGAAATGACGGCTGTCTTTCCAATCGTTCCATACAAAAAATTGCGTATGCGGGTCGTGCTGCACGTGCTCGGCGAGCATGCGTATATTGTCGATTCCCAGATGGCTGCACACTACCGCTACGATACTGCACAGAGCGAACAGCAGCGTGAAGGTCTGAAAGAAGTCGGTCCATACCAGTGCCTTGATGCCCGACCTGAAAGTGTAGAGAAAAATAAGTGCCATCATGGCGAATACGATGACGGCAAACGGCGTCTCGTGTTCTGTGAGTTTGTCAAAAACGAATATTTTGAGCACAATGGCGGCCACATAGAGTCTTGCCGATGCCACTACACTCTTGGATAGGATAAAGAGACACGAGGCGGTCTTGTGGGTGCGTACGCCAAACCTCTTTTCGAGAAAAGCGTAGATTGACACTTTGTTCTGCCGATAATAGACGGGCAGCAGCAGGTAGGCGATGACAACATAGCCTACGGCAAACCCCAGTACCATCTGCATATAGGTAAATCCGCTGGCGCCCACCATGCCAGGCACCGACACGAACGAAACGCCAGAGATGGATGCGCCAATCATGCCGAATGCCACCACATACCACGGCGAACGACGCCCGCCGTCGAAAAACGCTTTCTCGTTGCTGCCACGTTGCGCCAGGCGCGAAACTGCAAACAGCAGAAGTATGTAAACCGAAAGTGCTATCAGTGTGTACATGGCGCGTGTTTCTCTTTTTGCGGTGCAAAAATAATGATTTTGGAGGTTATTTGTCCGATTTTTACTAATTTTACAAAACAAAAGTAACAGAAAAATTCCGAATGATGGATGCGGAACAACGACTGTCGATCAAAGGGTTGAAACCTACAGCCATGCGCCTGCTGGTGCTGCGTGCGCTGCAAGGGTTTGATGCGCCTGTTTCGCTGGCCGACCTCTGTGAAGAACTCGATACTGCCGACAAATCGACGGTTTTCCGAATACTTACCTTGTTTCATCAGCATCACATCGTGCATGCCATCGAAGACGGGAGCGGCTCGCTTAAGTACGAGCTTTGCGCCGGTGAGCACGACTGTACTATAGAAGATATGCATGTGCACTTCTACTGCGAGCGTTGCCAGCGCACCTTCTGCCTTGATGATGTGCATATTCCGCAAGTGGCGCTTCCAGCCGGCTTCAGCCAAAACGAAGTGAACTATATGGTGAAAGGCCTCTGCAAAGATTGCCGCGACAGTGGGGTATGATTGTAATTGTTATGTACCAGATTTTTGAAATCGATAGTTAGGTTGACAAAATATTATCAGATACGAATATGAAAAAACTAATTATTTTGATTGTGTCCGCCATGATTTTGGTGGATTGCGATACGCAGGAAAAGTTGCGCCAACGTGCTGCCGAGTTGTGCCAGTACATTCCCGATCATCAGTTGTCGGAGCAAGCGCGCGATTTTATGACGGCCGATTTTTATGCCGTGCTCGACACTATGTTCAACCTTTTGCCAGAATATGATGTGATGGATCATGAATGGCTTTATCTCATGGTTAGCGGAAACGGCGGGACAACACCCGATTTTGAAGTGACAGCCATAGAACTTGTCGACCGTACGCACGCTGTGGCTACCGTAGCTGTGCGACAAAAATGGGAGGACGGTTCTTTCGATGAAAATTCCGGTACAACGGAGCACAAAATGTATATGGAACAAGTGGACGGCCGATGGCTGATGTCTGATTTTGACGGAAGCAAGCAGGAATGCCTTTCTTATCTCGAGAGTTTCCGTATGGAGCAGGCGTTGCACGATGCCATAAGTGATTATTTGGTGAAAGAGGTGGGGACGCATTATTTACAAGGCGAGTTCTGCGTTCCTCAAATGATGATTGCGTACGCAGATGTGGCCGAACAAGTTGATTCGGCGCAGGTGTGGGGCGATTTTTGGGTGTTTTGGTACCAGCTTTCGGGCGATACGCTCAAGACCGTTTCGGGAGGCAATCATTCGGGTTGCATGACTATCAAAAAGAAGGAAGGAAAGCCTGTTGTTACGGCTTTTGAACAAACGGTGGACGGCGCAGGCAATGAAGCCAGTGCCAAACGCATTTTCGGCAGTCATTACGATGCGTACCAATGCATACATTCCGATGCTGCGGTCAGAGAACTTGTCCGCCGTGAGCAGTTGAGGGATTTTGTGCGTCGCAACGGAATGTCAGCACGCTGCTATCAGGACTATGGTTGGCCTGCTGTCGAACTGTAATAATTAGATTCAATGAAAAATATAGAAGTTTCGGCGGCCGTTATTCATGATGTACAGAACCGCATTTTCGCTACGCAGCGGGGCTATGGCGATATGAAAGGCGGATGGGAGTTTCCTGGCGGGAAAGTGGAACCGGGCGAAACGCCCGAACAGGCATTGAAACGCGAAATAAGCGAAGAACTGGAAGTGACCGTGTGTATCGAAAGATTCTTGCAGACGGTGGAATGGGATTACCCTTCGTTTCACCTGACGATGCATTGCTACTTATGTACGGTGGAGAGCGGACAGCTGACGCTGAAAGAGCATGAAGCTGCCAAATGGCTGTCGTGCGACGAGTTGCATAGCTTGGATTGGTTGCCTGCCGACCGGCTGCTGCTCGCCCAATTGCATGAAATTTGTAATGAAAGTCAGACACAGATTGCACGCATCAGCCAGATGGAGTGTATGTTGCATCGGGCGCAGGCTGCGGTGGAACAGATGCAGTTGGCGTTGGATGCCTATCAGGATATGCAGTCGCAAATTACGGTTCTGGATGCCTACTATGGCAGCAGCCAGTGGCATGCCGACTGCAAAGCCGACCGTGAAGGACGTTTGCCCGAAAATCTGAAAAGGGGAGTGCTTTCCGAAGATGAAATCTACGATTTGCTTGCCGCTAACAAAGAAGTGCTCGAACAGCTGAAGGATTTGTGCCGCGAATAGTATGCACACAAAAAAAAGTTGCAAAGGTTATGGTGACTATGAAAAAACTCCTATGAAAAGGATTTGAGTGTTTGCCTATCTTTGTAATCTGCCGTATTCCGAAGAATAAACCAAAGGTTGCAGCCCGCCATTGATAAACAAATGAAAAAAACTCTTAAAAACTAAAAGTGTTGAGTTTTCCAGTTAGATAACCAATGCAACTATCCAAAGTTACGAATCAATTTTGAATTATCAAATTTTTTCCGTGTTTTTTTTCATCGCACGGATAATAAGATAGAATCCCCAAATGATGAAAGGGACGCTCAGCCATTGTCCCATATTCAGCATCATGTCGTTTTCAAACTCTTCCTGGTTGTTTTTGATGAACTCCAGCAAGAAGCGCGACAGAAAGATGCCGATAAGGAATGTGCCGAATATCAGTCCGTTTTTGGTATAAGCCTTTTTTCGTTGATAGAGCCAAGTGCATACCGCAAAAGTGACGAGGCAATATGTCATTTCGTATATTTGCGTAGGATGGCATGCTGGTATCATTTCCACCGGTAGCGGAGCGTAGTCGCGTACAAACTTGAATCCCCAAGGCAGGTCGGTAGGAGTGCCGTATATCTCGGAATTCATCAGGTTGCCCAGCCTTATGCAGAATCCGGCGAATGCCACGGCTATCACAATGTGGTCGAAAAGCCATACGTATCCTTTTTTCGAAATTCGTTTGTTGTAGATGTACAGTGCAATGAGCAATCCTATTGCGCCTCCGTGGCTCGCCAGTCCGCCTTTCCATACATACAGTATTTCGAGCGGATGGGCAGAGTAGTAGCTCCATTCGTAGAACAGGCAGTGCCCGATTCTGGCGCCAATTACTGAACCTAGAAAAATGTACATGAACAGCGAATCGAGCCATTCCAGATTCAGATTCTCGTGCTTGAATTCCTTTTCTACGATTTTATAACCCACCAGAAAACCGAGAGCCCAAAGCAATCCGTACCAGCGTACAGCAAAATTCCCGATGGCAAATGCCTCAGGATTTACATTCCATATAATATAATTCAGCATAAATGTGAGTGGTAAAAATTGGATAATGAATAACAATAGTCAACCTATTATTATTCATTATCCATTGTCAATTATCCATTATCAATTATTATAGCCCTTTCCCATGGCAGTTTTTGTATTTCAGACCGCTGCCGCAAGGACATGGGTCATTTCGTCCTACGCGTTTTTCGGCATGCACAGGTTCAGGTCGCTGCTGCTCGCGTGTGTCTTTCGAAGCAGCATTGCCCATAGGGCTTTCGGCCTTCTGCGTTTTGTAACGGTCGTAGTTGCTGTGTTGTTGTTCGGGCATAGCTCCGCGTACCGATTCCGGCTCTCTGACAGGTATCTGCGCATGCATCAGCGTAGAGGTCACCTTTTGGTTGATATTTCCTATCATTTGTTTGAAAAGGTTGAACGACTCCAGCTTGTAGATAACGAGCGGGTCTTTTTGTTCGTAGCTTGCGTTCTGAACATTGTCACGCAAATCATCCATTTCGCGCAGATGCTCTTTCCATTGTTCGTCGATGGTGTAGAGCAGTATTGACTTCTCGAAAGAGCGTATCAGTTCGTTCGGGTTGTTATAAGTGTCTTCGAGCGATGCCGTGATTTGGAACAACCGTTTGCCGTCTGTAATGGGAATGACGATGTTTTTGAACTGGTCGCCCTTCGTTTCGTAAACTTGACGGATGACGGGAGTGGCAATCTCTGACATTCTGTCCATTTTCTGTTTGAAAGCTTTGATGACCACATCGAAAGTGTTGTCTATCAGCGTTTCTTCGCGTTCGCTCTTGAATGTTTGTTCGTCAAACGGGAATTCGAGCGTAAGTGTTTGCAGGAACTCCATTTGCAGCATCTCGAAGTCTTGTGTCTCGCGTGCAGTAGAGATAAGGTCGGTGCAAGTGTCGTAAATCATGTTCACGATGTCCACGCCGATTCGTTCGCCCATCAGCGCATGACGGCGTTTGGTGTAGATGACTTCACGCTGTGCGTTCATCACATCATCGTATTCAAGCAGGCGCTTGCGGATGCCGAAGTTGTTTTCTTCCACTTTCTTCTGTGCGCGTTCGATGGAGTTGGATATCATGCTGTGTTCCAGCACGTCGTCTTCGGCAAATCCCATACGGTCCATCAGTTTGGCTATTTTCTCTGAGGCGAAGAGTCGCATCAGGCTGTCTTGCAGCGAAACATAGAAAACTGACGATCCAGGGTCGCCTTGTCGTCCGGCACGACCGCGCAACTGACGGTCCACACGGCGGCTTTCGTGCCGTTCGGTACCGATGATGGCCAAACCTCCGGCAGCTTTCACTTCGGGCGACAGTTTGATGTCGGTACCACGGCCCGCCATATTGGTGGCGATGGTCACCGTGCCTTTCTGTCCGGCTTGCGCTACGATTTCAGCTTCTTTTTGATGCAATTTGGCGTTCAGCACCTGATGCGGAATTTTGCGCATGGTAAGCATTCTGCTCAGCGTTTCCGAAATTTCCACCGACGTTGTTCCCACAAGTACCGGTCGTCCTTGCTCCACCATGTTGTTCACCTCTTCGATGACGGCGTTGAATTTGGCGCGTTGTGTCTTGTACACGCGGTCGTTCAAGTCTTTGCGGGCGATAGGGCGGTTGGTTGGTATTACCACTACATCCAGTTTGTATATGTTCCAGAATTCGCCAGCCTCAGTTTCGGCTGTACCCGTCATACCTGCCAGTTTGTGGTACATACGGAAATAGTTCTGCAGAGTGATAGTTGCCATGGTTTGTGTGGCGGCTTCCACTTTCACATGCTCTTTGGCTTCGATGGCTTGGTGCAGACCGTCGGAGTAGCGTCGGCCTTCCATGATACGGCCTGTCTGTTCGTCCACAATCTTCACTTCGCCGTTAATCACCACATATTCGTCGTCTTTCTCGAACAGCGCATACGCTTTCAACAATTGGTTGATGGTGTGTACGCGTTCCGATTTGATAGAGTAGTTCTGCGTCAGTTCGCTTTTCTTCTGCACTTTTTCTTCTTGTGTGATGTGCATTTTCTCTATTTCGGCCATTTCGCTGCCTATATCAGGGAGTACGAAGAATTGCGGGTCGTCGCTCGATTCAGTCAGTGCGTCGATGCCTTTGTCGGTGAGTTCCACGCTTTTATTCTTCTCGTCAATCACGAAGTAGAGCGGGTCGGTCACTATATGCATGTTCTTGTTGTTTTCTTGCATATAGAATTCTTCGGTTTTGAGCATGGTGGTCTTTATGCCTTGCTCGCTGAGGAATTTGATGAGCGCTTTGTTCTTCGGAAGTCCTTTGTATGAGCGGAACAGGAGCAATGCGCCTTCTTCGCGTTCTTTTTCGTCAGCCGATTTCATTTTTGTCTTGGCATCCGACAGCAGTTTTGTCACCAACGATTTTTGTGCGTTGAAGAGGCGTTCCACTTTCGGGCAATAGTCGTCAAACAGCTGGTCGCCGCTTTTTTCTACCGGTCCAGAGATGATGAGCGGTGTACGTGCGTCGTCAATCAGCACAGAGTCCACTTCGTCCACTATGGCGTAGTTATGCTGGCGCTGTACGAGGTCGCGGGGGAAGATGGCCATATTGTCGCGCAGATAGTCGAAACCGAATTCGTTGTTCGTACCGAAAGTGATGTCGCAGTTGTATGCTTTGCGGCGTTCTTCCGAGTTCGGGCGGTAACGGTCGATGCAGTCCACGCTCAGTCCGTGAAATTCGTAGAGCGGTCCCATCCATTCGGAGTCACGCTTAGCCAGATAGTCGTTCACAGTCACCACATGCACGCCATTTCCGGTAAGTGCGTTCAAGAAAACGGGTAAGGTAGCCACAAGAGTTTTACCTTCACCTGTTGCCATTTCGGCTATTTTTCCTTTGTGGAGTGCTACGCCGCCAAAGAGCTGCACGTCGTAGTGCACCATATCCCATTTGATGGTGTTTCCGCCTGCGGTCCATGAGTTGGAGTAGATGGCTTTGTCGCCTTCGATGCGCACAAAGTCTTTCTTTGAGGCCAGTTCGCGGTCGAAATCGGTGGCAGTCACAACAATTTCGCTGTTGTCGGCAAATCGTTTGGCGGTCGATTTCACGATGGCAAACGCTTCTGGAAGTATCTGCTCCAGGGTCGCCTCGTATTTGTCGATAATAGCTTTTTCGGTTTTGTCTATTTCGTTGTACAGCACTTCGCGTTCTTCAATCTCGCTGTTCTGCACTTTCTCTTTGAGTCGCGCTATTTTCTCGTTTTCGGCGGTAGCGCTTTCTTTTATTTTTGCTTTCAGTTCCAGTGTCTTGGCACGCAATTCGTCATTGCTCAGTTTCGAGATGTTTTCGTAGCACTGGTTTATTTTGTTCACATACGGCATTATTTCTTTCAAATCTCGTTGCGATTTGTTGCCGAATAGTTTTTTTAATATGTCGTTGAATCCCATTTTATTTTAGTTTTAATCGTTGTCCGATGAGGGGTCTTACTCCCTCTTTAATATTGTTCTTTTTGTACAGGGCACTTAGTCTGATGCCGTATTTCTGTGCGATGTCTCTCATAGTCTCGTCGGGCTGAACCACATGGTAGGCGCGCGAAGCCGTGTTTTTCTTCGCTCTGATGTAAACTATCTCGCCGGCTTGTGGTCTGGTGCCTTTCGGAGCATCGTTGATGGCGTATATCTCGTTCGTTTTCAAGGCGAATTCCTCAGCAATGCTTTCGTAGCTGTCGTTTTCTTGCGCTACAATGTATTTCACGCCGTTGTTGGTCTTTACCGTGTGTTCGTGGTAAGGACTGATTTGCCCTATCATTTTTTCCGACTGGTACACTTTTGGCTGTGTGCTTTTTTGTGCGGCCGAAGTGTTGACAGTGCTTGGCTTTGAGGCCGAGGATGTTTGGCTCGAAGACGGACTTTTCGTCATTTTCGGCGGTGTGTTTTCTTTTTTCTTATCGGTTAGATAGGTGACTTTCGACTTGGTGGATGTCTGTGTGTCGTATTTATACAACTCGTAACGTTCGATGATGTCAATCAGTCGTTTAGGATAGTTCGGGTCGGTGGCGTAGCCGGCTTTTTTCAGTCCATGCGCCCATCCTTGATAGTCGGTCCGCTTGAGGTCGAAAAGCGAGGCGTACCGCTCTCGGGTAGTCAGAAAGGTGGAGTGGTCCTCGAACGACTGCTCTGCATGGTCGTATTTCCTGAAACATTCCTGCTTCTGGTCGTCATCGTGATGGTAAGTGTCACCTTTCCAGTCGTGGCATTTGATACCGAAGTGGTTGTTTGCTTCGGTGGCCAGTTCGGCCGTTCCGGCAGCCGATTCCAGAATGCCCTGTGCCAGTGTGATGCTGGCGGGAATGCCGTATTTGTTCATTTCCTCTACGGCAATTGAACTGTATTTGGCGATGTAATTCTCTTGCTGCACCGATGTGCCTTGACCGAACAAAAGCTCCGATGCGAGCAAGAAACACGATGTATAAAAGATTCTTTTCACTATATATAATTTTGTATGCAAATATACAACCTTTTTGTGAATTGTGAATGATGAATAATGAATTAATTAGAGAAACAAGACAATTGGAAATTAGTGAGTGAGGAAACTATGACTTAGACTCTGACGCAGACGCAATCTTCAAATCTTCAAATCAGAAATCAGAAACAACATTATTCTCTGCGTCGAAAAAAAATGCACTATTGTGTAAAAAAAAGTGTTTTTTCTTTTTTTTCTAAAAAATCGTTATATCTTGCAGACGAAAACGAAAACTAAAAAACCGATGCCAAATCCTCAGCAGGCATATTATCGTCTGTTCGCCATTATATTGTATCAGGCTGGCAGATTTAAGCGGTGCTCACAAATATTGTGAGTGTCGTATCCTGTATTTATACGAGATTTCAATCAAATTTACATTTATAAATTCTTATTGTTTAACTAAAAATTGTATTAGTTATGAAAAAATTATTTACATTTTTCGTAGGTGCCATTATGGCAATGGCAGCGAATGCGGGTGAACCCGTAGTAGTAAAAGTCTCTGATGTGGCTAACTACATTGATTTTCAGGCTCTCAGCAAATTTGACACAGAGATGACCAAAACAACAGTTACCAGCACTAATACTTACACACTGGCTAACGGCTCAGTTCTGAAAGGTTTCTTGAGGTCCGATAATGAAGAAGTAGTTAACGCATGGCCTGTAAAAGACGATTACGAAGTTTCAATACCAACTCCGTCTTGGAATGGTGTTGATATGATGAATACTGGTACTGCATTCCGCATGGCTTCAGGTACATCCATTAGTCTCGGTGCATTTACTACCAGTGCCGAAGGTAAACTCGTTGTCTATTATCAGCCGAACGGCGATAGTGAGCGTGGCGTTAGTATTACAGTTAAAGGTGAACCGGTTGAAGGCACTAACTTAACAGGTGTTGGTACGAAAATTGACGCCGTTCGTCCTGGTTATGCCGGTGAGATTACTCTTCCAAAAGGAACTTATGCCGCCGGAGATGTAGTTATTACAGCAGTTATCAACACCTCTAATATATTTGGCGTTGGCATTGAAAAACTTCAGCCAGCCTACACGCTGGAGCTTGTTTCAAATAATTCGGAATGGGGCAAGGTAGAAGTGGCAGACTTGCAGGACGGCGCGATTGTTGACAACCAAGACGGCACCTATACTATTCCCGAAAACCAGGAGGTGACAATTGTTGCAACAGCGTCCGAAGGCTATATGTTCCAAAAATGGAGCGAAGGCAGCGTAGGTGATGAGGTGTCATGCAGCGATTGCTGGACAGCAAATGATACCCAAACCACAGAGTTCGTTATTACTATGACAGAGGATAAAGCGATAATGGCTACATTCGTAAAGGCCTACACGCTGGAGCTTGTTTCGAACAATTCGGAATGGGGCAAGGTAGAAGTGGCAGACTTGCAGGATGGCGCGATTGTTGACAACCAAGACGGCACCTATACTGTTCCCGAGAACCAGGAGGTGACAATCCTTGCAACAGCATTCGAAGGCTATAAATTCTCGGAATGGGGCGAAGGCAGCGTAGGTGATTTGGCATCATGCAGTACCTGTTGGACAGTAAATGATACGAAAGCCGCACAACTCGTTATTAACATGACAGAGGATAAGGCTGTTTTGGCTGTTTTCGAGGAAGCGAATGACGGCATTGACGATGTGCAAAGCGACAGCAAAGTGCAATGTAAAAAAGTGTTGCGCGACAATAGCGTGTTCATCGAGCGCGGCGGAAAAATCTACAGCATCCTTGGTGTAGAAGTGAAATAATCGGATTGTTGCAAATTATCAGACAAGGGCTGTTCTTCGGAGCAGTCCTTTTTTTGTGTAAACCTGCCCGTTCTTGTTTTTCGATTTTAATAGTTTTTTCAAAGGGATGGTTCGGAAATGTTGTTTTTTGTTTGGAGTGATTTTCTTTTTTCCATACATTTGTTTTAAGAACTAAAAATAACATTGATATGAATAAATTTATAGGAGTTTGGAAATTCAATTCTGTTGCTACTTTTGATGATGATGGCAATTTGATACGGATGAATGCCGAAGAATACATTAATTCGCCGCTCAATGAAGAAAATCCTGAGGAAATCAAGCACGAATTGGAAGAGCGTAAACGTTATACACAGACAGTTTTTGAAGTTCGTGCAGACAACAAGATAGTTTCAAAGATGCCTATACCGGAAGGAATCTCAAAAGAGGAGATTGATGAGGCGGTGGCATCGGGTGAAATTGCTTTGGAAGGCGATATGCTGGTGCTTGAAGAAAAAGAGTACGAGTTGCGTGGCGATGATTTGTACATGAATTCTGGCATTCACGGCGAAACGCTTGGCGAACCTGTCAATCCGTGGGTGAAACTAAATACCGACGATGGTTTTCTCGAACTTTTCACTACGCGTTTCGAGCGGGTGAAATGAGAGTGTAACTTATTGATAGAAAACAGAAAAAGGGGAGTGTTCCCCTTTTTTTGTGTAAAATTGATTCGATTTTTGCCATTTCTTAATAGCAAAGCACATAAAGGTCGCCGCGCGGATTGAGCACCATCAGCGGAATTTCGCTTTTCTTGATGATATGCAGCTCTTTGGGTCCGAAAATAATGTCATCGAGTCCGTATTCGCGCGAGGCGGTGATAATGGCAATGTCGGCATCGAATATTTTGGCTTTCACCACAGCGTCCATCTCTACTTTGTAACTGTCTTTCTGAGCCGTCAGTTCGGAGTGGTTCAAGTCGTGTTTGTTCAGCAGCTGTTTGATGGAGCGGCAGGTGGCTGCAGCTTTCGAACCGTAGTCTTTGGCAGGCATCAGCAGTATCTCCGATTTGAAGAATCGGCCGAAAGCGCTTGCAAACATGCCTTTCTCCCTTTCTTCGGTAAGGAAGGTGATGGGCACGATGACACGGTGGAATTTTATCTCAGGAAAATTCGTTTTTACAAAGATGTACGGAATGCGCAGGTCTCTTGATATTTTCAGCAGATAGGAGATGTTGCTGAACGGTTTCTTGTCCGAAACTTCAAAAACGACCATTGCCGCCTCTTCTTTTTCCAGTGTTTCGCTGAACAGCGCCGCATGGTTGCCTTCCAGAAAGTTGACTTTCATCCCCGTCGCTTCGCTGCATTTTTGTGCGAGGGTTTCGGCTGGCGAGTTGTCGGTTATCGGAATCAGGCAAATCTCTTTTTCGTAGGCGAGTGCCGTCTTTTGCGCATATTCCAGCGCTTTTTGCGGAACGAAATCCGATACGGCTACAAAAATCTGGTCTTTTGACATTGGTAAAGCGTTTTGGAAATTATCCTAAAAAGTTTTTCAATACATTTTCGGCGTCGGCGAGTGCGGTTTGCAGGTCGTCGTTCACTATCACGATGTCGAAGTCTTTGGCGAATGTCATTTCGTACGAAGCTTTCGCCACGCGTTTCTCTATGGCTTCCATTGTGTCGGTCTTGCGGTTGATAAGGCGTTCGCGCAAAGCCTCGATGCTGGGTGGGGCGATGAATATGCTCAAAGCCCGCTCGCCGAATTGTTTTTTTACATTGGCGGCGCCTTTCACATCAATGTCGAGCACCGTGTTATTCCCTTTTTGGGCAATGCGTTCAATCTCGCTTTTCAGTGTGCCGTAGAAACAGTCTTGGTACACTTCTTCGTATTCGATGAACTCGTTGCCTGCAATTTTTTGCTTGAACTCCTCGGGCGACAAAAAATAGTATTCTACGCCGTTGCGCTCGCTGCCGCGCGGTTTGCGACTTGTGGCAGAGATTGAGAACTCCAGATTGTAACCCTTTTTGAGCAGGTGATTGATGATGGTGCTCTTGCCAGAACCAGATGGGGCAGAGAATATTACGAGTTTTCCGTTCATGTTTTTTGTCGTAAAATTTGAGCAAAGATAGAAAATAAATAACTTTGAACGCTAAAAAATAATAATTACTTATGAACTTAATTTCTTTATTCAAGAAGATATTGCCTTATGTGAAGCCATATAAATGGCTGGTTTTCATCACACTCACGCTGACGCTTATCGGTTCGTGCATCGCACAGGTGAACGCCATTGTGCTCGACCGCACGGTGGATGCCATCAATGCGCTGGTGGTGCCCGAAGGATTTGAGTGGAGCAAGGCTACACGTATTCTGACGATAATCAGCATTGTATTGTTGGGCAAGGAGGTGCTTTCGGCTGGCATTTCGTACGCACAGAAATATTACGGCGAGCGGATGCGCATTTTTGTGTCGAAAGACTTGTCGCAGGCGGTGGTCGATCGTATTTTGAGTTACCGTATGGCGTTTTTCTCCGCAGGCGACAACGAGACGGGCAAACTGCAGACGCGCATCGACCAGGGTGTGAGCAGCCTCTCAATCACGGTGCAGAGTGTTTTCATCGATCTGTTGCCGCTGTTCACGAGCGCATTGCTGGCTTTGATACTTATGTTTGCGGCCAACTTCTATGTCGGCTTGACAGCGCTCTTCATTGTACCGATATATATATGGATTACCATTCGTCAGGCGCGCCGATTAAAAGGGTGGCGCATGAATATGCGCAGCTTCCGCGAGCAGAAAAGCCACGGCATCATGAATATCATCGAGAGCATGAATGTGATAAAGTCGTTCAACCGAGAGGAGATAGAAAGTCGAAAGCAGTGGAATATACAGACTAATTTTACCGACAACCAGATGAAAGTGCGCAAGACGTCGTTCTATTTCGATGGCATAAAAGATTTTGTGCGACAGGTGGGCACAGTGCTCATCATTATTCTCACAGCCTATCTGGTACTGATAGAATATCCGGGCATGACTATCGGTAAAATCATGTATCATGTGATGCTGTTTGCCAATGTCACAGCACCCATCACGCAGTTGCAGCGCATATTCGACACGCTGAACGATGCGCTGATATACGCCGAAGGTTTTTTCGACATACTCGACGCCGAAGGCGAGAAAGAACGAACAGGCGATTATCGTCCCGCTACGGTGAAAGGCGATTTTGAGATAAAAGGCGTGGATTTCACCTATCCGAACGGCACCAAGGCGCTGCATGATATCAATATGACCATTGAGAGCGGAAAAATAACCGCCTTTGTGGGACTGTCAGGCGCAGGGAAATCGACCATCGTGAATCTGCTCGACAAATTTTACGAACCCGATTGCGGAACGATTCTGCTTGATGGGGTGGACTTGCGCAAGTACGATACGCACTTCCTGCGCGAAAATATCGGACTGGTACTGCAGAAAAACCATATTTTCGATGGCACCATAGAGGAGAATATCCGATACGGATTGCCTGGCGCTACGCTGGAACAGGTGGAGGAGGCTGCCCGCAAGGCATATATTTACGACCAGATTATGAAACTCCCCAAAGGATTTCAGTCGCAAGCAAAACAGCTGTCGGGCGGACAGCAGCAGCGTGTGGCCATCGCCCGTATGTTCCTCAAGAATCCGCCGATTATCTTCCTCGACGAACCAACGGCTTCGCTCGACGCCATTGCCACCGAGCAAATCAAGGCCAGCATTGACGCCATCAAGAAAAATCGTACAGTGGTGATTATTTCGCACAGCATTTCGCAGATTATAGACAGCGATGTGATTTATGCCCTGAAAGACGGACGGGTGGAGCAGAGCGGCGACCCCGAATCGCTCTATCGAAAAGGCGGCGTTTACAAAGATATTGTAGATTCTTCAGCCCGCAGCCTGAACCTCGAAAAACTCGCGCAAACCCTCGACCAAGACGGCAACGGCAAGTTTTTTGAGTGATGAGAAATGGCTTTTTTTCTTTGTTGATAGATTAATAATCGCATTTTGTTGCGATTTTGTAGAAATATCCTAAAAATAAAAACGCAAAATGTTTGCGTTTTTATTTTTTTTAACTAATTATATACTTTAATACACCAACTTTGACTTTTGAAGAAATATAACCCAATATAATCCCTATATCAATAAATCAAATCCTTGATACTTAGGATAAACAACAATGGCGGCGGATATCCCCTTAATATAAATTATTAAAAAGGATATTCGCCGCCACGAGGGTTTACAAGGATTACCAAAGAG
>SUXD01000036.1 GCA_015061145.1 Bacteroidales bacterium | reverse complement strand
TGGTGATGGAAATGACTCCGCAGTCATTTCCATCACCATGTCATGTGTAATCGGACGGGGCATCTTTCGGTTCTGAGCCCCTATGAATATGGAATTGGCTTCATAAAGACCTATCACGATGGAAATGCGTCTTTCTCCGTCCAATTCTTCCAGTATTATAGAGCAAACTTTCTCTTTTTTTCGAGAATATTGGAACCCTAAGAGGCGAAGCTGAATTAGTTTTGGTGTTTTTTCCATTTTTTTTCGTGAATTTACTTACGAAAATACAAAATTCATTGTATATTTGCAAAACGAAAAGCCCAGGTGGTGGAATGGTAGACACGTACGTTTCAGGTGCGTATGCTGCGAGGCATGCAGGTTCGAGTCCTGTTCTGGGCACACGGAATGAAAAAAGCCTTTGTGAAAACAAAGGCTTTTTTCATTTTCTCGCTGTCTATCAGTCTATTTTAGCAATCCGCTTAATCTCTGCAATAATCGAATTTGCAAATGCGTCAGCCTGCTCCTTTGTAGGCGCTTCGCTGTAAATTCTGATAATCGGTTCTGTATTTGATTTGCGAAGATGCACCCATCCTTGTGGAAAATCAATCTTCACGCCATCGATATCATTCACTTTAAACTGCTTATAGCACCCCTTGATGACACAAAGCACTCCTTCAACATCAATTTGAGGTGTCAGTTGGATTTTATTTTTCGAGATGTAATAATCCGGATACATCGCGCGCAATTCGGATGTTTTTTTGCCCGACTTAGCCAAATGCGTCAAAAACAAAGCTATTCCAACCAATGCATCGCGACCATAGTGTATTTCAGGATAAATGACACCGCCATTACCCTCGCCTCCTATTACTGCGTTTTTCGCCTTCATCTGGGCCACGACGTTCACTTCGCCCACTGCTGAAGCATAATATTGTCCGCCATGTCCTTCAGTCACATCACGCAAGGCACGGGTCGAGCTCAAATTTGACACCGTATTTCCTTTGGTATGGTTCAAAACATAATCAGCAACCGAAACGAGCGTATATTCCTCACCAAACATTTCGCCGTTCTCGCAAACAATGGCCAAACGGTCTACATCAGGATCGACGACGAAACCAACATCAACACCTTTTTCTCGAGTCATGGCCGAAATATCTTTCAGGTTCTCGGGAAGCGGTTCGGGATTATGAGCGAAATTACCCGTAGGATCACAGTTTAGTTTTTCAATCTGCTTCACGCCAAGCGCTTCGAGCAACTCTGGAATACAAATGCCTCCGACTGAGTTCACGCAATCAACAGAAACTTTGAAATTCGCGTTTTTTATAGCCTCCACATCAACCAGCGGCAAAGCCAGCACCTTTTCGATATGCTTTTGAGTGAAAGTGTCATCGTAAGTTATTTTTCCCAGTTGATCGACTTCCGCATAAGTGAAGTCCTCCTTTTCTGCCATTTCCAGCACTTCTTTGCCGTCTTGCGCTGTAAGGAACTCGCCTTGACAATTCAGCAATTTAAGCGCATTCCATTGTTTGGGATTATGGCTGGCTGTAAGAATGATTCCTCCTGCCGCTTTCGAGAGGATTACCGCCATCTCTGTAGTTGGCGTCGAAGCCAATCCGATGTTCAAAACATCGAATCCGACACCTATCAAGGTACCGCAAACGACATTCTCCACCATTTTACCCGAAAGGCGGGCGTCTCTGCCCACAACAATCGTATTCGAACCCGATGGATTATTTTTTCTTATCCACAATGCGTAAGCCGTTGTAAATTTCACAATGTCCAACGGCGACAAACCGTCTCCCGCTTTCCCGCCAATTGTTCCGCGGATGCCGGAAATTGATTTAATTAAAGTCATAATTGCTATTTTTTTTAGATTCTACCCTTTTATCTTGAAACGAACACGGTATCTATATGCCGTGATTGAATTTTGCGCACTCTGGAAGCCAATTTTCGAAGGCACAATCAGATTCGCCTCGCCTTTGCTCTGCAAATACTTGGCGGCCAAATTGAATCCTGCAATAGGACAATCCACATCGTAAGTGAACACTTGCACATTGTGTCCGTACTCCGACGGCGACCACATTCTATTGATTGTGTCTCCACTCATAGTTATCTCGTAATAGTTCACCACTATTTCGTCGCCTTTGACAGGCACGCCACCCTCGCCGTTCATCGGATTACCATCATCGTCTTTGGGAATCTGAATATACAATCCGTCGTCATCCAGAAAATACTGATTGTCTTCAAAAACAGTATCTGCGGGAAATGCATCAAGTATCTCAATGTTGTTATCCTTGATGAAATCGCTGATTGATTTCCGTTCTTCACGACGCAATTCAGAAAGCGATTTTGTTTTCTTGCACGAGAAACAGCAAGCCAATGCAAGCAACGAACAACCTATTAGAATTATCTTTTTCATATTTTTCAGTATGGCACTTTCTCTATTGAAAGTATTTCGTAAATTATTGTCTTTTTAGAGCCGACTCTTTTCTGGTCGCCCACCATGCCGTAAGCCAGATTAGCCGGTATAATGAAATTGCCGGCAGCCCCTTCGGTCATCATCAGCAAGGCATCGTCAAGCCCTTTGGTTTCATCGGCATGTCCTACAAGAACTGTCTTGGTACCTCCATCGGCAGGCGTATAGCAAAGCGTGCCGTCGAGCAGTCGCAAGTTGTATGTCACTTTCACTTTGTCGCCACGCACAATCGAATCGCCTACACCTGCATTTTTTATTTCATACCAGAATCCGCCCGGCGTTTTTTGCATTTTGGGCGCTGCAGTGTCGATATACACTGCTATGTCCGTCAATTCTTTCTGCGCCAAGGCCACATTCATTTCCAGCAGGTTTTCTTTGGTATAGTCTTTCGGCAGTTTATTCACCGGCAGTTGCGGCGATTTTTCCCTGCATGAAACAAAGAAAACAGTAAAAATTAATATGAAAATAACATTATACAACTTCATTTTTATTGCATCATCGAATGTTCGCAATGCTGATGATATCGGCAAACACACCGGCAGCTGTAACATCTGCACCTGCGCCATATCCGCGAATCATCATCGGATATTGTTTATAACGCTCTGTTGTTAGCAATATTATATTGTTGCTGCCTTCCAAATCGTAAAACGGATGACGCTCGTCCACTGCCGCCAAGCCAACAGAAGTCTTTCCTTCTTCCATTTTCGCAATAAAGCGCCAACGCATCTTCTTCGATTCCAACACTTTGCGTTTTTCTTCAAAATCAGCATCCAATTTCTGCACTTTTCCCCAAAAATCATCAAGCGAACCTTCGAAACAATCCTTCGGTATAAAGAGATTTTTCTCCACATCTGCTTCTTCTACCACATAGCCCGACTCGCGCGCCAGAATGACTAGTTTTCTTATCACATCCTTTCCGCTCAGGTCAATACGAGGGTCGGGTTCGGCAAAACCTGCCTCCATAGCCATTTCTATCGTTTTGCTCAAAGGAATCTCACTGCTGATGGTATTGAAAATAAAGTTCAACGTACCCGAAAGCACCGCCTCCAATTTCAGAATGCGGTCGCCGCTGTAAATCAGGTCGTTGATGGTATTGATAATCGGCAGCCCCGCTCCTACATTGGTTTCGAACAAGAATTTCACGCCACGTTTGCGGGCTGTATGTTTCAACTTTATATAATTTTCGTAGGCCGAAGAAGCGGCTATTTTATTGGCTGCCACAACAGATATGTTATTCTGCAGCATATCATGATACAACCCTGCTATATCGGCACTTGCCGTACAATCAACAAATACGCAATTGAAAATATTCAGGTCAAGCAATGCGTTTTTGATGGCTTCAGGACTTGAAGGCAATCCTTCTTCATTCATCCTTTGGCGGAACGAAAGCAAATCGATGCCATCGCGGTCGATGATGAATTTTTTAGAGCCTGCAATACCTATCACTTTCACTTTCAGCGAATTTTGTTTCATCAGCAAGTCTTTTTGTGTCTGAAACTGATTCAACAGGCTGCCGCCCACTGTTCCTGTTCCCACCACAAAAAGGTTCAGTTCCTGATATTCCGAAAGGAAGAATGACTCATGTATGGAATTCAAAGCCTTGCGCAAATTGGCAGCCTTCACCACAAAGGAGATGTTCGTCTCTGACGAGCCTTGTGCCAACGCTATGATATTGATATTGTTACGACCAAGCGTATCAAACAATTTTCCCGCCGTACCTGTAGTCTGACGCATTTTCTCACCCACAATGGCAATGGTAGCCAAATCGTTCTCCACCACAATGGAATTTATCTCGTCCATCTCTATTTCCTTCTTGAACTCTTTACGCAACAACGCCACTGCCTTTTCGGCATCGCCATTGTGCACACCAAACGAGATAGAGCTGCCCGAAGAAGCTTGTGAGATGAAAAAAACGGCTATTCCGTTGCACGAAAGCGTTGAGAACATACGGCCGTTGGCAGCTTCAATGCCAATCAAGCCCATGCCTTGAATTGTAATCAGACTCGTATCGGAAATAGACGAAATACCTTTGATGAATTTATTGGAATCATCTGGTTCGTCAGAGATACACGAGCCTGCACCTTCTGGGTTTTGCGTATTTTTGATATAAATAGGAATATTCTTCTTGTAAGCAGGATAAATGGTTGGCGGATAAAGCACCTTCGCACCGAAATTCGACAATTCCATCGCTTCGATGTAGCTCAGTTTCTCAATGGTGTACGCTTTGCTGATGACACGCGGGTCAGCCGTCATGAAACCATCTACATCGGTCCATATCTCCAGCACTGAAGCATCCAGATCGGCGGCCAAAATAGCAGCAGTATAGTCGGAACCGCCGCGCCCCAAATTGGTTATTTCACCTGATTTTGCATCTGTAGAAATAAAGCCAGGCACAAGGCGCAACTTCTTCTCTGCACCAAAACGCTCTTTTATCAACTTTTTAGTCAATTCTGCATTCAGCACATTCTTTCCTCCCACAAATTCAGTTTTGATGAAATCGCGAGAATCCAGCAGTTCTGCACCAAGATATTCGCTTATGAACAAAGAAGATATGCGTTCGCCATAACAAACTATTGTATTTTCTGTTTTGGCAGACAGATCTCTTATCAAAGAAACGCCTTTATACAAATTTGCGAGTTCGTTATGCAAGAGTTCAACTTTCTGCAACACATCCTCTTGCTGTTTGCCTTCCAGCAATCCTTTTATTATCGTTCTGTGACGTTCAATTATCTGATTATATTCTGCCAGGTAATCGTCTGTGCCACATGTGGCTGTTCGCGCTGTACTCAAAAGTTTGTCGGTTATGCCGCCGACTGCCGAAACGACCACTACTGCGGGTTCAGATAGACTGCCCACTATACCTTTCACCTTTTGCAAATTTTCCACGGAACCTACGGATGTTCCGCCAAATTTCAAGACTTTCATTCAAAAAACGGATTAAAGTTTATTTTAACTAACAAAAATAACGAAAAAGCGGCAAACTTTCGACATATTCGACTAAATATATTTATCGGTCACGCAAAATCACAAAAAAAAGAGAGCCTAACGGCTCTCTTTTCCTCTTATTTCATTCAAGAAAATCGTTATTTCCAATAAGTTTTTACGATTTTATAATCTTTGGTTTTCACCACCACTTCTATCTTTTGAGTTACGGGAACACTTACGGTATAGTTCCAAACGGCCTGTTTTATGCCTTTGGCTGATTGCACCAATACACCGTCCACTTTCACATCTGCAGACATTATCAAATCTCCCACTCCAGCAGACACCGAAATTTCGTTACTGCGACTGTCGCAAGTTACGCATACCGTTCTGCTGTCATCTGGCAGATAAGCAGTCTTTTCAAAGAATGCCACAAAATCAGCGCTCTGGTCAACGGTGATTGTGCGTGGATTCTGCGTACTGCCGTCATTCCAATAAGCGAATTCATAACCGCTTTGCGGAGTAGCTCGCAATGTTGTCTGCGCACCGCCATCGAATGTTCCGCCTCCAGTTGCCGTACCCGTCTCGTTATCGTCAGAGGCCACCGTGACCGTATATGAAGCCGCATTGAAAGTGAACTTATCCACATTGATGTTGCCACCGATATTCAAGGTCATCACATGCGTACCAGCTGTAAGTTTTACATTCTTGACTGTAACTGTGCCATAAGTTTGCCAATTTGCGGTTGTTGTACTCACCATGTCATACTCATCAATATCATCGACAGACAACGACAAAGAACCCGGCGCACCATTTCCTGTAGATACACGAACCACCACATCATACCAGCCTGCAGTCTGCACATTCAAGGTATATTTGGTCCATTCGCCAGAGTTGCTCCATGAGATATGGATGCTTTCCTCAGAATTTTCCAAATCCACGCCTTCGTCGGTACGATAAGCACCTGATTGATTTGTCGACTCATTATCATGGTACGCTATACCTTCGCCGCCTTCATCAAAATCTTCGGCTTCAACTACTGCACCATCATTGATGTCATGCGGACCGTTATACGGTCTTCCTGAATACAGCTGTGCATTACGGAATTCCATGCGGTCAAAGTTGAATCCGTTGCTGATGCGGATATCAATGTACTGTTCGCCTTCTTTCAACGGGATGTTAGGCACCGTCAATTTCTGGAATAATGTCCATCCGTCGGTGTTAGGCACTGAAATCTCAGCCGTTTTTTGGGTACCGTTCACGCTGACATGAAATTTGCCATCGCCATTACCGCTTGCCACATAGAAATCGATATCGTACAATCCTGCTTTGGCCACATTCACCGTATAGCGCAACCATTCGCCATTCTCCATGTTGCCTACAAAAGTCGTAGAATTTTCTGTTTTAATGTCCACATTTACATCGGTACGATAAGCGTTAGTGCTGTTGCCCGTTGTCGTGTCCCAATAACCGTAGTGCATGCCAGTATTGAAGTCTTCGGCTTGCAAGGTCAGTGCAATATCTGTGGTATTGGCAACCTCCGTAACCGTATGTGGGCCATTGTAAGGTTCGCCCCAGTTTTTCACCACTTGTATAGTGCCATCCTCGTTAAAATACAGTTTATCCACGCAAACCGAGCGTAAATTATTTTGTCCTGAAGCATTTGAGCTATGATAAAACAAATACCATTGTCCATTGTATTCCACAATAGAGCCGTGGCTGGTATCGCATCCTGTAGCATAAAGGATAACGCCTTTAGAAGTCCACGGGCCGAGCGGCGAATTACCCATGGCGTATTTCAACTGGTTGCCATCAAGACCATGATTATCGGCATACATCAAGTAATAAACGCCATTGCGCTTGAACACCCAAGTACCTTCGTGGAAATCGCTCAATCCTGTCATTGCAGTCATCGAGCCATCCAATTGCTTCCAATTGCTCTTTTTCAAACGGCCGCCCTTGCAAATGCCACCGCCACCGTGGTAAATATAAGGCTGTCCATCGTCATCTACAAACACACACGGGTCGATGAGCGACTCAAGACCCTCAATATATCCTTGTTGTGTAAATCCTGTAGCAGGATTATTACTGGTGGCCACACCAATTTTCCAAGTTGTATTCCATTCATCACCATCGCCTGTAGGATGCGGAAAGTAATAGTAATAAGTTTGGTCAGCCGGATTGTAGGCACAATCGGGAGCCCACATGAATCCGCCTTCGCTGCGTCCCCATTCTACTTGACCCGAACCGAAAATCAAGCCATGGTCGGTCCATGTTGTCAAATCTGTAGTCGAAAACACATGATACTGATCCATGTGATCGCAACCATTAGCAGGCACCATATCGTGCGAAGCATAAACATACAAACGACCATTGAACACATGCGCCGAGGGGTCTGCGGTGTACATCACTGTATCGCCCTCGCCTTCCCACAACGGAGAACGAAAATTTGTAAACAAAGGATTATTGAATGGCACTGTTTCAGCCATACCTGCCAATATGCTACACATCAGCAAGGAGAATAGGCACAACTTTTTCATAAGGCACTTTTTCTTACAAAAATACACTTTTTTTCAAAAAAAAAGGCTTCATAGCCTTTTTTTCTCCGACCAACACACTGACAGCATATTGCGAAGCGTCAGTCACAGGACAGAGCAAGAGCCATCCTGCACGAATCCGCCCATTTTCAGTATTCAAGGGATATTCATGCGACATTCGATGTACAAAGCGCGCCATGTCTTCCGCTTTGGCAAAATAATTCACTTCAAAAGAGCCCGTCATGCCGGGTTCGACAAACCTGTCGTAAAACAAACGCGCCACCACTCCCATTGTCATTCTTGCATTTATTTCGACGCACGGATGCAGGCGGAACGCCCCATTTTCGACATAAACCATCATATCCACACCAAGATAACCTCGATAAACGGGAAAATAGCGCTCATTGAAGAAACGCAACAACCCCGTCTTCACCTGCTCCAAAATCTCCGTCGAAACATAACGATTCAGGCGAGCGACAATCATCTCGTCCGACAGCAATTCATTACAAGCATAAGCGCCACGCACCGAGGTAGAAAAAAGAGAATAACCCGCAAACGAGACGCCATTTTCATCAACGCGAAATTCCATGGCAAAATCTTGCACCTTGTCATAAAACCGCTCGACCATCACCGAATGCTGACATTCTATGATGTTGCGCGCCCAACCGCCGAAACCTGGCGGCACAGAGTCCGCCAGACGGAAAAGTCCCTTCCCGCTTCCCGACCACGGCGCTTTGAAAATCAACGGCAAACAGTTTCGAGACGCCGTATCAACTTCTTGCATGGAGAACAGCTCACGCGGAATGTCCGGCAACGCCGTTTCGACCGACAAGCGCAAGCACTCAAGCGCCTCGGCCACCACCCTACGATGCGAAAGTCGCTTCACCAGTGCCAGCGTCTCGTCGTTCGGCAAATCAACAGCCCCGCGAGAAGTCAAAATATTGCGCAAATGAACATTCCACCCCCAAGGAACAATTGGCGACGCGCCTACTGCCGACAAAACGAAGTCGACATTCGTCAGCGCCGGGAAACGGCGCACAACATCAGCACGCCACGACTCATCGCACTCTGCCAACACCGAAGCGCCCTCATCAGCATACCACAAAGGCAACGACGCACAATCGGCAGCAAAACGAGATGCCGATTTCAACACATCGTAGCGACCTTCGGAACGAGCTAGCGCCAAATCATGATCGGGATTAAACAGATAAAGTTTCATTTGCAAAAAAAACTGCTTTAAAACAAAAAAAGGAGAACGAAATTTTCGTCCTCCTTACTTGCAATGTCAAATATTCATTATTCAGCAACCACTTCAAAAGGAACTTCTACAGTCACCTCTTTGTGAAGTTTTACGATTGCTTTGTAAGAACCAACTTCTTTAATAGCATCTTTGATAAAGATAACTTTTCTGTCAACATTGAAACCTTGTTTTTCCAAAGCCTCAGAAACTTGAATGCTGTTAACAGAACCGAAGATAGTCCCTGTTGAACTTGTTTTTGCGCCAATTGTCAAAGAAACAGTTTTCAGCTTTTCAGCCAATTCTTCAGCCTCTTTTTTGATTTTTTCCAATTTGTGCGCTCTTTGTTTCAGATTCTCAGCCAACACTTTTTTTGCCGATTCTGTAGCAAGAATAGCTTTTTTCTGAGGAATCAGAAAGTTACGGGCATAACCGTCTTTAACAGTTACGATATCATCTTTATACCCTAAGTTGATTATGTCTTCTTTCAATATAATTTCCATCTTTCAATCTCCTCTTCTTTATTTCATCAAATCGGTTACATAAGGAAGCAAAGCCAAATGGCGAGCTCTTTTCACTGCTTGTCCTACCTTTCTCTGGAATTTCAATGAAGTTCCGGTGAGACGGCGAGGAAGGATTTTACCCTGTTCGTTCAAGAATTTCTTCAAGAATTCAGGATCTTTATAATCAATGTATTTGATGCCGTTTTTCTTGAAACGACAATATTTTTTCTTTTTAACATCCACTGAAACAGGAGTCAAAAATCTGATTTCTGAATTTTGTGCTGCCATAATTTAATTCTCCTTTTCCTGATTTGATTTTAAACTTCTTCTTTTTTCTGCATACTCGTAAGCGTACTTATCGAGTTTGAATGTCAAGAAACGCATCACGCGTTCGTCGCGGCGATAGTTCACTTCCAACTTTGCAATCACAGAAGGTTCTGCGTCGAATTGCAGCAGCTGATAGAAGCCTGTTGATTTTTTCTGAATAGGGTAAGCCAACTTACGCAATCCCCAATTCTCCTCATGAACAATTGTTGCCCCCTCAGCCTTCAAGAAATCCTTGAATTTTTCTACCGCTTCCTTCATCTGAGCATCAGACAAAACGGGAGTCAAAATGAAAACGGTTTCGTAATGATTTAACATAACTTTTAATTAATTAATTTGTTTAGTTTGTAAAAAACGGTGCAAAGATAATGCTTTTTTTCTATTTAACAATATGACGGACATTATTTTTGGTTCTAAAAAACTCATTACATAAAAAAAGCAGAGAAAAATTTTTCCTCTGCCTCAATGTCGGGATAGCGGGATTCGAACCCACG